>JBCDLA010000005.1:0-54208 GCA_038745945.1 Cyanobacteria bacterium P01_H01_bin.74 | reverse complement strand
GTGCAAAAAGCATTGGCTTGCCGTTAAACCCAAACACACAGCAAAAAATTATTGAATAAGAAAACAAAATTTGAGGGCTAGACTCACGTTATTTTGGGTCCGTGTCTTACTATAACGGTTTAAAGTGGGAATTATCAATTAAAAAATTTTACAAATACTAATTGAAATAAAAACAAAGAAGGGTAAATTATTGTAAAGCCAGTATCGTTTTCACCAGTATTTTTTGCATATTTAAGAATGCAGGCATTCCGTTAAAAGAAGCCAATGGCTTGATTTATTGACTGATAGTGTAAAGAAAAAAAATGTACGTTTCAAGCCTTGCAATATGGTTTTCAGCCGGTATAAATTTGCCTTCAGGTTACTTCAAGGTAATGGGTTTTCATTTCAACGGTGCAGCGTTTTAGATTGTTCACCAGCATGTCTGCAACAACTTGCCAGCTGTAATGTTGCAACACGTAGTGGCGGCATTTCAGGGGCAGATCCGTGTTGTTTTTTAAGGTTTCCCAGGCTTTTATGGCCAGTTCCCGAAGTCTTTCATCAGAACTCGCCAGGAAGCCAATTTGACTGGCTTGTGCGTCTTCATCAATTACATCTGCCGGGCCTGTTACATTAAAGGCAACCACGGGCAGGCCGCTGGCCATTGCTTCCAGCATGACGAGCCCAAATGTATCGGTTTTGCTCGGAAAGACAAAGATATCCGAGCATGCATAGCAGGTTGCCAGGGCTTTTCCGGTTAAAAGGCCCTTAAAAATAACCGCTGGATAACGAATTTTTAAGGCCTCAAGATCAGCCCCTTTTCCCACCACAATTTTGGTTCCTGGGAGATCCAGCGATAAAAAGGCTTCAATATTTTTTTCAGATGAAACCCGGCCAGCATAAATATAAAATGGCCGCGGGCAGTCCGGGTGAAAAGCAGCCCGCTCTTCGGGGCTAACCCGTTTAAACACTTTGGTGTCAACACCCCGGGTCCAGGGCTGAATGTTATGTAGGCCGTGGGCTTTTAATTCGTTTCGCAAACTCTGGGTGGCCACCATAACAGCATGGGCTGGCGCGTGAAACCAATGTGTCATTCGCCAGGTAATTTTTCGGGGAATAAACAGGTGCTGTTTTAAATAATCGGGCCACTTGGTTGCAAAAGCAGTTGTGAAAGGTAATCTGGCTTCAATGCAAAAATGGCGGATTGCAAGCCCTAAGGGTCCTTCTGTCATAATAAAAATGTAATCGGGCTGAAACTTTCTGAAATACTTTGCAATGGCAGACATGGACGGAATGGCCACCTTGACCCCCGGATCGTAGGTTGGCAAGTGTAGCTTAAAGTAACTGGGCGTTAACGTGTATAAACGAAAGCCTTTACGTTTCAGCTGATGACGCGTGTTGGTGACTGTTGTAACAACCCCGTTAGTCTGCGGTTTCCACGCATCGGTTACAATCAATACGGAGGGGGTGTTTTTATCCTGTTCGGGCAATTCAATTGTGTTCATGAATCCGCTGATAAAAGGCTGATAATGGGCATCGGGCAAGTTAGCAAGAAAAAAGCAGGGAAATAGCAGAAAAAAAGGAGTAGAAAAGTAACAGTAAAGTATTAAAAAATAATAGTGGCAAGAATAAATGATTTTTTGGCAATTTGATATTCATCAAATTGAATTGCTAGCAACCTATCATAAAATGATCTGGAATTAAATTAGTCACCCGTCGCTGCTGCCGGATGGGCCGTTTCGCTTTTGCCGAAAGATAAAGACAATACCAAAGACCAGAGCTGATCACGCCCGCTATGGGTCTGGGCTGAGTACAGAATCAGGTGCCGTTCATTTAAGTGGCTTAATTGCCTGGCGGCATCAGCCTGGTGCTTTTTCAGGTGGGTCCTGGCCAGTTTGTCCGTTTTCGATAAAACCACAACAACGTTGTGGCCGTGGTGCTGCAACCAGTCATACAATTGCAGGTCACTGGACTGGGGGCCATGGCGGCTGTCAATCAGTTGGACAACACAAACAATGCCTTGCCTTTCCCTGAGATAAGCTTCCAAATGCTTTTGCCACTGGGCCTGCTCTTTCTTGGAAACTTTGGCATAGCCATAGCCAGGCAAATCGACAAAGTAGAGTTGCTGGGTAATAGCTGGCATTGTGGTTTTATCAATTAAATCGAGCAAGTAGTAATTGATATAGCGTGTTTTTCCAGGTGTGTTGCTGGTTCTGGCCAGGTTTTTATGGCGAACCAGGCTATTAATAACCGAAGACTTGCCCACGTTAGAGCGCCCCACAAAGACAATTTCCGGAATGGCACTGTTCTCCTCCGGGCAGAGGCTGCGTTTTGGGGCACTGGTTATATATTGGGCTGTTCTTAACGTTAACAAAACAAAGCAACCTGATTTATAATGACAAGGGTCTGCCAGTTTAAACAAATAAAAAATAAGAAATAAAAAGATATAAAAAAGAATAAGTCATGAAATTGAATACTAACAAGCTAACAACACCATGCAATCATACCCGATACATTATTGAGATTCCTCAATAATAGGAACACAATGAATTAAAAAATGTCTTACGCATGAATTGCACCAACAGGAAGCTTTTTAATATTTTGATGAATCAATTTTTACAGAGTGTGCGAAAAATGGAAAATCGTTTTTTTATTTTAAAAAATGAAATCAAACGGCTTTTCCCGGCTGCCATAGCTCTTTTGCTTGTGTTCTTTTTCTCTGGTGCCAGCTTTTCTAATCCCTACAGGCAGGCGGGCTTTGGTTTTGGTCCGCAAACCTACAATGACGGATTCAACTATGGTGCAGGCATTTATTTTGCACCGCCCGATTTGAGGTTGTACCAACAACCAGATTATGACAGTGAGCTGGTGGGCCGCTTGTACTGGCACAATCAGTACAGTGATGCTTTTATTGAAAAAACACCAACCCAACAAGACCGCATTGACCCTGCTGACACCTTTATTTGCTTTTACCCCAAGTTGTCGGTTGCTATGTTGCCGGTTGTCTCTACGACGGATGACGGCTGGGCTGAAGTCATTTATCAGCAGGCGCCAGAAAAAATAAGGACAGAAAGAACAGCCTGGGTACCCATACACAATGAACCGGCCGCCTCAGGCGATGAGTGGCCAGAGCCCGAAGCCTCTGAGACTAAAACGTCTGAGGCCAGAGAATTTGAACCTGAAAACTCTAAACCAGTCGATGAAGAACTGGAGAACGAGGCAAACCATTGGGGGGTTTATCAGACCTGGGTTGAGTTTATGAAACTCAATGCCAAGAGTGCTGGTGTTTATTGGTTATCCGGGGTCTCTAACTATCAACATGCCTTGCGGATGCGGGACAACGATGACGCAAAAATTATTCCGGTCACGGTGATCAAAAAAATGCGCATTCAACATGTTCGGGCCAATTGGATGCTAGTAGAAGTTTCTGATTTTCAGGGTAGACACCCCATCGGCTGGGTTCGTTGGCGGGATAAGGCGGGTAAGATTATGGCCTTCCCCAATTTATCGGGTGAGCATTTGCCCATTGTGATGGTCGGTCTTTAGCGCTTCAATAGGGCTATCCAACCAAAGTTGTAATAATTGCTAGAAAGTTCAATGACTTCCATACCGCAAGCCCTTCAACCCCTCATACAGTTTGACTGGTCGCCTTACACCGTCCGTGTTTTTAATCTGGGCTGTTTTGCCCTGGATGGCGGGGCCATGTACGGGGTTGTCCCCAAGACAATCTGGCAAAAACTAAGCCCGCCCGATGATAAAAACCGCATTCGGCTGGCTACCAACTGTGTGCTAATTGAGTACAATCCGCCCGATGGTCAATCAGCAGCAGTTTTAATTGAGACTGGCATTGGCAATAAATTCAACGAAAAATTCACGGCAATATACGCCATTGAAGATGACGCCCCTGTTACAGAAAAAGTTATAAAAAAAAATACTGCCGAAAAAAATACTGAGGAAAGAGAACCCCGCCCGTTGGTGCTTGACCTGGCATTGGCTTCAGCAGGCTTAACGGCGGATGACATTAGTTATGTGGTCTTTACCCACCTGCACTTTGATCACGCTGGCGGGGCAACCCGAAAATTACCAGACGGCAGCATTGCCCCTATGTTTGCCAACGCCCGCTACACTGTTCAGGAAGGCGAGTGGCACTACGCCAATTGCCCCCATGAGCGTTGCAAAGCCAGCTACCTGAAAGAAAATCTGGCGCCTGTTCTTGCAGGCAATCAGCAGCTTAATTTATTGACAGCCCATGAAACCGAATTGCTGCCAGGCTTAACCTGCAAACGCACAGGTGGCCATACCCCGTACCATCAGGTGGTGACACTGGAAACAGAAAAAAACAGTTTAATGTTCTGGGGAGACTTGCTGCCAACACGCCACCATGTTCGTATTCCGTTTGTGATGGGCTACGATGAATACCCGGTAGAGACCATGGCTAAAAAAAAGGCATTGCTCCAAGAAACGGCAAACCCGGCGTGGGTTCATGTCTTTGTGCACGATACAGAAATTCCGGTTGCCCGGTTGCTGCCTGATGTCAATGGCAAACCCGATGAGTACAGTGTCACGGCAGCGTTTTAAGCCAATTTCTTTCAACGACCAATCTATGCGGTTAAAATGCGGTATGATCAGACCTGATGATTCAGCTTGTTTTAAAACGCCTGCTTGCAGGCCTGGTGACATTGGTGACGGTAATCACGCTCACCTTTTTTTTATTACGCCTGATGCCAGGCGGCCCGTTTGATACCGAACGAAAACTCCCGCCTGCAATTCGAAAAAACCTTGAAGAACAGTACTATTTAAAAAAACCGGTTTTTGAGCAGTATATTCTGTATATGAAAAATATTGTCCGCGGCAATTTGGGGCCCAGCTTTAAATACCGAAACCGCAGCGTCAATCAGATTGTTTCAAAAGCCACCTGGATATCATTTCAGCTGGGGGTACTGGCCTTGGCACTTGGTATTGGCATGGGCATTTTTTTTGGCCTTATTGCCGGTTTGACCCGGCACCTTTCAATTGACACGGCATTAACTGTTCTGGGCATTTCTGCGGTTTCGACCCCGCAATTTATTTTTGGCGGCTTGCTGGTTCTGATTTTTTCATTGACATTAAAACTCCTGCCAGCAGCCACTTTGCAATCAGGATGGCATTATTGTTTGCCCGTTGTTACACTGGCTTTGTCGCCTTTTGCTTTTACATTTCTTTTAATCCGAAACAGCGTGAAGGAAATTAAAACCCAATTGCACGTGGTCATCAAAAAAAGCCAGGGCCTGTCGATGCTGCGTATTGCAGTAGCCCATATCCTGAGGAATGCCCTAATTCCGCTTGTCTCTGTGATTGGCCCGATTAGTGCTGCTATTATTACGGGCTCATTTGCGGTTGAATACATCTTTGCCATCCCGGGTCTGGGTAAGCATTTTATAACCGCTGTGACCAACCGCGATTACACGTTGGTTATGGGTATTACCCTCATTTACGGACTTGCATTAATTGTATTAAACATGCTAACTGATATTGTCTACGGCATTCTCGACCCAAGACTGCGGGAGGGGCAGTAGCAGACCATGGCCAAAAAAACCGGATTCCAACGCCCAAGGACAGTCACGATTTTATGTTTAATCAGCCTTGTCTTTTTTATACTTTTTGCGGTCTTTGTGCCGGTTTTAGGATTAAGCCCAACCACCATTCACCCAGACTCCGCCTTACTTGGCCCGTTTTCAATAGCGAACAACCACTTTTTTGTCTTGGGTACCGACGATTTGGGCCGTGATCTTGTAGCCCGCCTTGCCGTTGGTGCCCAAGTGTCGCTGTTAATTGGCATTGCCACAGCCATTTTTTCAGTGGCCATTGGCACGTTTTACGGGACGGTGTCTGCGTTGTCCTCTGCAAAAGTCGACACAGTCTTAATGCGTATTGTGGATATTATTTATGCCTTACCGGGCTTAATGGTGGTAATTTTATTCAGTGTTTTTCTGGGCAGGGGAGTATTGAGCCTGGTTCTGGCACTCACACTGTTTAGCTGGCCGGATACAGCCCGGTTGATTCGTGGGCAAGTGCTTGCACTAAAGCAGCAAGATTATGTTGAGGCTTTCCACAGCTTGGGAGGGCCAGTGTTCAGATTGGTCTGGGTTCACTTGCTGCCCAATGCCGTTGAATTTATTATCCTCAGTGCGGCGGTGACGATTCCGCGGGCCGTTTTGACGGAATCCACACTCAGTTTTATTGGCCTGGGGGTTGAGCCCCCCTTAAGCAGTTGGGGTTCGTTGGCCAGTGAGGGCTGGCAGTTGGCGAGAGTTGCCCCTCATCTGCTCATTTTACCAGCTTCGTGCATATTTATTGCTATGGTGGCGCTCAATCTTCTGGGAGACCGGCTACGGATAAAGGCCAGCCCCAAGGAAGCTTAAAAAAGGAAATGCAGTGGCGCAAATACTGGTCAATAGCATTTTTTTACTGATGGTAACCATTGGTTAGGATTCACTGCAAAGCCATTGACATACAACCCCCAATGCAAATGCGGCCCGCTTGCAAACCCAGTGGAACCCACGTGACCAATCACTTGGCCTTTTTTAACGATTGACCCCGGTTGGGTCAGAATTTTTGATAAATGAATATAAATTGAACTAAGTCCGTGGCCATGATCGATACCCACCGTGCCTCCGTGCAGTCTGTAGTTTTTGGCAATCATTACTTTGCCAGCATTGGTAGCTTTAACAGGTCTGCCTGCTGGCGACCTTAAATCAACGCCCTTATGGAAATGATCGGAAAGTTTCCCATTGTATCGACGTTTTACCCCAAACGGTGAGTTTTCACAATCTGGGGTGGGTGTAATAAATGGTGGTGACCAGTAACGATGGTTTGTTATCTGCTTCTTTAAGGCCCCAATGGTTTCCAATTCACCTGGTAAAGGCTTTAAGCCAGCTGTTGATTTTTTAACCCAGATGTTTTGTACTTTGTAACGCGCATCTATAATATTCACAGGTTGAGTATAGACAAGTTCACCCCCAGGATTTGTAATGGTTAACGTGTAGTTGCCAGGTTTTTTAAATACTGAAACTGGCATAATAGCCATTAAGTGACCCGTTCTGTCTCCAAAAAAGCGAACGGTTTTTCCAGCAAGACTAACCTTACCAATGGGTTTTGAGTAATTCGGTGTACATGTTGCATTTTTTACATCGACTCGTAAAATTTCACCTTGCTTAACGGCGGCGTTCGCATAAAACTGCGTGGTTGAAGTCAAAAGAGACTCACACATTACGATATGATATTTTAAGGACTTGGTGCTTTGAGCAAGGCTGATTAAATCCTGAAAAGCAATACCCCAAATAAACCCAATGAGAGCTGCAAGTTTAACAATAAAAAAAACACAGGCCTTTTCTTTGTAGACCGTTTTAATAAATGATAAAAGAAGTTTACGGAATAAAGCCAATTAAAAACCCATCACGTGAAAGCCAGAGTCTACGTGAATGACTTCACCGGTTATTCCGCGGGAGAGGTGGCTGGCTAAAAACAGAGCAGTATCACCAACTTCACGCGCTTCAACATTGCGTTTTAATGGCGTATGTTCTTGCATATATCCCAATATGTTCGTAAAGCCAGAAATTCCTCGTGCAGCAAGCGTTTTTATAGGTCCAGCTGAGATGGCATTGACCCGAACATTTGCAGGACCCATATCTGCAGCAAGATAACGTACACTCATTTCCAAGGCTGCTTTGGATACGCCCATCACATTATAATTTTCAACAACCCGTTCCCCACCCAGATAGGTCATTGTAATAATACTTCCACCCCCTGATTTTTCAAATAATGGCATTGCGGCTTTCGATACTGCTGTCAAAGAATAAGCACTAATGTCTTGAGATAAAAGATACCCATCCCGTGAAGTATCGATAAAGCGACCTGAAAGATCCTCTTTTTGAGCAAATGCAACACTGTGAACCAGAGCATCAAGCTGGCCAAACGTATCACCAACAGCATCAAATACCGACTGAATCTCAGTATCTTTGGTTACATCACACGGCAGTATTAAACTATTTTCAAGTGGTTCAGCCAGTTCTCGTACATTTTTTTCAAGCCGTTCACCCTGATAAGTAAATGCCAGCCGCATTCCGGCTTCAGAAAGGGCTTGTGCTATTGCCCAAGCAATACTGGTTTTATGTGCAACCCCAAATATAATACCTGTTTTTCCAGCAAGTAATCCATTTAAAAAAGTTTCAGATTTGCTTTCTGGTGCACTTACAGCCATTGTATCTTTCCTCACTTTTAACATTGAAAGGCTTAAATTTAAAACAGTTGAAGCGTAAACGGAAAATAAAATTTAATCAAGTTCCTGAAAAATTCTCGCTGACTGCTATTACTCTCATGCTTTACTAGCATTTATTTATTAATAGTCATAAATATTAACAGCATGGTCTAGCCAAGGATTCGATGTATCGAAAACCGTATTAGACTGACCACCACCATTTGATCCACCTTGGAGGAATGGTAACGTAAAGTAGTTAAATGCTTCCAAAACACCGCCGACATCATCTGCTGAACCAATAGTCAGATCAAAACCGGATCCGTCAATTAACATTTCTTTAATTTCTTCAGCTGATGCATTGGGGTACAACTGTTTCAATTGGGTTACTACCATTGCTACTCTGGGGGCTGCAAACGATGTACCCACCTGTCCTCCTGGAGAATTGCCATCAGCCCAGACATCAATGCCATCAGGTGTATCGGTATAAGAGCTGTATCGGTTATCGCCAATGTTTATTAAGCCACCATCAAATCCAGTTACAGCACCAACATCAAGGTTTACATTGGTTTCAAAACGTCGGGTCAAGTAATTTTCAGAGGACCCGTTCTGATCAATATCTTCCGCGGCAGAATTACCCAAGGACGTTATAATATGAATGTTTTTATCTTCATATCCATCCAAACTTCTCAACCAGGCTTCTCTTGCATCTTCAAGCTCAGCTGCACCGGTGCTTAAGTTATTGCCTGCACTATCTACATCGTTAGTTGCATTAAGGGCTTTCTCACGATTCATAACCTCATTGGCTATTTTATCGAGCGATTCTGCATAGAGCTGATAGTCAATATAGTTTTCAAGATAATCTTCAACAGTATCAATTTCGCTGCCTAGAACTTCGCCATCTTCAAGAACACTTTCCAGTGATGCTTTTAAACCAGTTCGATAAGTAAACTCTTCAAAAATCTGAGTAACAGCATCCTGATCACCATCTGCAACAGCTTCCTCATATTCTAATGTTAATTTGTGGGCTTCAACAAAATTTCTGTATTCAGTCCGAGACTCAAAAGGGCTAACATCAACATTGATATTAGTAAACGTGCCAGCTTCATCATCAAGGTTTGTACTACCTATCCCAAACTCACCAGCCAGCTCATCCAATACACCATTAACACCAGCCTCATCATTTACAGCTTCTCCATGAAGTTCTGAAAAAGTAAATAATAAATTGCCGCTGCTATCGGTTGGTATTTTATTACTTGGTAACAGGTACTTTGCGATGTCATCGGCAAGATCGTTTGCTGTGTAACCAGATGACATATTAATGACATCTCCTGCACGGATTATGCCTAAATTTTTGTCAGTCAGTTCAAGTTCTTCCATTAGCTCTTCGTCAGTACTTAAGCCAAATTCAGTTTTAATTTCATCAAATATTGTTTGATTGGTTGCTGAAATAATATTACCCGTGTAATGCTGTATTCTTAAGTTATTAAGTTTCATCATTACAGCTACACTATTTAAATGCTCGCTTATTAGATCATCGCCCATCGAAGTAGCATCAAACCCTGATGTTGCATAATAAGAATCACCTTCAGTTTCTTCTTCGTCACTGCTACTACCCAAAGGAATATGCAGTTTATTGATATCAACCACACCGCCTGGATCGACTGTTGCAGCACTCTGGAAAACATGTCCACCGTGGCTTAAAAAGCCATCTTCGTCATAGCCTGAAAGATCCTGGCCAAAGTCATCAATAATAAAAAGCTCAGCACTTCCCAGTGGGACTCCCCCTCTGCTGCCATGGCGATGAATGTTGCCGCCGCAGCCACAAGCACACATACCATTGGCACCAGAGAGTCCCTCGTGTCGCAATTCTTTTTTCATTCTACCTTGTTCTGAATCGTTGTTGGTATCTCTTAACGGACTATTAAACAGCGGATTACTATTACCATTAGTAAATGCCGCTTGCCTTAAACTCTTGTACTGAGCTGGCCTGTCGTCTTCAGACTGATTTGGCATTTTTTCTACAAAACCATTCACCAAATCCGTTGCGATAGGAACCAAAAAAGGGTTAGATGATTTATTACTAGTATTAACTCTGCCACCATTTAGGGCTACTCTCCAGTCATATTCACCAGCTTTCCATTGCTCCAACATATCAGCGACTGTTTGCGAGCTTTGTTCTTGTGTTTGAGCAACACGTGCTTGACCGAGTTTAGGGGCTAAAAACCAGTTGGTATTGTTCTGGTTTTCTAAGTCCATGAGTGCTGACTTCTGAAATCCTGACATATTT
This sequence comes from Cyanobacteria bacterium P01_H01_bin.74, assembly GCA_038745945.1. Classification (GTDB taxonomy): domain Bacteria; phylum Cyanobacteriota; class Vampirovibrionia; order Vampirovibrionales; family Vampirovibrionaceae; genus JBCDLA01. Next base: position 43,709 of record JBCDLA010000005.1, on the reverse strand, counting down.
TGTGGTTGATAAACTGTAAGCGACTGGTTATTGCTAAATATCTTGTTTGCTACTGTTCCTGTTTGCACAGTAAATTTAATTTGTTGCATTACATGTCCCCCTTACACAGATGGTTCAGCAGTGGCTAACCTAACCCGTAGATGCTTGGTGCCAATCTTCTGATTTTGACTACACTACTCTTTTATGTGTTTTTGTAATTCGTTTTTTTGCTATAAGCAGATTTAAATCGTGCAACAGTTGTTTAGCAAAGATGCTTAAACCAATGTCGATATAAACCCATTCAGTTTTGATGAAACACAAATAGTAAAAACTCAAACATTTATTAAATTGGATTACTCAGATAGGAATATAACTATTTTCTACTTACAGTTGTATAAAAACACAATGCATTGTGTTTTGTGCGTTCCTGTTACATCTTTTAATATTAAAATATATTCGTACACTGCTACAAAAGCAATATCTGACGCAAATTGAAGGATTTAATAGACTAGACTATTCATCTGACTATGTTAAGTCATTATTTTTGAGATTTTTTTCTTTTTGTCTGAAACCAAGATTTTTTATGAGAAAACACCGCAATTCCTCTAAATGACTTTCAAGGGATTATTTCTGTAACCTCTTTAAAATGCAATTTCTAAGAAATCTGGCTCCCAGCATTTTAACCATTTAAAAATTCCTTAAGAGCGTGCATAGCTTTAGTATGGAGCAATTGCAAAAACACAAATTCATTGTTGTATTATTATGGCAAAGCCGTTTAAGTTTTGCTTCTTTGTAGAATAAAAATCAGAATTTTTTGCGTTTACACAGAGAATTGAAAACATTTTGCGCCTAAACTGGTTGCAATATGTAAATTTGATCTTAATGAATGATATTGGTTCTCACATGATAACGCTTGATCCGGTTATTCTCTCTCGTGTTCAATTTGCCTTAACAGTCAGTTTTCATTATATCTTCCCTGTATTTAGCATTGGCCTGGGCCTACTGCTGGTCGTTATGGAAGGCCTTTACTTAAAAACAGGCAATGAAACCTACCACAAAATGACCCATTTCTGGGTGTCTATTTTTGCCTTAATTTTTGGTATTGGCGTGGCTACCGGTATTGTGATGGAGTTTCAATTTGGGACCAATTGGTCAAATTACTCCCGTTTTGTGGGGGATGTTTTTGGCAGTGCCCTGGCGGCAGAAGGCTTGTTTGCGTTTTTTCTGGAATCTGGATTCCTGGCGATTTTGCTGTTTGGCTGGAATAAGGTCAGTAAATTAATGCACTTTGTTGCCACTGTCATGGTTGCATTGGGGGCGCATTTCAGTGCTGTCTGGATTGTGGTTGCCAACTCTTGGCAGCAAACCCCTGCCGGTTTTCATCTCGTCGAGCACAACGGCTTTATGCGGGCTGAAATTACTGATTTTTGGGCCATGGTTTTTAATCCCTCTTCAGTTGATCGCTTGATTCACGTCATTCTTGGAGCCTGGGTTGCAGGGGCTTTTCTGGTGGTTAGTGTGAGTGCTTACTACCTGCTAAAAAACCGGGATCTTGATGTTGCAAAAGCGGGCATTAAAATGGGCCTGATTGTTGCTTTTATTAGTTGTGGCCTGCAAATGCTGAGCGGGCACAGTTCGGCCGTGGGTGTTTCTGAACATCAGCCAGCAAAACTTGCAGCCATGGAAGGCCATTACGTGACCAGCGAATCAGCAGATCTCAGCCTGTTTGGCTGGGTGGATGAAAAAAACCAGAAAGTCATTGGACCGTCTATTCCGGGGGGACTGAGTTTCTTGTTGTATCAGAACTTTACCCAGCCGGTGGCTGCCCTGGATACCATTAAAGAAGAAAACCGCCCCCCGGTGCAAATCACATTTCAAAGCTTTCACTTGATGGTTGGCATTGGGATAGCACTCTCTGGCCTTGCGGCACTGGGCTTGTTTCTGCTCTGGCGAGGCACACTGTACAAAAATACGCTGGTGCTTTTGGCCCTTATCTTTTCGGTGATTTTGCCCCAGGTTGCCAACCAGGCCGGGTGGGTCACAGCAGAAGTTGGCCGTCAGCCCTGGGTTGTTTATGGCCTGCTGAAGACCAAGCACGGCATTTCCCCAGTTGTTAAAAGCGGTGATATCTTATTTTCGATCATCTTGTTTTCATCGGTTTATTTGCTGCTGTTTGCCTTGTTTATTTTTCTGCTCAACCGAAAAATCCAGAAAGGCCCTGATTATGCGATGGCTACTGATGCAGAGCTGTCCCCGGCTCGAGAAAGTGCGGCTGCTGGATGGTCTCAGCAATTGGCCCAAGGAGAGCAATAAGTATGTTTCCGTTTTACGAGCAACTTGATTTAAATTTAATCTGGTTCATTATTGTTGGGGTCTTATTAACGGGTTATGCTGTTTTAGACGGTTTTGATTTAGGTGTTGGCATTTTACACCTGCTGACTAAGGGCGATACCGAGCGGCGCTTAATGCTGAATTCCATCGGGCCAGTCTGGGATGGCAATGAGGTCTGGCTGGTAACAGGGGGTGGTGCCTTGTTTGCGGCATTTCCAGATGTCTATGCCACGGTGTTTTCTGGCTTTTACATTCCGCTCATGTTGCTTCTGGTGATGCTGATTTTTAGAGCAGTCTCCATTGAATTCCGAAGCAAAGAGCCTATGCCCTGGTGGCGCCGGTTCTGGGATGTCAGCTTTTCGGTCAGCAGCTTGCTGGGTGCACTCATTTTGGGGGTTGCTTTGGGCAATATTGCCCGGGGTGTTCCGTTATCTGCCAACCGAGAATTTGCGGGAACCCTGCTTGGTCTGTTTAATCCGTATGCCCTGTTGGTGGGCCTGACAACCGTGTCACTTTTTGCGATGCATGCCTCGATTTACGTTGTGATGAAAACCGAAGGCGAGTTGCAAGCAAAGGTTCGCAGCTGGATTAAAAATACCATTGCAATTTTTGCAATATTTTATGTGATGACAACAATGAGCACCTTGTTGTACGTGCCACAAATGACAGAGCATATTCGGCGAGAGCCGCTGTTTTTTGTTTTGGCCATACTGGACATGCTTGCCATTGCGGGCATCCCGCGGGCAATCTACCATGGCAAAGACTTTGAGGCTTTCTTGCTGTCTTGCTTTAACATTGTCTGCCTGATGGCCCTGTTTGGCCTCGGCATTTTCCCTGATTTAGTGCCGGCTTACCCCAGCACGTTAAGCCAAAACAGCTTGAATATATACAATGCCGCGTCATCGTCGGCAACGCTGGGTATTATGCTTACCATCACCTTAATGGCCTTGCCTTTGGTGTTGTCTTACACGGCCAGCATTTACTGGATTTTCAGGGGTAAAGTCAAACTGACCAGCAAAAGTTATTAGGCGCTTTCTAAAAACTTCAAGTTTTAAGTTTTTGTAGTGTTTTACCTGCAGGTTGCTTATTCTTGCTATTATAAAAATATTCAATTTTTGGATAGAGACAGCTTATATCTTTTTGCCATAGCCTCAAATTGCCTTACTTTTATTTTCGTTTTTAAAATTTCTTTTTTTAAACAACCCGTGTTATTGCTGGGTTACAGAAGGTTATACAACCATAGTGGCCACAAGTACCACGCCTACGGGCAACCTAAAAAAGCCTGCACCCTCAAACAGCGACCTTGATCTGGCTGTTCTCGAAAGCCGTCTGCCGCCGCAGAGTATTGAAGCCGAGCAGGCTGTTCTGGGGGGCATTTTATTTTCACCGGATGCCTTCCACAAAATTGCAGAACTCATCAAGGCTGAAGATTTTTACCGGGGCAATCATCAACAAATTTTCACGGCAATGACAACCCTTTACAACCAGGGTGAGCCCATTGATATTGTGACCACCGCTGAGCAGCTCAATGACACGCAGCAATTGGAGCAGTCCGGTGGGCGAAACTATATTATGGAATTGGCCATGGCCGTTGCAACTGTTGAAAACATCACGTACTATGCAAAAATTATTCGCAACAAAGCACTGCTGCGCTCGCTGATATACGCAGGCAATGAAATTGCCGCCAATGGCTATGAAACCACCCATGCAGAGCAAGCCATTGATGAAGCCCAGCAAGCCATTTTTCAGATTGCACAGCATGGAATGCCCAACGAACTAATTCATATCAAGGATATCCTGCCCGAGTCTTGGGAGCAGATTGAAGAACGGTGCTCGAACAAAGGCAGTTTAATGGGGGTCTCAACAGGGTTTTATGATTTGGACAGCTACCTGTCCGGGCTTCAGAAATCAGATTTAATTATCCTGGCAGCCAGGCCCTCTATGGGGAAAACCGCATTTTGTCTCAATATTGCAAGCCATGTTGCCCTTCGGGAACAAAAGCCCGTATTAATCTTTAGTCTGGAAATGGGCAAAGAACAACTCACGCTGCGTATGTTGTGTGCTGAAGCAGAAATTGACGCACAAAAAATTAGAACCGGTGAAATCGGCGAGCAGGATTTTCCAAAGTTAACCCAATCAATGGGAAAATTAGGAGATGCGCCCATTTACATTGATGATACCCCAGGACTGTCTGTGATGGAGATTCGGGCAAAAGCCCGAAAAATATTAATGGACACCAAGGGCGAACTTGGTCTGATTGTGATTGATTACCTGCAACTCATGCAGGGTACCGCAGGCATTAGCAGCAATGACAGCAACAGAACGCAGGAGATATCAGCCATTTCCAGGGGGCTGAAAAGCCTGGCCAGGGAATTAAAAATCCCGGTACTGGCCCTATCCAAGCTTTCCCGGGCTGTTGAATCCCGCCAGGATAAACGCCCGATGCTGAGTGATCTCAGAGAATCGGGATCCATTGAGCAGGATGCCGATCTGGTAATGTTTATCTACCGCGACGAGTATTACAACAAAGAAAGCGAGCGACCTGGTACAGCCGATATTATTATTGCAAAGCAGCGTAATGGCCCTGTAGGCGAGGTTTCACTGCTGTTTCGGAACAATATTACCCGGTTTTTAAACCCTGCAGAGCGAAAAGTTCAAATTTTCTAAATCCTGAATCCTTTTTGTCAATTTTACAACAAGAAAATATTGCAATTTGTAAAATGCCTGAAAGGCAGCAGAATGCTATGTTCTTTACCTGTTTTATCATTTGTTTTTATTTTTAATTTCGCAAATTGAGAAACATCCATTAAAATAGAGAACATCAATTCTATTCAAGGCAAACACTTTAGAACTGTGATCTTGATTAATTTCAACATGACAGAATGAGTCTTTTCTTTTTTATTTCGTAAGACAGCACATATCAATATTGTAAGACTCTGAAAGGGACAAATAACGTGCAATGGTTACTGTGTACCCCAAAAATCATGCTGCAAACATTTTTAAACCCCTTGCTCAGCCGCTGCAAAACACAGTGCTTCCAAAGTCTCAACAGACTCTGGCAATTCAACCGGGATTTCATTTATACAATAAAAACTGGCACTTACCCTATGATACCTATACTGCTACTGCCGCGCATCGAGCGGTCTCTTCAACCCATTCCAATACAGTCCAACCCCTTACAAGGGGTGTTAAGCAAAACACCGAATTATCGGCAATAGCCTTGTTTGCTGTGTCTGCCCTGGTTCTGGCTTCAGCCATTCTGCTTCCGGTTTTAGCCGTTGTTAATCCAAAACTGATCAGTGCATTGTTTCAACCGGTTGTTCAAGCTTTATCAAATTCTTCATTTACAAATGCAGCAATTGGTGTTTTAAAACCTTGATTGACTTAAATTGACAGTCTCATTAAATATTTTGTGAGGGGAAATCCTGAATTAAACCCAGTAAATGATTTGTCCAACCCTTGGACGCCATGGAACTTTATTTTTTTAACTGCGACTGATAAGTGATAATACCTACCCTACCCGAAAATCTTTTTCGGGTATTTTTATTAAAAACCAGCCGAATTATCCCGCCTAATTACCAGGCATGCTTATCACAGACAGGAGCTTTATGATGGATGCGTTGAACCCAGTCAAAAAAAAGCAGCTAACGGAATATAAAACCGTAAACGCCCTGCGTGCGGTGTGTTTCTCTCTTTTATTGTCGTTGGCTTGCTTGTTCAGTTTATCGGTTCATGCGGCAAGCCTGCCCCCGCTTCAGTTGCCTTCACTCACCAAGCAGTCTGTGCTGAACGTGCCCAATGTAAACGATCCATCCAATGTCTTTATTGCCCTGGGTTTTCATCCCAAACACCAAAAACTGCTTGAAAACGGAATGCAGGTGGCAAAGCAATTGAACGCGGTTGATAAGACCCTCAAAATTTATGAAATCCCGGTCATCGAATCCCGATATAAGTCAATTCAAGCAACCATTCGGCCGTTAATGAAAGCCCGGGTAAATAATAAAAATTTTTTAAATGCCATTTATCCACTGTATACTGATAGCAAAGCGTTAAAAACAAATTTAGGTCTAAAAAACCAAACCGAGTATGCCTTTCTCTTGTGTAACGCGCAAGGCAAGGTTCTCTGGTTTACAGAAAGCCAGCTGACAGCTTCTGATATCAGTCGCTTAAAAACCCAATTGTAAGCCAGTCAAAACAATGTTTTACGAAACGGCCTTTTCTGAGAAGTCCAGAGCTGTATTCCGTAGTCAATCATTAACAAACCGAGACTAACAAACTGACCGCATTATTAAACAAAAGAAGACCTTTACTGATGAACACCCTCTCTTTTTTATCCCGACCTTATCCCGCTAAAGTTTTAATGGGACTGGCAGCATTTTTGCTCTTGCTTGTTTCATACCCTGCCCATGTGATGGCAGATTATAAAAAGCCGCTTCAGCCTGTCCGGTATGTCGATAGCAACCGGTATGCGGGCCGCTGGTATGAAATTGCCTTGATCCCCTACTTTTTTGAGAAATCATGTGCCAAAAACAGCATTGTTGAATACACGCGCCTGGCAGATGGCAGTTACAAAGATTATTTTGAATGCGAAAAAGACAACGGAAAAAAGCGCATTTTTGAAGGGCGCGCAAAAATTCTGGATACGCAAAGCAATGCCATTTGGAGTTCTACCTTTTTAAAAGTGTTTGGGTGGCGCTACTGGTTTGGATCAAATTATTGGATTATTGGCTTGGGGGATAACAGCAATTTTTTAACCCGTCGGATATCAATGGAGCCCTACACCTATACAATTGTGGGGATGCCTTCTCGCCGGTATGCCTGGATTATGGCGAGAAAGCCTGAACTGAGCAAAGCTGAATTAAAAGAAGCAATTAAAACACTGACTGATCAAGGCTTTGATGCTTGCAAACTGGAAATGATTCCCCATGATGGGACTGATACAAAAGTAGTTTCGCTGTGCCAGGCAGTGCTTTAGTTTGAGTGAGTAGTAGAAACAGGTCAAAATTTACTTCAACTTACAGCCAATAGAGGCTGCATTTACAGAAACCCTGGCTATACTGGTTAATAGACAAAATTAACAGATAAAATTAGTAGATAAAAAATAAGGCTCCTCCACTGGATTTTATTTCTTTGGGTTTTAGTTCTTTCGGGTTCTAGTCTTTTTGGTCCAATCAAGCAAGTCAAAAGGGTCGACGATGAAAAAATCGAAACGCGCTGCATTTTTTGAGCCTGCCCTCTACCGGGTTGGTTTTTTATCTGGATGTTTGCTGCTTGTCGGGTTCACCATTCATTTGAATACACCTGCAAGTGCAGAGAAAAATTCGATCTCCATACACAACTCGGGTTTAAACCCTGGTTTGATGACACCAAGACAGCAGGACAATCCCTGGAAAAAAATAAAGGCCGATGAGAAGCAGCACTCAGATTTTGAAACGGCTGTTCATCATTACCGGCAGCAGAAATACCAGGCAGCATTGCCTGACTTTAAAAAGCTGGTGCAAAAATACCCTCAAAAGTCAGAGTACTGGTACTATCTGGCTATCACTGAAGCCCAACTGGGCTATTACACCGATGCCAAGAGGCATTATCAGGCAGTCATTCAAGTTGCCCCGGAAAGTCAAGCTGCTGACCTGGCAAAACATGGCCTGGCCCATTTGCCTGAGCAAACAGCACTGGACAGCCCGCCTGCATTCCAGAACGCAGGTCGTTCCTCAGGCTCAGGAAACAATCAGTCGGATGTCACCCCCCAGAACTGGCAAGCAGCAAACCAAACTCAGGCAGGCTGGCCATCTTCAGGAATGCCGCCAGGCATACAAAAAATGATGCAGAACCAGCCGCCTCAAAACAACAGAATGCGTGACATGCAGGCCTTACAGATGATGCTGGGCAACAATGCAGGATATGACGGCATGTTTTTTGGCCAGCCAATGCCGGGGAATCAGGCTGGCATGCCGGCCGATAATATGACGCTGATGCTTCCCTTCCTAATGTCGCAGCAATACAATGGCCGAAACAATACCTCTGATGCCAATAACAACACGATGTCTGAAATGATGAACACGATGATGATGAATCAGCTGTTTCAAGGCATGACATCTCAGTAAAATCCGCTGAATCTCTTAGACTTACTGCGTGAAATCACCTTTCAAAACGATAATGAACCGGTGAAAATCAGTCTATGATAGTATGAGACTCTTTTTTGGGTTTTTGCGCCTTGATAAATGATCAAAGTGCATTACACTTTTAAAAAAGAAGGTTGCCTGTTTGATACGGCTTAGCCCGTTTGGGAAATGCGCCATTCAAAGCAAACAACCCCGAATGGTTTCTATGAAATTCTGGAAGGCCTGTGAAAACAGTTCTGCAAGACTGGGTTTCTGTATCTAAAGAGAAAGATATTGCTTAATGCCACCGTGGTTAGCACCATACCTGAAAAATCAGAACGTGCTGATTGGGGCAGGTGCAGGCCTGCTCATCCTCATTATTATTATTGTCAGTTCACTGTTTATGTTTGGCGACAGCGGTAAAAAAGGTGAAAGCGATAAACCGCTGAGCAAGCAGCAGAAAGTACTGGCTCAGGTCAGTGGGTATGGTAAAGCCATTGAGATTCAGGCACTTTTATCCCGTCAGGGCCTGCATCTCGATCAGGATGATACAGAGGGCGAGAGAAAGCTTAAACTGGTTTTTCAGGACAATGCCACGCAAGCCGATCGCGATAAAGCCCTGGTAACCCTGGTTCAGTCTGGCCTGATGGATAAAAATGTTGGGCTGGAAGCCTTCGATCAGGGGGATTTAACGGCATCACGGGAAGAAAAGAAAATTAAACTGATCCGCGCCCAGCAAGGGGAATTGACCCGGTTAATTAAAAAAATTGATCCCATTGAAGACGCCTCAGTTAGTATTGCCGTGCCTGAGCAAACCTTGTTTAAAAGCGAGCAAAAACCCATTTCAGCCTCAGTTCAGGTGGCATTGCCCTTGGGCAACACCTTGACTCAGGAAAAAGTCAGGGCAATTACCAATTTGATGGTGGGCAGTTTACAGGGCCTCACTGCCGATCATGTCTCGATTTCAGACACCAACGGCATCACTTACAGCAGCATTTTACGGGCAGGCTCAGAGCTGGAAACCAAATTAAAAGAACAAGACCATTACATGCAGCAAAAAGTTTCACAGCAGCTGAATCATTTGGTTGGGGCGGGCAATTATGTGGTCACCGTCAGTACACAACTTCGCAAAGGCAACCGGGAAACGATGGTTCAGGAATTTAGCCCCAATAAAAGTGCAATCAGCAAAAAACAGACCTTTAACGAAAATTTAAATTCAGCCTCAGGTGCCCTTGAAGCGGGCGGGCCGAAAAGTAGTTTTTTACCCCCCAATTTAGCCAACGCAACAGCAGCGGGTAAGCAGTCGGCAAACAAAGATTATATCCGAACCGGAGAAGAGGTTTCGTATCAGAATACGCGAACGCAGTGGCTGGAAACAACCCCTGTGGGAACCATTGAAGACATTTCAATTGCGGTCACCATTGACGCTGTCCACTTTCCGGTTGATATGGGGGTAAATGAGCTAAAATCACTGCTGGCAAGGGCAGCAAGCCCAAAAGCCAGTGAAGAGAACGTCACCATTGTACAAAGCAATTTAAACAACAAGCCCATTGACTTAAATGCAATGGAGACAGGGCTCGAAACGGTTTCGGAAAACAGCTACACGTGGATGTTCTGGGCCGGGGGATCCATTGCACTGATTTTAATTGTCATTTTACTGGTTTCAGTAGCAGGTAAAAAAAATAAAGAGCCCGATGCGTTGTATGTGCAAACCCAGCAGGAAATTGACCGTTTAAAACAGGTTGCCAACCAACAGCAAGAACAACTTCAGCAAGCCCAGCAACAGGCAACCCTGTTGATGCAGCAGCAGCAGGCATTAAGTTTGGAAGCCGGGAAGGCAAATGCCAAACAGTCTGAAGAAGTTACTCGAAATAAGTCTAGCAATAAGGATCATGGCTTGGAAGAAACACTGAAAAGCCTGGATCAAACCATTTCTCCTGAAACACTGGATGATGAAGCCATTGATTTACAGATTAAAAGCTGGATAGAGTCCTCATAGCGATTGAGCTTTCTATGACGTGGGTTTTTATTACATGATGAATGAAGAGATACCGCATACCACAGAGAACAGCGTTCCCTCCCAGGCGCTCACAGGTTCAGGTGAAACTGAAATAACCGCCTGGTCAGCAGAAACATGGACTGAAACCATCACGTTGAAGTTGAGCAAGCATCAAATCGACCCAGCAGAGTTTGCTGAACTGGAGCATGTCATCTATCAGTTCAGCCAGTCAATTTTAATGGACTTAGAAACAAACAATACCTACACAGTTGCCACAACAGACAACACGGTTACATTTGACAATGAAAAAAAAGGCTTCATTCTTGATTTGTTTTCCCGAGGTATTATCAGCTGCTTTAAGAAGCTGTACCACGCCAACCTGTCATTAAGCGAACGCAATGAAAAGTTGGAACGCCTGGCTGGGAGATTCTATGAAACAGCAAAGCTTTTAACGGCCTCCACCGAAACAGAGGTACCTAAACTGGATATAAAATTCCAGAATTTAAAAGAATTGCAGTTGTATATGCGAAAATTAACTGAAACGATCTATTTGTCTGAAATTGAGCCCGATGTGTCAAGAAAAGCCGATGCTTAACTTTCTTAAGCTTGCTGACTGGAAACCGATATCCCTATGATTTTAAACGATGAACAAAAAGAACAACTCGTTGTTCAAACGGCACAAAAAATCTTGGGACGTTTAAATACCTCGGAATCCTCCTTAACAGAAGCTCAAGTTGCTGATTGCCAGAAATTTTTACTGGATTTTACCCGCATTGCCTGCTCAATGTATGTCAATGAATCAGGCATAGCCCTGCCAAACAGCGATCAGACCATTCCTCTGACTGAAGCAATGATAACGCAGGGTCTGGGCTTGTTTGCTGAAGGGGTGTACTTTTCGGTTAGAAAGTGCCAAGACCTCAACATTCAAGGGGACTTGCAAGGTCAAATTATGCAGGGCCTGGCTATGGAAGTTTATAACCAGTCCAAGCAGGTTGTCAGTGCCACTTATGGTCAGGAAAACACCCCTGATTTCCAGTTTAGCGAAGAACAGCAGGTTGAAATTATTTTAAAAGCGGCTGATGTTTATTTGGTGGCTTGTATTAATGATTATGAAAAAAATTATGGACCCATTAATCCTGATAACACAGCCCTTGATCCAAATATGGAACACGGCCCAAGTGTAGACAATAGTAATGAGGGATCGGTTTTACAAGATCCCCTACCCCCACCAGCCCAAGAAAAAGAAACGAATGATAGTGCCTCCCCTTCTGCTGAAGTGTCTGAAGAAGAAACTCAATTAATTCCCTCAACACCTGAACCTGTTGTACACAAACCCCAAAAGCAGCCTGCAATTCCCCCTGACCCCTTAAAATCTCGCTTAAAACATAGAAAAAAACCAAAAGAAAATAAAAATAATAAATATGGAGCCATTGCGCTACTGCTTTCAAAAATTCCTGAGACCGCAGCAAAACGATTTTTGTCACAGTTTTCAAAAAAAGAACTGGTCTTAATTGAACGTTACAAAAACAAGCAAGCCATTTACGACGAGCTTGACCCCCCAACGGTTGAAATTTACGTGAAACAGCTTTATGCTTTGGTTATAGCTCATGAAAAAAAATTACAGCAAAACCCAGTTAACCAGCTCAAAAAAATTTTTGGCAGCCACCCCGAAATAACGGTGACGCGCTTTTTGAAAACAGAACGACAACGGGTTAAACAGTTTGTTAAACAGCAGTATGTTTATTATGCCAAATCAAAACGCAAACCCGAAAAAATAGGAAAGCCAGTTCAACTGTCTCAGCCCATGCTTTCGGTTCTGGCGCAACACCTTCAAGCCGCTTTTTCTGTTCATTAACTTTTCTTTTTATTCCCGCCGCTTACAGGATACCTGACTTCCATTGTGGTTATAAGACGCAAATCCGTAAAACAGCAAAACAACCCATCAGATGCCGAATCTTTATCTGATTACCCAGGGTCTGAATACACAAGCTTGACCGGTGCAGCAAGCCTGTCGCAAGAATTGCAACCTGGTATGGGTGCTACTCCGGTAAACCAGATGCATTGGTCGCAGGAATCGATTGACTCTGGCCTTGCCCCGGAGCGTCGAAGTGCTGGCTCCCAGAATGATCGCAGGCGGGCTTATCGACGTATTGAAGACAAGACCTTAATTTCAAAAGCCCATGAAGAGGCCAATGCCATTCGTGAAAAAGCAGAGCTGGAAGGTTTTGAAGCGGGCTTAACGCAATCCAAAGCGCACCTGGAAAGTTTGCAAACAAAATTTGATGACCTGTTGAGTGGCCGCTCTGAAGCACTAACTTCTGTTTCTGGGGATATTGCCAAACTTGCTGTAGAGGTTGCATCACGTATAATTAAGACAGAAGTAACCTGTGACGATCTGTTGGTTTTATCGCTTGTCCGTGACAGCATTCGACAGGCTGGGCCGCAAACGAAAACCATTATTCTTAAACTGAATGCGGCAGATATTGGTACCGTAAAGCAAAGTTTGAAAGAAAACCCTCTGGCAGGGAATCAGGCTGAAATAATTATTGTGGACGACAGTACTGTTGACCTGGGAAGCTGTATTATTGAGACCAACAGCGGGTTAATTGATGCACGGTTTTCAACGCAAATTGGTGTGTTAAAAAAACTATTGGGGATTGTTCAGTCCGATGAGAATTCAACCGCTGTTCTTTCTGAAGCCCTGCCAGAGAGCGTACTTTCTGACTCTGGGACGCTTTCAGATTCGGTGGTGCTGCAAAACACCTCAGAACAAGAACTGGTAAATCTAGCAACAACCTCTTCAAGTGCTGTCGAGCCAGAATTGCAAGACGCGGAGACTATCAGAGTGATGGTGCCTGAGGGACAAGAGTAATGGCTGCCCCGCCGGATTCTGGTGCATATAAAACACCAGAAATAACAGAAATTATCCTAGGAGCGCTAATCCTCCTGTTGGTTGTGATATTGCTGATGCCACTGCCAACCTTCATTCTGGATATGATTATTACCCTCAACATCAGTATTGGCATTATTTTGCTGATGATGTCCATTTACGTTCAAAAACCGCTGGATATGGCGGCTTTTCCCTCTATTATCCTGGTTGGTACCATGTTCAGGTTGGCTTTGGGGATTGCCTCAACCCGATCCATTCTGGCAACAGGTGAAGCGGGCGGCATTGTGGATACGTTTGGTAAATTTGTAACCGGCGGCAATATTGTGGTTGGTGTGGTTATTTTTATCATTATTACCATTGTTCAGTTTATGGTCATTACCAAAGGTGCAGAAAGAATTGCCGAAGTAGGCGCCCGCTTTGCCCTGGATGCAATGCCCGGAAAACAGATGACCATTGATGCTGACTTTAACGCCGGACTGATTTCACCGGAAGAAGCCATCAAAAAAAGAGAGGATCTGCAACGGGAATCGGCCCTGTTTGGATCAATGGATGGAGCCATGAAATTTGTTAAAGGGGACTCGATTGCCGGCATTATTATTACGGTCATCAATGCCTTGGGTGGTTTGGCCATTGGGATGCTGATGAAAGGCCTGGCATTGGAAGAGGCTATTAATAAATATACCATTTTAACCATTGGTGATGGCCTGGCCTCTCAGGTTCCAGCGCTTTTAATGTCTGTGGCCTCAGGCTTGATGATGAGCCGGTCAACGGCGTCCGAAAAAAGCTTGGCAAAAGACTTGTTCAGCCAGGTGCAGAGCAAACCGTACAGTCTTATTTTCTCGGCAGTGTTTTTGTTTCTGATTGGGGTATCAGGTCCAGTAACAGGCCTGCCCTTGCCCTGGTGGACATTCGTGCCTTTGGCAGCGATTCTGGTTGTGATTGTGGTGAGTGTGTTTGTCAGCAAAGATGTGCAATCGCAGTTGGGTCAGCTGGATCAGGTCAAAGAAGATATGAGCGATCTGATTAACCCCAACCGAATGTATGAAAAGCTGGGGGTCGATCCACTCAGCTTACAGGTGGGCAACGATTTGCTGGGCATTGCCGATCCCGATCAAGATGGGCAGCTTTTGGGTAAAATAGCCGGGCTTCGCTCCACATTAACCGATGAGCTGGGCTTTATCCTCCCCAATATCCGGATTATGGACAGTGTCAGCATTCAACCCAAAGAGTATTTGATTTCGATTCGTGGCAATCCGGTTGCCAAAGGCCAGGTTTACCCGGGCTTGTATATGATTCCAGTCAGTCAGTACCGGGGTGATGGTATTGAGGTGCCCGCCAATGTCGTTACCGATCTTGAGCCTGTTTTTGCTGCTGAGCAAGCCTACTGGCTGAAGCCGGCTGAAATCCCTAAGCCTTTGCAGCCCTTTGCCCGCGATTCGGCAGATGTCATTATTGCCCATTTAAAAGAAGTTTCCGTGAAATATGTTGATGATGTCATGACGAAAATGGACGTCTTGAAACTGATGGAACTGGTTCGGGGACACGACCAATCCCTCATTCAGGAATTGGTGCCCAATATTTTAACCCCCAACGATTTGCGTAAAATATTTGTTAATCTTATCCGAGAAAAAGTCTCCATTAAAGACATTATCTTTGTTTTTGAGCGTTTAAGTGATTTTGCGCGCTACAGCAAAGAGCCGGATGTGCTTTCGGAAAGGCTCAGGGCCTCATTGGGCAGGCAAATTTGTTTAGCACAAGCCGATGCTGAAAAAAACATGTATGCAGTGACCCTGTCCAACGACTGGGAGAAAATATTGGATGACAGCTGTCAGAGAACTGAGCTGGGCACGATGTTTCTGCTAAACCCGCTGCAGGTTCAAGATTTTATTGAAATTGCAAGCAACAGTATCCGTCAGGTTCAGGAATCCTATGGCAGAATGCCGGTTGTGTTATGTTCCCCGCGGATTCGGCTGCCGCTTTTCCAGTTGCTGGAGCGCCATGTGCCGGTGATTGCTGTGATTTCATACAGTGAGTTGATTCCTGATATTCAAGTTCAAGCCGTAGGCACCATTGACAGCACCGAGTATGAAGACAGCTACGGTTATTCGGCATAGCAAATAATTTGCCCAAACCGCATTTTTTCGATAATCCAGGTTATGATTAAGCATTATAACAAGCAAAGGTGAACCCCATGCCGCCGGTAACTTCAATGCCGATGCACCGATGAAAATTATTGCCTGCCTGGCTTCAACCCTGGACGGTAAAATTGCCAGCCATCACGAGCCAGAAAAACGCTTTGGCTCCACATCCGATTTGACGCATTTGCTGTCGGTTCGCAACCAGGCAGATGCCATTCTGGTGGGGGGTGAAACCTTTCGGCAATACAGCCGGTTGCGGGTGGGAAGTCTTGAAAACAGGCCTGTCCCCGTGCAATGCATTCTAAGTAAACGCCTGCACTTGTCTCCCCGTGCCGGTTTGTTTCAATCTTCTGATGCCGCAGGAAAAACGGTTATTTTTACCCCGACCTTGCCCAATGAAACCATTAAAGCCTTGTATCCTGAACACCTCTGCTGGGAAAAAATTGAAGAAGAAGATGCGGTTGTTCAAATTGCAGATTATTTAAAACAGCAGGGTATTCAAACCCTGTTGGTTGAAGGCGGTGGTATGGTGCTGGCCCAGTTTCTCAAAGCAAAACTGCTGGATGAGCTTTATTTAACAGTCTGCCCGTTATTTTTGGGTGGAAACAATGACCCTGGGCTGGTTGCCTTTGAGGGCTTCCTGGTCAATCAGGCTCCCAGAACAGAAATAATAAGCAAGCACTGGATTGCATCAGAATTGTACCTGCATTTAAAACTTGTGTATGATGACTCTGCCCGTTAAAGTCAATGCACACTTAACTATACCCCAGGCAATCTGTGTAAATGCAACCCCTTCAGTGTATTTATGTTCCCCTTCGATTGGGAATAAAATTGATTGCCGTATTATTGCGTTTTAAAAAATGAATGGACCCAGCCGTAGCCAATTTGAAAGCTTTTTAAGTGTTCTTGCATTAGCATAAAACCCGCCCAATTTTTAAACGGAACAGTTTATAAACAAATGTAAAGAAAAAGTTCAAATAAAAAGGATATTGCCCGTTGCCGCTGATTAAAAATAAAACCGATTTAAACGCATTGCATCAAGCTGGCAGCATTGTAAAAGCAACACTTGATCATGTGGTGCCTAACTGTCAGCCAGGCATTTCCACCCTGGCCATTGATACTGAAATCAAAAAGCAGTTAACCGCCCGAAAATCGAGCTTGCCGTTTAATAGTGTGACCAACAGCAACAATGCGCGCTTTGGTTTTGCCAGCTGCACGTCAGTGAATGATGAAATTGTCAACGGCATTCCTGCCAAAGACCGATTATTAAAAACCGGGGATATTCTCAGTATTGCAACGGCAGCCAGCTGCCGGGGCATTCATGCAAAAGCAGCTATCACAGTTTATATTGCCAATACACAAGCCCCTGCCAATGGCGAGAAACCAGAGGCGATAAGTCGTTTGCTTCTGGGAACAAAAATGGCTGTGACTGCAGTCGCTACTGCCTATCAGCCTGGTTTTACATTAAAGCAGCTGTTGCAAGCCATTCCGCAAACTGCAGTACTGTATCAATTAAGCGTGCTGGAAGAACTCGGCGGTCAGGAGATTGGCAAAAAGCTGCATGGCCCTTTGCCAACACCAAACAATCCTGAAGAGCTGCCAGACAAGATTCTGCTTGAACCAGGCATGGCCTTTACCATAATGCCGATGTTTGGTTTGGGCAAAGAAAGCCGTGTTATTGAGGCTTCAGATGACTGGACTTATAAAACAGCCGACAAAACCTTGAGTGCCCATTTTGCGGATACGTTTCTCGTCACTGATGCAGGGCTTGAGAACATCACACAATTGTGTGTCTAAAAAAATCTTTTTCTTTCGACTGTTTTTCGGGAAAGCAGGATTTTTTTAAACACTTATTTCTTCTTTTAATTTGTTCCGTCAGGGGCCCTGGCTGGCCCCTAACAACCCCAGCCTTTATTTACACTCGCGTGAAAAATCTGAACTCGCTATGGCTTCAAACAATTTTCAAAGTGGCACAGCCTCCAAGGCTTCGGCTGTGCATTCATTTTAACTTGCCTATCTCAAACAGCAGATTTTTCCACAGTGTAAAGCACCCGTAGTAAGCTTGAAAAATAGTAGAAGTTGCTGGTTCTGAGGGGTAAAATGGCGTGAGCCAGACCCCTCAGAAACCACCTTTGCGAGTGAGGATTGGCGTAGCCAACCACAGCCGCAAGAGTGGTAAGCAACTGGTTATTTCCTTTTGTCTTTGAAAGGTGTCCAGAGGAAACGGGACGTTTCTTCTGGTGCCAAGGGGTCGTTAGGGGAAAGGGCACAGCTTTCCCCTAACAAAGTAAAAGAGAGAAAAAGTGTTTAAGAAAAGATCTTGCCATCCCGCAAAAGACCCGAGAGGAAATATTCTCTTTCGGGGGGAGTTAAGCGGGGGGTGCCCTCCCGCTTACGCGGCGAGGGGTTGTTAGGGGAGAGGGAGTGACCTCTCTCCCCTGACGGAACAAAGAAAATATGTTTTAAAAAGATCTTGCCTTGACGCAAAGAACCCGATATGCCTTCAGTGTGCCTGCATTTTATTTGGGGTATAATTTAAATTATTTTTTAATTATTTTTTTATTCTGTTTCAAAGTCAATGCCACAAACTGCTTTACAGTCTTCAAGACAGCCCTCAAAACTGCAAAAAATAAGCCGCGCAGCCCTTGAAAGAGACATTCTGCCCCATGTTTTTAAACCAGGGCGTTACCTGGGATTAGAACAAGGCGCCTTCAGGAAATCATTTGAGCATGCAACCGTAACGATGGCTGTTGCTTTTCCGGATCTTTATGAAATCGGGTTTTCCAATTATGGCCTGAAGTTATTGTATTCCCTGGTTAATCGAACCAAAAATTATATGTGTGACAGGGTGTATGCCCCTGCTCCTGATTTTAAAGCCAAGCTGAAATCGCACAATACTCCATTGTTTTCGGTGGAGAGCCTGATGCCCTTGCTTGCTTTTGATGTTTTGGCTTTTTCATTGCAGTACGAATTAAATTACACCACAATTCTGGGCTTGCTTGATTCAGCCCAAATTCCCTTTCGCGCTAGCAACCGAACTGATGCGATGCCGCTACTAATTGCGGGCGGCCCTGGCAGTGCCAATCCGATGCCGTTGTCTCCATTCTTTGATGCGTTTATTATTGGTGATGGGGAAGAGGTATTGCTTGAAATTCTGGCTGTTGTTGAAACCGGCAAACAGAAGCGCTGGTCGCGCGTAGCAGTTTTAACGGCCTTATCAAAACTGGAAGGCCTTTACGTTCCTGGTATTTCCACCAAAGGCTACAAACGCATTGTTAATATTGCAGAGAATCCGGTTGAACTTGCCCCACTTATTCCCATTATTGGGGCAGTCCACGACCGGATTACTGTCGAAGCAAGACGCGGCTGCGACAGAATGTGTCGGTTTTGCCAGCCATGTTTTATTAACCTGCCTGTCCGGGAGCAAACCATTGAAACCATTAAGTCAGCAGCACTGAAAGAAATTGAAAAGACAGGCTACGAAGAATGTTCACTGCTGTCGCTGTCGATTGCTGATTACTCCTATTTTAAGCCGTTAATTCTGGAAGTTGCCGAGACCTTGAAGCAAGAAAATGTGTCGTTGTCTTTACCCAGCCAACGCGCTGACCGCTTTAGCATTGATGTGGCCGAAGCTGTGCAAAGCATCCGTAAAAGTTCACTCACCTTTGCCCCTGAGGCAGGGACTACCCGACTGCGTGATGTAATCAATAAAAATCTGAGCGATGCTGAAATTCTCTCAGCGGTCACCAATGCCTACCGATCTGGGTGGAACAAGGTTAAGCTTTATTTCATGATTGGCTTGCCCACAGAAACCCACGCCGATTTGGATGGCATTATTGATATGGTCAAACGCCTGCAGGCCGCGTGTAAATCGATTCAGCGAGACAAGTCGCTATCCATTAAAAAAGCCCTTGAGGTTAATATTACCCTCTCCAATTTTGTGCCAAAACCGCATACCCCGTTTCAATGGTTTCCGCAGGACACGATGGAACAGCTTTATCATAAAATTGATTACCTCAGAAAGCAATCCAGGGGCTTGCATGGGGTGAAGCTAAATTTTACAGATCCAGAAATCAGCAAGCTGGAGGCTGTGATTTCAAAAGCAGGCCCTGAGCTTGCTGACGTGATTGAAGCCGCTTACAATACCGGGGCCTATTTGGATGCATGGGACGATCACAAAAATTTTGACCGGTGGTTTGAAGCACTGAAAGCCCATAACATTAATTACGAAGCCTATACGCGGGACCGATGTTGTTCTGTTGAAAGCCAACTGCCGTGGGATTGTATTGATGTGGGCCTGGACAAAAAATGGCTGGAAAAAGAGTACCGCAGGGCCACCAAGGAAACAAGCACCACCCCGTGTTTTGAAGAATGCAGCGTTTGCGGGGTGTGTGCCAGTTACGGCACCTGGCCGCAATTTATTGAAACCCCGGTTTTTAAGGCGGTAAAAAACAGCCAGAGTGAGATCCGGTTAACAGATGTGGCGGAGCCAGGTTCTGATACTGCCACAACAAGAAAAGACAGATTGCCGGTTGTTAAAGCCCGCCTGAAAATTGAGAAACGTGGGAATTTACGGTTTATTTCACACCTAGACTGGCTCAGAATGATTTACCGGGCAGTTTCTCGCAGCAAACTCCCGGTGGCATACAGCCAAGGATTTAATCCGAAGCCCAAAATTTCATTTTCGCCTGCTTTACCTTTATTTACAGAAAGCCACGGGGAATATGTGGACATTGAACTGCTACGGCCTGTTGACAACTTACGTCAGCAGCTAAATCCCTATTTGTCGAAGCTTGCACAATGCGTTGAAGAAAAACTACTGCCGTTATCGGCCCCCAGTATTGATAAAAGTATTTGTCAAATTTCTTATACAGCAAACTCAATCATTGACAGGACTTGCGCTGACCCTGACACTCAGGGTAATATAATAGAGCGTGTGAGTTTTTTGCGAACACAATCAGCACTTCCGGTTTTAATTCCCAGTAAATCAAATAGAAAAACATCCAAGCAGAATAAAAACAGTGGTGCTACAAAAAGCGATAATGGCGCAAATCAATCCACCGCATCCTATCAAGTTTTAGATTTAGCAAACTACCTGAGTCATTTTTCTGTTAATCCGGCAAACGGCAAAGTTTCTTTTCAATTCATACTGCCGGAAACAACAGGCCCCTATGTCAGTAGTCAATCAAACAAGTCGACCTTTCACGGAAAGTCTGAAACAACACCAATGAATCAGAAACATTTCGGCCTTTCGGGCAATAATATAGAGTCTTTGCCAGTATTCCACTTTGATGCCAATGGTAAGCACAATGATACTCAATCCATTGAAATTAAAGCGTTTAACCCGGGCGATCGCGGTGTTATTGCTATAAAACCAACGTGGCTGCTAAATTTAATTAACCCTGAAGTAACTTGGACAGTAACGCGAGCATCCATTCAGTTATCAGACCCAGGCTTACCAACGGCCAAAGAAACTATTTCAAATGCCAGAGAAAGCAATACAGTTGTTAACTGCCTCTAGAATACTCTGGTCATTAACGTTTTTTATATTGTCTTTTATCAAACAACTTGGATACTGAACTGAAGCAATGATTTGCTGCGTGATAACGAAACCGTTGATCCAGCGATACCCGCTTACAATCCAAAGACGATAAATCAAAGTTTTTTTACAACCCAATACCGGTTAATCCAAATCAAATGATTTGTTTCCGAAACCCGGACAGCAACAACTATTTGATGGTTAACAGATTAGTAATCATTTAAGTGTCTTACCGTGTTATGGTTGCTCGAACCTTTACACTTTGTAAAAAAAGACTACTGATTGATGAAACGCTTTAAGTAATCAGAGAGACCCATTGCTTTTTAGCAACTGTTTCCAAAATGAATGCATTAAAAAAAATTTTTAGAAGATTTTTAGAGGACAACACAATCCATGGTTAAACGAAAAATTATCATTGCAGAGCAGGATAATATTGCTGCAATTATGGAAGACGATCGGGCCGTTGAGTTTATCATCAACCGGGGCGACATGCTTTTAGGCGATGTGTATCTTGCTACCGTTGAAAATATTCTGCCCAGTATTGACGCCGCTTTTGTCAATCTTGGCGGTGATAAAATGGGCTTTCTTCATGCCAGTGATGTTCCTGGCAAAGGGGACTTAAAAAAACGCCTGGAGCCCAAACAGCATGTGGTTGTTCAAATCATGAAAGAGCCCACAGGCCACAAAGGGCCCCGTGTGAGCACCAATATCAGCTTGCCGGGACGTTTTTTGGTGATGATGCCAGAGTCTAAAGGAATCAGCATTAGCCGAAAAATTGTTGAGCTTAATGAACGTGCCCGTCTAAAATCAACGGTCAGCCTGATTAAACCGCCTGGTGTTGGGGTTATTATACGAACAGAAGCGCTGGGGCAAAAAGAGTCTGATGTGCAAGAAGATTTTGAAACCTTGCTGGAGCGCTGGCAAAACATTGTCTCTATGGCCGATACCACCAAACCGCCTGCGCTTTTATACCGGGATCAGGACTTGCTCTACCGTGTCATTCGGGAATCAGTGACTGAAGACATTAAAGAAATAGTGGTCGATAGCACCTTTGGCCAGCAGCGCGCGCAACAATTGTTGCAAACTTGGAACATGGAAAAAGAGGTTAAAGTTAATTTACATCACGGATCACAGCCCATTCTGATGTCAACCGGTGTTGACAAAGAAATTAAACAGGCATTGCAAACCAAAGTGCCTTTGCCTAGCGGGGGCTATTTATACATCCAGACCACGGAAGCCTTGTCAGTGGTTGATGTCAACTCAGGAAAATTTACCAGCTTGGCCTCTCAAGCGGAAACCATTAAACTTACCAATTTAGAATCGTGCAAAGAAATTGCCCGACAACTTCGCCTGAGAAACATTGGCGGGATGATTATTGTAGATTTCATTGATATGGAATCCAGGGCCCACCAGCTGAGCGTATTGCAGGCTTTTGAAAAAGAATTAGCCCCGGATAAGTCAAAGCCGCAAATTGGCCAAATATCTGATTTAGGCCTGGTTGAGTTGACCCGTCACCGCCAGGGCCAAGCCTTGGGTGAAATCTTCACAAAACGATGTAAAACCTGTCATGGCACTGGTCATGAGATTGAGTTATTCAGCTGGATGCGCAACCAGGAGACCAGTGAACGCGGGCACAAACCGGCACGAATTAAACTGCCTTCGCGTCAAGGCGGACGGCTGCAACAAGTTGCAAAACCAAATGCGTCACTCAGCCACAAAAAAGACAAAGCCGTATTCAGTACAAGCAAAGATGTAAAATTTGCACGTCACCCCAATGCAGTGAATGGCAATAATATTCTTTTGTCTGAATTGCCTAACAAGAATACGTTAACAAAGCAAGCTGCATTGGCCAATAACACAGAAACCGATTCAATAACGGGCTTGGTTATTGCAGAGCACTTTAACAGTTTGTCTGAAAAAATGTTGGGTGCACAATTTGCACTGGGACAAAAATTTTCTTTCCTTCCTTCTGAAATCAATTGGATACTTTCTAAAATTAATCCCAAAGCCAATGATGTCCTGGCATTGGTTCATTCCATTGAGGCAAGCGGCAGTGTTGCAATCAACTTAGAGCAGCCTCAAGAATTGTCAGCCACAGTATCCAGCCAGGCAGACCCTAACAACTCAAGCCAAAATGAATCGATTGCTGAGGATCAAGCAGGTGTTGTTCCTCAAAGTCAACCAGTGACTAATTTTAGTGACAATCCCGATGATAAAAGCCAGCCTGCTTTAGGCATTCAAAATCCTGATGAAAACAGCACCCACAAGCCAGATGCTTCAGAAACAGGTGCTTCAGAATCTACTTCGCCAAAAGTAGATGGGTCAAAAGCAGATGGTACCCCACCAGAACAACAAACACAAACTGACTTGGAGCCCATTGTTTTGGCTGGTCAAATCACTGAAGCAGAACAAAAAAATACAAAGAAACCTACCAGAAGTATTATTGCAATATCAGTTGACAAACAAGAAAGAAGAGAATGGTTGTCACCAGAATTATTAGAAAGCAAAGAGACTGAAGAAAACTTGGTGCAAGAAATTGAAGGCAATGCTTTGTGTTCTGATGAAACAGGAACAGAAAAAGTAGGCCTTTCAGCCAACACCATGTCCGAAGAAATGCCTGTAGCACCAACTCCAAAGCGAAGGAAAACCCGTTCTCGTGTTCCCAGAAAGAATAGCCCAAAACGGTAATACGCCGTTTGTCTACTAAATGGTTTTTTTTTAAAACGTATAAAAACGTTTGTATACCAACAAAACAGCAATAAAAAAAATTAGCCTTCAGGAAATATCCACTTTTTATGGTATTTTTCTTTGTCTTGATTTGTAAAATGACTTGAATAATTTCTTGAACCAGACAATAATAATAATTATATTGACATTTTTCAGCAGTCAATTCACTCACCGGTTGTTGGTTAAAATCATTGTTTTTACCCGCCGCTTAATCCAAAATTATTTTAACGAAGAGGCTTTTCTTAACCTATGGCAAAACAAATTACTTGCGCGGCGTGTAGCAACGTTTTTGAATTCTCTGATGAAGAACAAGCTTTTTATGAATCGAAGGGCTTTAATGATCCTAAAAAGTGCAAGCCTTGCCGTGATGCGGCAAAACAAAACCGGTTTGGCGGCGGAAGACCTCAACGGCAATTTTATGATGCGGTTTGCGCTGGATGCGGCATCCAAACACAGGTTCCTTTTCAGCCAACAGGTGCAAAGCCTGTATACTGCAGAGAATGTTTTCAAAACACACGATCTTACTCTTAATTCGTGCGACCATACGCTAATATATTATTTTTGTAACGCGAGTTTGAATTTTAAGCGCTTGAAAATTATAGAGTTGCAAAGTTAAGAAATAAAGATTTACAGTATAATTTATTCAATGATTTTAGAAAAGCCTTAAAAAATACAACGATGCAAAGACTTATCGCTACTAAGGATTGTTAATCTGTAATGTCAAAAGCACTTGTTCCATCTTTTGCGACAAAGCATACGCTAAGAATGCCAATGGTATTAATTATTTTTTTGATTCATTGTGTTGCTTTGGCAGCACCATTTACATTTTCTTGGCCGGGTTTTATTACTTTTCTTATACTGGTACCGATAACTGCATGTCTGGGTATTACCCTGTGTTATCATAGGCTGCTAAGTCACAGAAGTTTTAAAACACACAAATGGGTACAGTATTTCCTGATGCTTTGTGGCACCCTGTCTCTGGAAGGAGATCCGACATGGTGGGTTGCAACCCACCGGCTGCATCACAAAGAATCCGATCAAGAAAACGATCCGCATTCACCGCAGGTCAGTTTTTTGTGGTCACACATCCTTTGGCTGTTTTTTGAAGATGGCCGAATGGCCGACAAAACTTTCATGAAACGTTTTGCACCTGAACTGTACAATGACCCTTGGGCCAAGTTTCTTCAAAAACATTTTCTTTCGGTTAACATTGGTTTTATCCTTCTTTTGACTGCGGCCGGCTATAGTTATGGCGGCACAACAATGGCACTTTCAATGCTTGTCTGGGGCGGGGCCTTCCGGATTGTCTGGGTCTGGCACGTGACTTGGTTTGTCAATTCAGTGACACATATTTATGGTTACCGCAATTACCAGACAACAGATACCAGCAAAAATATCTGGTGGGTTGCCCTTCTGGCTTTTGGTGAAGGCTGGCATAACAACCATCATGCCAATCCCAGGGCAGCCAAAAGCGGGCACAAATGGTGGGAATTTGATTTTACCTACTGCATTATAAAAGCCATGGAATTGACAAAACTGGCCTGGAAATTGCACCCTGTGGTTGCCCTTGATGCCAGAAAGTTTGTAAATTCAAGCGATAAAGATAAAGTGATTCCGCTAAAAGTAAAGCAAGCAGGCTTGGGCCTCTAGCTTACACTAGGCCGTAAAAATATTCTTTTAAATTGTTTACAGGGCTAGAATCCATTTTTTAGCTTCTTCAGCCGTTTCAATTTCACCAGACAGTTGAGCTTCTTTTAGTTCATTAATAATCGTCCCGATTTCTGGCCCAGGCCCCATTTTTAAAAGCGACATGATTTCCCGGCCATTGAGCAGCGGTGGCAAGTCAATGACCGGCTTTAAAGCCAAATAATTGTTGATTAGCCAGCTGTAATTTTTAATGGCGCCCTGAATGGTTTCTTCTGACACCCAGGGGCCAGCAGTGCTGTAACGATCAGCCATGGCCAAAAGCAATAAGTCCAGTGTGTCTTTTCCCATCTTTCTGTAAAACCTCAAGAGTGAACGCTCCGCAGAGCTGGATGAAAACTGACAGGGGTACAAGTGCCAGCGGATCAACTTTGTAACCAACAGGCGAATTTCATGGCTGACTTTCAAGCGGTCAAGAATGTCTTGCGCCATATCAGCCCCCACTTTTTCGTGATTGTAGAATGTCAAACGTTCCCCATAAACTGGATCGGGGCGAGACCCCTTTGTTGCCGGCTTGCCGATATCATGCAGCAGACACGCAAATTTAATCAGGCCCAGCCGTGAGTAACAGCCTCCAACGGGTTGACTGACCCAGTTTTTTAAACCCAGCAGTGCCACCTCATCCACAGTTTGCGTTGCTTGGTGTTTTGAATCTGAACTATCCAGACTATCCAGCATCAGGCGCTCGCACTGAAAAACCAGTTCCAGAGAGTGGGTGTAAAGATTCAGATGGTGAAAGCCACTGGGCTCTATTGCTTTCATGGGTACAAGTTCAGGCAGCAACACATCCAGCAAGCCACAGTCTGCCAGTTGTTTCAGCGCAGAAAAACAGGGCGTTATTGATAACAGCTTGAAGAATTCGGTTTGAATTCTTTCACCGGATACTGTCCACAAACGGTCTTTATTCTGACTGACAGCCTCTAGGGTTTCAGGTGTTATGGCTTTTGCATTGAGCTGGGCTGCAAACCGGAAAACCCGCAACAACCGGAGTGGATCCGCTTGAAAGGTTTGAGCAGACACCATGGCAATAACATTTTCCTGCAAGTGGGTGTAGCCAGCACACGGATCAATGATTCGTTGCACTTTCAAGTCCAAAGCAATGGCATTTACTGTAAGATCACGGCGTTTCAAGTCGTCATCGAGATTGTTGTTTAAGGCATTGGCCAAATCAAGGGTAATATTGTCCCGGGTAACAATCCGAAAAATTCCCCAACCTGCATCCAGGACAATGCATTTTCGGTTTAAAGCGCCTGAAAGGTATTTCGCCAGGCGTTCAGCCGACCCGTTTAAAACAATAAAATCCAGATCTTCAGAAATCCTGCCCGTCAGAAGAAAATCACGAACGGCACCACCCACCAGAAAAACATCACAATTGACTACGCCTGCCGCTGTTAAAACGGTCTGAATGGTTGAGTTTTCAGTAAAAACTGACCAATTGATAGCCTTAGTTACCGGAAGGTTGTTCATGCAATGTAAAAATTTCAGTTAAAGCCTTCAAAGCAGACTGGTGCAGCAAGAGATTTGAACCAGTTACATCATCAATTTGATGCGACAGGGCCATGCCAAACCACAACCAATTGTAACTGTAATACTGCAACCGATCGACATCCAGCAAGGCAGGGATAACGAGGTGATGCTGTAGCGTTGCTGCGCGCTTTTTGTCAATCAAGTTTAGAGCTGGCAACAGACTGCCAGCTAACGGTAAGGCATTTTGATGAGGGTAACGAACGCTGCCATCCCACGTCAATGAAAGTGGCAAGGGCTGCTTGTGTTTTAATGCCTCCCATAGCGGGGTCTTTTTAATGTTTAGGTTTTTATTGAGGAAGCGTTGCTGGGTTCGGCTTGTTTTTTTCACTGTCATTTGTTGAAGCAGCTGATCCAGTGACAACCGCCAATACACCCTGAGGGCCTCATACCCGAAATCACTACGCTCATCCAGGGGATCAGTGAACAGTTGCACGGCATTTGAGTCTACTCGATCTTTGCCCTGTTTTGGTGTGTGCAAGTCCAAAAAAGCCCAGTCTGATGGCAATCCGGTTTTTGTCTGGGTTAAGACTTGTCCAAGCAACTGATAACCGTCCTCAATCACTTTTTGCCAGGGGTGTTCAGGATCAACTTCTGCAAAAACAGCATACGCATACGGTGCAAAGTAAGAAGGATTGATCGTCAAACGGTTGGCTGCGTCGGGTTGTGTTTCGGGCTGTTTGGCCCAGTGCCCCGGCAATACAATGAAGCCTGCTGGTGTTTCTTTAACAAATTGCGCCCACAAGCCTTCAATGATTGAGAGCGCCTCTTGCCGATATGCCGGTGCTTTCCAGATTTTATCTGCAATCAACAGGGCGAGCGCAATATCCTGGTCAGCATCAGTTGCAATGGCCTGGTCTGTAATTTTCTGCTGACCATCCGTGCCTTTGCCCCATTGCCAGACAAAGAGCGGTGCCGACTTTGCGGTGCGCAAATTGGCCTGGGTCCAACCCCAAACGAGATCAAATGTTTCCCGGTCATTAACCCACAGGGCAGCCAGCAGGGCATAAGCCTGTCCTTCTGAAGTGGTTGTCTGGGTATTTAAATCAATGATTTGGCCCGCATTGGTGATATGCTTTGCCTTATAGTCAGTCCAGGACTGCTTCAATAGGGCAGTAACCGTGGCCGGGTGTTTTGGTTTTCTGGCGTTTAAATTTTCTTGATGAGTTGAATTATTATTTAAGCTGACAGAGACTTGGGGCGAAGGATCTGTTGCAAATGTATTACAAACTGACGCTGTCAGAAAAATCAGAAAAACGGCCGTACTCTTGTATTTTTTAAGCCTGTATTTTTTGAGCCTGAGTTTTTTGAACCAATATCTTGTGAGTTGATTGAATGCAGTGTTAGTTAATTTCTTTAAAAACAAGCCAATCTGTCCAGAGGAAAATGAAACAGTTCAAGAAAAAAGCATTACGGATTGATTTTTTTCCCAAAGACACCCTGCAGCATTTTGGTCAGATCGCGAATTGTCCGCAAGTTCTGATAGGCCAGACTAGGGTTAGCAGGGCGCTCGCAAAGCTTTTCAATGCGCTCCAGTACCTGATGAACCGCGTTCCAGTATTCATCGGCTGCTGTATTGTCGTCAAAATCATTTTTCATAACGTATGCCAATTTCTGATTCAGGCCCAGACGCTTCACAATTGGTCTAAATGAAAATTTATCTGAATGCCTGAATAATTATTTTCTTAGTCTTCATTATCGCTTAAAAATACACGGAAAAAATCGCGCCTTTTAAAAAATCAGTTAAGTAATGCAGTTTTTTTAAAAAATTATTTTTTCAAAAAAAGACACGGAAAAAATCGCACTTTTTAAAAAATCAGATAAGTAATGCAGTTTTTTAAGAAAATTATTTTTTCAAAAAAAAGACATGCTGTATTGCTTGCGATACAATAGCATTGCAAATTACTTAACGCACAGTCGCGTTAACCTGGAGGAGAAAGCCGAATGAAAATTGCCTTTTTTAACAGTAAACCTTATGACGAAAAGTTTTTTAACGCCGTTAACGAAACGTACAATCACCATATTCACTATTTTGAAGTGCACCTGAATGAAAAAACGGCAAAATTGGCTGCTGGTTTTGATGCGGTCTGTGCCTTTGTCAATGATACGGTTGATAAAGCGGTTTTGGAGCAATTAAAAGCAGTGGGCATTTCTTTTTTGGCGTTACGCTGTGCAGGCTTCAATAATGTTGACCTGGACGCAGCGGGTCAGCTCGGCATTACAGTCGTTCGGGTTCCTGCCTATTCACCGGCTGCCGTTGCAGAGCATGCCATTGGCTTGATGATGAGTTTGAACCGGAAATTTCACCGTTCATACAACCGGGTGCGTGAAGGCAATTTCAGCCTTTCTGGCTTGGTGGGCTTTGATATGAAGGGAAAAACCGTCGGCATTGTGGGTACTGGGAAAATTGGGGTTTCACTGGCCCCTATTTTAAATGGCTTTGGCTGTAAAGTGCTGGCTTACGATGTAAAAGAAAATCCCGAAATTCTTGCAATGGATATCCCTTATGTTTCTTTGGAAGACCTGTTTGCGCAAAGTGACATTATCAGCTTGCATTGCCCGCTTTTCAAAGAAACCTACCACATGATTAACGCAGACAGTCTCTGCCTGATGAAGCCTGGGGTTATGATTATTAATACCAGTCGTGGGGGCTTAATTGACACCGCTGCTTTAATTCAGGGATTGAAAAATAAAACCATCGGCAGTGTTGGGCTTGATGTCTACGAAGAAGAAGACAGCCTCTTTTTTGAAGACCTTTCTGGAACAATCATTGATGATGATATCTTTACCAGGCTGGTGACTTTTCCAAACGTCTTAATAACAGGGCATCAAGCATTTTTAACAGAAAATGCCCTTAAAAATATTGCAGATACGACCTTAAGCAATTTAACAACATTAGAGCAAGGCAACCCGTGTGACAATACAGTGGCACTCAGCCCTGCCTAATATCTCCGGCACCTAAATCATCCGACAATAGTGTCATAACCTTCTCTACAATGGCCAATCGATATAAGGTTGTTTATTTTTATTGTTATCGTGTGCTTTTGGCAAGACCGAGAAACCACCAGACTTGGGCAATAATGCGACTGGTTCATACAAGTTGATAGGCTCGGTATCTGCAGAAAATTTGACATTGCTTAAAAACCGGCAACTCATCTGATCCTGAATGTGAATAAAGGTTTTTTCTGACAGTGTAACTGCGGTATGGAAAAACTTATTAAGATGCTCAATTTTTGAGGTTAAATTAACATCACTGCCTATGACGGTGAACTCTCCCAGAGCCTCATTGCCGACATGACCAATAAATACAGCACCTGTATTAATGGCACAACCAATTTTTACCGCGATAGTGCTGTTATCTTGACTTTGCCATTGTTGGGCTGTTTGAGCAATAGCTAAACCGGCTTTAACAGCCTGAACGCCTTGCTCAGCAATATTTTCAGAATCCCAGTAGGCCAGAATGGAATCTCCAATTAATTTATTAATGACCCCATGATTTTGCTGAACAATTATGTTGTACAACGCACCATAATATTGATTCAGTAGGGCCTTAACCCTGGAAGAACTATTTTGGCTGACAAAAACTGAAAAGTCCCGAATGTCACAGACCATCAGGGTGAGTATTTTTGTTTCACTGGTTTGTTTTAGTTGGGATTTGGTTATGCGATTCAATTAATTTAATTCTTTTAAAAAAGATTATTTAATAAGAAGGTGCTTAATTCAGTGATTGCTGATTAAACTGGTGTTTATTTAAGTACTCATTATTTTCTTAAAGGATTGGCAATACAGCTTTATAATTATTTTAAAATTATCCTGCCAAAGACTAAGCAAAATGACTTTTTTCGCATCAGTTGGTCCCATAAACAACAATATCTTTTAAATTTTTATAGAGTAATAAAAGTTATAGCGTAATAAAAATTCGGATAGCAGAGATTTTGCGAGCAGTATTATTTTCAACTTATTCAGTGAACCACTTTGCCCTAATGAAAACTATAATGAATGATTTGATTAAAAAATTTTTGAAAAGCTTCTTAATAGCCACAGCCAATATTTAACACAAAAGGGTATGCAACTGTCAATTTTTTTAACAGGTTTATTTTCGGTTATTTAAAAAATGATTACTTTCACAGACTGCCTTCGAGATAAGGTCGTTGAATAATTTTTTAAATAGCAGTACGCTATCAGGCCTGTATTAATGGTATTATTGACCCCGTACTGTATCTTGTAAAGTCTAAAAACAGGATTTCATCCGTCGCCATGACGCCCCAACACCAAGATAGCACCCGCAAAAAGTCTGTTCTTCAACTCGACAATTATCAGCCACAACCCATTGAAAAAAAATGGCTGACCGTCTGGCAAGAAAACAATATCTACCAGACCAACACTGAAACCAATGACAAACCCAAGTACTATGCACTGTCGATGTTTCCTTACCCGTCTGGCAAATTGCATATGGGGCACGTTCGCAACTACACCTTAACGGATGTAATTGCCCGCTTTAAGCGCATGCAAGGCTTTCATGTCTTACACCCCATGGGATGGGACAGTTTTGGATTGCCCGCCGAAAATGCCGCGATCCAAAATAACATTCAGCCCGCAGCCTGGACTGACAGCAACATCGCCCATATGAAAAAGCAGCTTGCGCAACTTGGGCTATCGGTTGACTGGGACCGTGAGGTGACAACCTGCAAGCCAGATTATTACCAGTGGACGCAGTGGATCTTTATTGCCCTCTATAAAAAAGGGTTGGCCTATAAAAAAGAAGCGCCTGTTAACTGGTGTAAAAACTGTGAAACCGTACTGGCCAATGAGCAGGTCATTGATGGCAAATGCTGGCGCGATGACAGCCTGGTAGTCAAGAAGAACTTGTCTCAGTGGTTTTTTAAAATTACTGAGTACGCACAAGAGTTGCTGGATGGCCTTGATCATTTACACGGCTGGCCAGACCGGGTTTTGCTAATGCAAAAAAACTGGATCAATCGTTCCATTGGTGCAGAACTTTCGTTTCCGGTAGACGGGCACAACGCCCGGATTGAGGTATTTACAACCCGGCCAGACACTGTTTTTGGGGTGACTTATATGGTGCTTGCCCCTGAGCACCCTCTGGTAAAACAACTGGTTCCAGCGGAAAATCAGGTTGAAGTTGAGCAATACGTTCAGTCTGCCAGTCTGAAAACAGAGATGGATCGGCTTGCTGCAGACAAGCAAAAGAGTGGTGTCCCCTTGGGTGTTTTTGCAGTAAACCCTTTTACCCATCAAAAAATCCCCATTTGGATTGCAGATTATGTTCTGGTGGATTACGGGACTGGAGCTGTAATGGCTGTCCCTGCCCATGATGAGCGTGATTTTGTTTTTGCAAAAACTTACGACTTGCCTGTTCAAACTGTGATTGCCCCGGATACAGAAAACAATCCAGACAGTTTTCGGGTTGAAAATCAGGCGTATACCGATGCTGGCATTTTGTGTCATTCGGGTCAATTTACAGGCATGACCAGTACTGACGCCAAGCAAGCCATTATTGCATTTGCAGTTGCAGAAGGTTTTGGCCATAAAAAAATCCAATACCGGTTGAAAGACTGGCTGATTTCACGCCAGCGCTATTGGGGCACGCCCATTCCGGTTGTTTACTGCGAGAAATGCGGTACTGTTCCTGTCTCTGAGTCAGGCTTGCCCGTTGTATTACCAACGGATGTCGATTTTTCTCTGAAGGGGCAATCGCCGGTTTCCAGTTCTAAAACGTTTCTCAATACCGCTTGCCCAACTTGTAAAAGCCCTGCTGTCCGGGAAACCGACACCATGGATACTTTTGTCGACAGTGCCTGGTATTATCTGCGCTATATCGACGCACAAAATACACAGGCAGCTTTTACGCCAGAGCAAGTAGCGCGCTGGATGCCTGTGGATCAGTATGTGGGCGGCATTGAGCATGCCATCCTGCACTTGCTTTACAGCCGCTTTATTATGTATGCGCTTTCAGACAGTCTTTCAACAGAAAAGACCAAACTGCCCAAAGAGCCCTTTAAAAACTTGCTCACCCAGGGCATGGTGCTGAAAGACGGACATAAGATGAGCAAATCAAAAGGCAATATTGTCGATCCTACTGCTATTTTTAATGAATTTGGCGCTGACACGGCACGGTTTTTTATTTTAAGTGATTCTCCCCCAAAGGCGGATTTTGACTGGAAAGAGTCCGCAGTTGAAGGCTGCTACAAGTTTTTATGCAAAGTTTGGCGCTGCATTGGCGATCAGCTTGCCGTGCTTGATGACCCCTTGCAATCACAATTGGCAACAGCAGCCTTTACTCCAGAGATTTCTTACAGTAGCCTTACGGGAAATACCCGGCTATTGTATCAGACCACCCATCAGACCATTGCTGGCATCACCACCGATATTGCTGCGGAGTATCAATTCAATACAGTCATTAGCAAACTCCGGCAATTTATCACACATCTCAGTAAGTTTAACGGAGCCGCAGAAGCAGAAAAGGATCCGCAATGCCAGGTTGTCTTGGCCTATGCGGTCAGCTCTGCCATTAAGCTGATAGCCCCTGTAACACCTTTTATTGCAGAGGCACTGTGGGAAAAGGCCGGTGGGAAAACATCTGTTCATCTTGCGCAGTGGCCAGTTGCTGACCCTGAGGCACTACAGCAGGATACTGTGAATATTGTGGTTCAAATCAACGGAAAAGTCCGTGATCAATTTTCTGTTGAAAGCGGTGCTGAAAAAGCAGCTTTAGCATCAAAGGCGCAGTCTTGTCAAAAAATTCAACCGTACCTGGCGGGGATGGTGGTTGTGCGCACCATTGTTGTCCCCGAGAAACTGGTAAATTTTGTCGTTAAACCTGAATAGCAGTTTTAACCAAGCCAGATTAAAAGCCAGACCAAAAAACTATTTCGTGCATTGTATTTTGGTAGGCATTCTTTCTTACTTAGCCTTTTCTAAGAAAACATTTGACTCTATCACATAAGGAATAGGCCAAATTCTAAGGATTTGGAGCTTTGCTGCTTGTAAATAATATTTTTATGACATCCCAACTTAACTTTACGACATCCATTCCCCAATTTTTTTTATAGAATGCAGCCAATTCTTTTGTAATTGTTGATACTTGCTTTGGGGCATTAGCAAATTCCATCCCTGCTTGAATCCATGCTAAGCCATTTGTCACACCTTCTTCTAGAAAGGAAGAGCAAGCTGTTGCAAGCTTGGTCCATGCGAAAAACCGCAAACCACGACCCAAAACCGACTTTACCCCAGGCAGTTCTGCCATTTTCTGCAGATGACCTTTTGGATATTGAATGTTGCCGTGAAGGCCTAAACTAAATGCATTTTGAAGCGGTTGGCTTGCGTTCCCTGAAAAAAAGTGCTTAATGCCAGGAATTTTCTGAAGAATATGCCGGATGCCTGTTGGATTGGTTGCCACGTATTTCATAAGCGGTAAACAAAACCCATACTGGGCCTTCTTTTGCAGGGTGATCCTTGACAATTCAGCCTGATAATGTGCTTTAAACAACTGACCATTCATTAACTGAAGAGCCTGATTTTCACGCAATAGCATAAAAACCGCTTTTCCCAGTTGAGAACAGTGCTGCCGAAAATTAAATGGCGCCATAAAACCCAGGCCAAATCCCACGCAGACCGGAACAGCTTTTTTAATAGTGTTTTTCAATTGCCTTACTAATACAGGCTTTTTTCCTGAAAGAATAGCCAATCTTCTCGTGGGAATTGCTGCTCTGGTTGAACGTCCAGTTTTTTGCGTTCTAGGGGAAACAGCAAGGTGTTTTGGTTTGTGCTTGAAAGCCTTTTTAGGAAGGATTTTCATTAAATTTTTACTTGAATGGAAATGGGAATAAAAGATGGTTTTTTTTTAGGATTAAGGCAAAATTTTCTTGTAAAAAAGAATGCAAAAATTTTCAGACAAAAAACAAAAGCCTTAAAAATACATAAACCCAAAAATGGTCTGAATTTGCTTAAAAAGTGTAAAACCCAGCCAGTACTACAAAAAAATATATACTTAAAGCAGGGTAAACAATATTGCTAAAAACAGCTATTGAGTATATGAGTCTAATAATCTCAGCCATTGACCGCAGATGCAGGAGAAACCGCTTCTTCTTCAATTTGCTTCGAAAACCCGCAGTCTTTAATGGGGCATGAATGAAACGTTCCTTTTTTAAGTATTTTCTTAACCAATAAGCTGTCATTACAATCCGGACATTTCTCATTAACGGGCATTTGCCAAAAAGCCTGATCGCAGTCCGGGTACTTGTTGCACCCGTAAAATACTTTACCACGGCGCGATTTTTTTGAAACAATTTCCCCTTTGCTGCATTTGGGACAGGTGACCCCTGTTTTCACTTCAAACGATCGCGTGGCACCGCAATCTTCGTTCTGGCACTTCAAATATTCACCAAAGCGCCCGTGTTTCAGTACCATCCCGCTTTCGCACTTTTCGCACTTTTCATTGCTGGGTTGATCCTCAGGCAAAGGCTTTTGATCTTTACTGAGCGGCCGGGTTGCTTTGCAATCCGGGTAGCCTGTACATCCCATAAACTGACTGCCAAAGCGACTGGTTTTTAAGGCCATGGGCTTACCGCAATCATCGCAATTTTCTCCGTCCAGTAAGATGATTACTTTTTCCATTTCATCGTTGGCTTTTTTTAATGTGTCTTCAAATGGCGTATAAAAATCACGGATAACATCTTTCCATGCCAAGACAGAGCCTTCCACATCGTCCAGACGGGTTTCCATAGACGCTGTAAAGCCAATATCAACAATATCGTTAAAATGCTTAACCAGTGCCAGATTGACGGCTTTCCCCAGTGGGGTTGGCTTTAATGCTTTGTTCTCCATAAACACATAGCCCCGGTCCTGAACTGTCGCGATGGTTGGGGCATAAGTACTGGGTCTGCCAATGCCCAGCTCTTCAAGCGTTTTTACCAGACTGGCTTCATTAAAGCGCGGGGGAGGTTCTGTGAAGTGCTGTTTGGGCTCAACTTTAACACTGACCACCGCATCCCCTTTACTGAGTTCAAGCAGGTTTGACTCAACAACCGCCTCATCATCATCGCCTTGATACAAGACCAAGTAGCCCTTAAAGGTCACTTTGCTGTCTGACCCCCGTAACAACAAATTGTCGCAACTTAGCTCAATGGATTTGGTCCGGATTTGTGCCGGGGCCATCTGCGAGGCCATAAACCGACGCCAGATAATGCCATATATCCGGTACTGATCGTCTGTCAGCTTGTGCTTAATACTTTCCGGGTCATGGGAAATAACCGTTGGCCGAATGGCTTCGTGGGCGTCCTGGATATTTTTTTTGGTCTTTTTTTCATAGTTGTTTGGGGTTTCAGGGTAGTAATCCGGGCCATAGCGGCTCAGAATAATGTCTTTGGCTTCCGCTTGGGCGTCATCAGAAATGCGGGTACTGTCGGTTCTCATGTAGGTGATCAGACCCTCAGGGCCATTACCGACATCCAGACCTTCATAGAGTTTTTGCGCGATTTGCATGGTTTTTTTAACCGAGTAGCCAAACTTGGTGCTGGCTTCTCGCTGCAAGGTACTGGTAATAAACGGTGGCTGGGCTTTTCGTTTTGAATCGCGGGTGTTGACGGCACTCACTTTGTGAGGCTTGGTTTTCAAGGTATCCACAATGCCCATGGCTTCAGATTCATTGCTGATTTCAGCTTTTTTTCCGTCAATTTTAACCAGGTTGACCTGCATGGTTTTGCTGGCATCCCCTGATTTTTGAACGGATTCTGCAATCGTCCAGTACTCAACTGGAACAAAAGCGTCAATTTCAGCCTCGCGTTCGCAGATAATTCGGACTGCTACACTTTGCACGCGACCCGCAGACAGGCCTTTGCTGATTTTTTTCCAGAGCAGGGGGCTGAGCTTGTATCCCACCAGGCGGTCTAATACCCGACGGGCCTGTTGTGCATCCACACGGGCAGCATGGACCTCTCTGGGTTGCTGAATGGCCTCTAAGATAGCAGTTTTGGTAATTTCATGGAACTCAATACGCTTAATATTTTTGACAGTACCCTTCAGCAGACTGGCCACATGCCAGGCAATGGCTTCTCCTTCTCGGTCAGGGTCAGCGGCGAGATAGACCGTATCACATTTTCGGGCCACACTGCGCAATTCTTCTACCAAGTCGGCTTTGGCTGGCAAGACCTCGTATGTGGGTTCAAAGTTGTTTTCAATATCCACCCCCAGTTTTTTAGCGGGCAAATCCCGAATATGGCCCACACTGGCTTTAATCTGAAAACTGTTACCCAATATTTTCTTCAGTGTTTTTGCTTTTGCAGGAGACTCAACGATAACCAGGTTTTTGCCGTTATCAGAATCATCAGCGCTGGATTTACCGGTTTTGGTTTTTGCTTTGGCCGTTGTTTTTTTAGCCGTGGTTTTTGAGGCTGCCGGTTTTTTTGCGGCTTTGGCAGATGTTTTTTTAGCGGGTGCTTTTTTTGAGGAGGTCGAAGATTCTTTGGGCATAAGACTAAGTTTTGGTGGAACCGATTGCGATGAATAATACGGGCAGCACGTTAAATTGTTTGCATCATAGTAGAATACAGCGCTAGAGATAACAAGTGCAAGTGCCAATTGAAACAGGGATTGCCGTCATCAAATAAAAAACATTAATTATCAGGCTGTGTAAATTCGCAATGGTTATTTGACAATAGCTTTCAAGCAGCTGAGCACGTAGTCAAGACCATCTGCTGTTGTCTGGTATCCCAATGAAAAACGCGCCGTTGATCGAGCAATTTCATCAGGTTTACCCAATGCCTGCACAATTCGTGATGGCTCAATAACCGCACTGCGACACGCTGAACCACTTGAGATGGAAATGCCTCGCATGCCCAGCTTCAGAACCAATGTATCCCCTTCTAGCGGTGGAAATGAAAAATGTACATTGCCGGGCACCCGTTTTTCAAGATCGCTGGGGCCGTTTAGTTCTGCTGTCGAAAGGTTTGCCTGAACAGTTTCTATAAAACGGTGCTGCAAGGTGCGCAAGTAATTACTGTGCAAGGGCATATTTTTTGTACAATACGCCAAAGCGGCTGCAAACCCAACAGCAGCGGGAACATTTTCTGTACCGGCACGTAAGCCAGACTCTTGGGATCCGCCATAGACTAACGGGCTGGGCGTAACAGCATCGGGGTGTACATATAATGCACCAATGCCTCGGGGGCCATAACATTTATGGGCTGACAGCGACATATAATCAACTGGCAAAGTCTGTAAATCAATGGGCAGCTTGCCCAATACCTGAACAGCATCTGTGTGAAATGGAATGGCTTTCTCGCGCAGAAAAGCCCCAATGGCATCAACAGGCTGCAGGGTACCAATTTCATTGTTGCCGTATATAATCGAAACAAATGCGGTATCGCTTCGGACAGCCTGTTTGAGGGTATTCAGTGAGACAAAACCGTCTTTATTAACAGGCAGCCAGGTTACCGAGTAACCGCGCTGCTCTTCCAGGTATCGCACCGGCTCTGCAATGGCAGAGTGTTCAATGGCTGTAGTGATGATATGTTTCCCAACCGATTCTCTGGCTTTTGCCAGTCCAAAAATAACCCAGTTGTCTGCTTCTGTAGCACCACTGGTAAAATAGAGGGTCTCGGCCGTTGTATTTAAACAGGCTGCAATGCGTTGCCGTGAAGTCTCAAGCGCCTGTTTGGCTTTTTGACCCAAGGCATACAGGGTTGAGGGATTGCCTTGAAACCCGCTGAGATAGGGTTCCATTTCAGCAAAAACGTCAGGGATCAACGGGGTAGTGGCGGCATAATCCAGATAAACGGTTGTTTTCTGGCGGCTTGCTTTTGGGTTAGGGCTTGATTTTGCCAAAGGCGGTAAACTGTTTTTAGGATTGACTTGTGCTGACGTCATGACGGTTCCTAATACTGGGCTGAGTATTTAAGGACTTAATAAATACTAAAATGGATACTAAAGTGTAAAATTTTATAAAGTTTTACTTGGACCTACTTCTTATAAACAAGCAATGGATTTAAGTCACTGAATTTTTTCTAATTTTTAGTTGTAGCGTAACATAATTACAGCGTGAAATCTCCCGCCCGCCACCCCTTCAGAGAATCGGGTTTAAACAGCTACTCTGAATAAACGGGGAATAAATACGATTAGAGTGTCA
Source organism: Cyanobacteria bacterium P01_H01_bin.74 (assembly GCA_038745945.1). Classification (GTDB taxonomy): domain Bacteria; phylum Cyanobacteriota; class Vampirovibrionia; order Vampirovibrionales; family Vampirovibrionaceae; genus JBCDLA01. Next base: position 4,632 of record JBCDLA010000005.1, on the reverse strand, counting down.
TAATAAGTAACAAAAATTTACAAAAAGACCCGCTTTTCAAGCTTTTATTTAGTTTTTCAAGAAAGTGTCGATAACATTATAAAATTTTAATCGCTTGAGCAGAATAATTTATTAAAACTTCGATTTTGAAAAACTTCTTAATGAACCAAAACCAGTAACGACACGATGGCCAGAAAAAAATCATATTCAGGGTATTCATTGATAGAACTTGCACTTACGATAGCAATTCTTGTCATTTTGTCGACCTTTGCCTACGTTTCTTTTGGCGATACGCAAGAAGCCCGAGATGCCAGACTGGTTCAATCCACTCAGGCTGTTTTACAAACTGTGGTTACACAGGGCACTGCAAGATTGTCACTTACCCCCACGCAGCTCAGAAACACCCAGCTTCCTGCCGTTCTTGTTGCCGCCAGAAGTTATATTGGCCAAGACGGCAACACAAGCAGCAATGGGGTCCAGTTGGCATCCAACGGCAATACAATTGTGGTCAGTATTGATGACAGCAGCCGTCAGGCCACTTACAGCATTGAAGACAATGGCAATATTAATTTGCTCACAGTCACCAATTTCAATCATTATGAGGCCCAAAATGGGATTATCAGTAAAAAGTAAAACCCAAGAGCAATTCTATAGCGCTTATACCGGTATTACTTTACTTGAAATTGGTCTGGGCATTGTAATTGCAGCAGTCATTGGTGTTTCTGTGAGTTCACTGGTCAGGGCAGGAATTGAAAGCCAGCTTTCCGAGCAAATTAATCAGAACGTGCAATTGATTGGCAATAACATTGTTGATGATCTGCGTTACGACATCCGTCTTGCCAGCAGAGTAAATACCATTGCCGATCAACAACTGACTTTAACTGTAAACGGTCAGACGATAACCTATAGCCTGGCTGGTACTACGTTTTCACGGCAGGTGACAAACGGCACCCAGAAAATCTACAACGATCAAGGCATTGAGGGCAATGGGGTTGAGATTACTTGTAACGACCCGCTAAATGGATCAAATGCATGTTTTACAGTGCCAAACGATCACAATGGGGCAATTTTACTGAACAGTGAAAACCAGCCCAAACAGATTTTTATGCCGTATCTTGCCGTTCGAGAGCGTCCTGGACGTGTCCCAAGCATCCTTGATCTGCAGTTTGGCACCCTGAATTACACAGTCCGTGACTTTGGCTTTACAGTCTACAGCGCAACAGAGTTTCAGTAAATATTAAGTATGCAGTTTAAGCCGTAAATTAAGCAGTCATTCAAGCAATAGAGAAACCTGAACTGAAAAAGTGCAAATGAAAACCCGTGGCTACCTCTATTGACTGTATTCCGCCTTTTTTCTACGCAGAAGAGACTATTTCAACAGGGTTCAGTGCGGGATCGATCAAGCGCTTACCAACCCGCTGGAACTGAATATTTAAGATGATTCCCCCTGGCACATTAACCACTTTTTGAATTACCCCTTGACCAAATTGACGATGCAGCACACTGGTCCCTTTCTGATAAGCCTGTTCAGCATCATCTGAGGAAGAGGAATCATTGGCCTGGCTACCACTGTCCGGCAAAGACGTTACGGAATTTGGCGTTTTTTTTTCACCGGCAATGCCCATATCAAACTGGAACTGGTCGTCCTCTTCATTCTCAGCTTGCTTGGCAGCAGTGGCCTCTTCTAATTCTTCTAAACGAAGTTTTGGCAGACGGTTTAAGCTTAGGGGCTTAGCATTCTCTATTTCTTCTTCTGTTTCTTCAGGAAGCCTTTTAGCAGAACTGGCCTCTAACGAGAAATTAAAGGCATCGTCATCATCGCCAAATAAATCATCAAGAATATCAGCATTGCTGGGGTCCAACGGCTCGGGCAACGATTGTACGGCTTCTTTCAAGACAGCACTGACTGAGGCATCAATTTCTGGGAGAGGTTGATCGACTGGATTCTGTGAAGCCTTTTCCTCTGAAAGAGTCGGATTGGGTAAAGATGATATATTCTTAACACTTTCATTTTCAGTGCTTTCATCTTCAGCGTTTTTAATGGCTTGGGCTAAAATTTCAGTTGTTTCTTGATTGAGAGATTGATTTTGTGGCATTGGCCCAGGTTGAGGCGGGTTTTGCAGTGCTTTCATCAACGCAGGTTCTGGCAAATAATCTTGGTGCCCATGGGTCTCAGTGTACCGTTTTTGATTGGCGTTATTGGCTTCTTGAGGCATTGTCAGTTCATCGGCCAGTTCTGTCTCAAGGACCTGCTGATTTTTTACAGGATGCTTTGGAGACACAGGCATTGGTGGCTGTTCAATGTTGATCTTTTCTGTTTGAACAGCAGGCTGATTAGAGTCAACGGTTTCAACATGATCCAGATAAACAGGAATACCGGCCGTAAGCTGGCCGGTTAAACACACAGCGCCTTGCTTGCTTTGCGAATAACCGACTGCCAATTGGTTTTGACCATGAATTTTCGACCCTATGGCATTCGTGCCATCCACCCTTTGCCCCGTGTCAAACAGCGCTGCATCAAATAAGAGGCTTGAGCCAGTGCATTGCCCCACAAGAAGTTGGTTCAGATTGACTTTGACAGCAGGGCTGTCTTCTTTGGATGGATTTAAAAAAGTAGGCGTCTGTTCAAAAAATTGAGATGGCCAATACTTTTCCGGATAAATTAACATTGCATGATGTCGTTGAGACTGGGCTGTGGTACTGAATAACGCAACTGTTAAATATTGATAAACCAGGCTTCGCCACTGGTAAGGCACTTGAGCCAGAGAAAAGTAAACGATACTACTGGTCAAGGAGGGTAATTGCTTCTGGTTTTGGGAGTAGTGAGGCAAGGCACTGGGCAATATGCTATCCAAAGGCTGAGCCTGCGGGGATACCATTGTAAAAATACCCGACTGTATGACTGCTTGCAGGTTTTGAATTAATACGTGTTTTAATGGGTGCGCTGTTTCGTGCAGTGCCTTGAGCCACGCGGCAAATAGACTGTCTCTGCCATCTGGACCTAAAGCATCTGAACTGGAGGCATCTGGACTGACTGGATTACTGACTGGCGCATTGTTCGGCTCGGTTTTACTGAACTGCAAGGTTGTTTCATCAAACGCTTGATTGAGTGTCTGAAACAATAGTTTTGAGGCCATGGCCCGCAACGGTTTTGCAAGTTCTGAGGCCATTTGTATAATGATCTTATCCCAGCCAAATAATGCAGGCGAGATAAACAATGACTTGCCAATGTCATGAATCTTTGGCTGCTTTTCTTCAGGCTGTTTTTTTTCAGTTAAATCTTGGCCTATGGCCTGTTGCGCAGAAAATTGTCCTGTGGGGTCAATAATAAAAAGGTTTAATATGTCACCTAAGGCATCCTGCCAAATCTGGACGGCTTGGACTTGGCGCTCATAGTTGCTTCCCGTCAGAATAGATAAGCCATTCAGGTCTTCTATTCGCCCGGTAAATGGGGCTGCCAGCTGTTGGCCAAAAATAAGGCATGGCTTATTTTTACCCGTATCCGCTCCACCCAGCAGTTTTGTAGCAACCTTATGGGCACTGACCATCTCTAATGTGTTAAATACAGTGCTTGCCCCTGAATCAATCAGCTGAACTTGTACCCGCAGGCACTCATTCTGAACCCCAGGGACACCCTCAACCTGTGTAACCTTCCCAAAAGCCAAAGAAGAAGTTTGCGGGGCCACATCCGCTTGTGCTCGTTGGGCTTGTGTAGAGTTAACTTGCTTTAAACAGACAAAATCGGCAGGCCGAATCCCGCAGTTTGAAGCAATTTCTACCTCAAGCCCTGATTTTGTCTGTTTAAGTAGCGTGATATCAAATTGTTTTTGCGACATCATACAATGCAAGCAGCAGGTTTAAAGCTTCTTGTTTAAAACTTCTTAAAGTATAAAAATAGTTTATCCATTTTGTATCCGCTGGACAGTGCAATCTGCTGATAAAAAGTACAGAATGCCAAGATAGACCACTACGCTTAGGATGTACACTGTTGTACAGCCTACTCTATTTTACTGCCTATTCTATCTTATAGTATTTTTAAACATTTTGCCTAAAACGCCTCAAAAAGTTTGTCTCCCTTTTATTATAAAAATGATCCAAGACTGATAAAAACCAGCTAGCTTGCCCCAGCAAAACTTGCCAAAGTTAGAGCCAAAGTTACCAAAGTTACCAAAGAAACCTAAATGCAAAATCAGGTATGAAAATCAAAGATTGCTTTTGTTAAAAAACAATGATAAAGTTAATAGTTGTCTTAATGCTAAAGCGTGCTTTGAGAGTAACTCAAAAACACGCTTGGCATTTTGGGAAATGAAATTGATTTTCAAGGGTCCGAGAACACTCAAAATCTTGATGTGTTCTTGAATGGTTGGTGACGTGGACGAAGAACTTTTCGTGGCACCACCTCCACCCTCTGTACTCCCTCGCGAAAGGAACCCCATGCCCTTTGATTACGAACGATTCCGTGAACGACTCTTCCCCGCATTGCTCGCGGGCGACCGACGTCAAGCCCGTCAGGTGGCAGCCAATGCACGAGAGCAAGGCGCGAAAGCCGAAGACCTCGTCACCCAAGGCTACTTTCCCTTGCTGAAAGAACTCGCCGCCCTGTACCGGTCGGATCGGGTCTCGATGCTCGCCCACCACTACGCCACCCGCATC
>JBCDLA010000004.1:0-54528 GCA_038745945.1 Cyanobacteria bacterium P01_H01_bin.74 | reverse complement strand
CAACATCCTGGTTTCTGCTAAAAAACAATCTAATAGTGGCCTTTGAAATACGAAACGTGTATGATATGAAACACAAAGGCTTGCTTCACGGGGCTTCAAAGGCTTTCAATTTGGCACCATACGCAGAGAAGTAAGTTATCCGCTGTTTTCAGTTTTATTCACAATTCTTGTATGCCTTTATTAACCGTACTTTTTTTTACCCCTTACCATGCAACAACAGTTATTCCACCGGCTTCTTGGGTAACAACTGGGGTCATCATTGCATCCATTGTCCTTATTTTGCGCCAGTTGCTGGTTATTTTTGCAGCCGAACAAGGCCGAAAGCAAGATCTGGTCAAAAAGCGCTATAAAAATGCCCAGACCTATCACATCTCCATCTTGATGCCTTTCTTAAGGCCTGCAGATTACCCGGCATTGCTGATTTTACTCAGCAGCCTTCAAGATCAGAATTATCCGTTGGATTGTGTTTCTATTAATCTGGCCACTTGTGCAGAGAGCCAAGCAGTGATCGTTCCGCAAGGGTTTCAGTCGAATGTTCGGATCTGGCAATACCCCAAAAAAGAAAAGTCAGTGTCTGTATCGCAAGTTACCACTTGGCTCATTGAACGTTGCCTGGCTGCTGGGGGAAACAGTATTTTTGTTTTCTTAAAACCCACTGACCTGGTTAAATCCGATTTCTTACAGAACATTGCCACACAAGCTGCCACCAGCTTTGCAATTCAAGGCTACATTGCATTTAAGAATCCGCCAAGAACCATCCTTGAGCGTGTTAATACATTATCAACCCGTTTAAATAACAGAATTGGGAATGCTGGGCGATTCCATTTGGGGTTGGGTTGTCAGCTCATGTCAACAGGGTGGGCGGTTAAACAAGAAGTCTTTGAGATGATTAAATACCGGCGTGGCCTTAGTACGGATAATTTAGAGTACACAATCAATCTGACCCTTGAGAATTTTACGATTACTTGGGCACCCAACGTGGTTGTATACGCTGATGCCCATCTTGATATGGTTGATGAAACCACACGACAGCTTGCAACGGGTTTTGATCGTGTAAAAATATTTTTTCAGTATGCCTTAAAGTTATTCAGCCATGCTGTTCTAAAGTTTAGGCTAAACTGCTTTGACAGGCTTGTAAGCTTGTTAACACCGCCGCTTTTTTCAATTCAGTTAATGCTTATTGTGATTATTGGCTTGGTTGCTTTTGGTCAACTTCACTTGCCTGACTCACTGATTTTGTGGCAACTCATGCTTTTCAGTACTTTGGGCTTAAGTTTCATAGCGCTTGGGGTGAGTCGATGTAAATTTTTTGATCTGATGACACTGCTGTTTTTTGTCCCAATGACTTATGTGGGCTCATTTTTAGCATTGCCAGTTTCTCTGCCCAGTTTTTTTTCAAAACTGTTTACGAAGCCAAAAGCTTCTCGTGCGAGCTACCATAATATTAAAATTAACCGTCTCAATGAAAACAATGTTGATCAACGCCATGCCGGTAGACACTTTAATCCCGCTTATAATCAACGTGTTAATTCTGAGTCAAACTTAAACAATACAGTGCAAACTGAGGCAAAACACGCTTACGCTCATAAAAATGCCATCAATATTCTGCAAAATAAGATGCATTTATCAGCAGAGCCAAGCACAGTTTATGATGAGGAAGCTTTATTGGGGGCTACCCCAATAAGAACATCCGAATCTTTTCAGACCGTGTTTCTTTCAAACAATAAAAATCAGGTTGAATGTGGCTTAATGACAAGAATTGTGCTTGATTCAAAAGAAAAGCCATTGTATAGCTTAACTTTGGAGTATAAGTCGGTCACATTTTCTACACAGCATTACCGGATTCTCGATCAAGCCTTTTACGAGCTGCATGCCAAATTAATGACACGCAATGTGTTTTTGTTGACTTGTGGCAGTTGCGGTTATTTCTATAACCCAACAGCGGATATTCCAGAAAAAATCAAAAACTCTGGTGTCTGTCTCTATAACCGTATGGGAGAAGAGGTTAGCCTCGATGATGACGCCGTTACTGTAATCAGTAAACCCTGCAAGGCTCACTGTTCAATTGAAAAACGAGAGCAAATTGTAAATGATTGGAAAGCCAGCCTTGCAGACATTCAATAATTCTAGCTTTTTTAAAGCCTTTCTAATCGCGGTTCAGTAAGCCGGGATAGTTTTAAGAGTACTCCTTGCTTTAATGTTTTTGGACTATTTAAAATAAAAAGCCTTCCTAAATAGTCCACTGATATGGCATTAACTTAGAAAGGCATTATGTAGGGATAAAGAACAAGGGTATAAGAAACAAGGATTAGGGAAATTGGTTAAGTGGGTTTTTTGATTTTACTTTTTGAAATGAAAAAAGAATGGCTGGGTCTGACGGGCTAAATATTAATATAATTTGAACTTATTGAATATTTTTGAATATTAACGTACTCCAACATCAGCTTTTGTTGGCAATCAATTAACAGGCAACAAGGTATGGTAAAACCAATAAACTTGTAATAAAAAAGTCACGATAAAATACTGGGTGTTTCATTGTTATACTTTCTTCCTTATTTATAACCATTCTTTAATGCGTTAAAACTTAGGGGATTAAAAATTTAGGGGTGAATTAAAACATACTATGTGTTATCCCTGAATTCTGCTTAGAGAGAATCAGGTATATCTTCTAATAATGGCTTCGACTTTGCCTTGAATACAAATATCGGTGGCGTAAATCGGCTCCATTGTCACGTTGGCAGGCTCTAGTCGAACTCTATTTTTTTCTTTGAAGTAATGCTTTAACGTTGCCATCTCACCTTCAATCAGAGCTACAACGGCATCTCCTTCACGGATTTGGGATTTCGGGTTAATTACAACAATATCACCGTCCATAATATGATCTTCGATCATACTTTCCCCCCGGACTTTAAGTGCGTAACACCCTGTCGGGCAAATATCTGCTGAGAGATCAATGACTTCCCAAGCTTCTCGTTCGGTTTGTGCAGCAGTGGTTTGTAATGGTGAACCAGCAGCAATGGTACCCAATAATGGCAGTTGATATGCTGGCTTTTCAAATTCTTTTTCCTTTTTAAGAGTGCTTTTCTGGGAATGTTCGCGTTTGTCTTCTTGATTGGTATGATATGCATCCATAATATCTTGCCGAACACTAATGGCTCTTTTTTCTGCAGGGTTCCAGTTAATGATTTTTTTCTTTTTTAATGCAGTAAGATGAAAATGTATGGTTGACGTTGAACGAACGCCACAATTTGAACAAAGTTGCTGAATTGTTGGTGGATAACGATTTTCAATTAAAAATTCAATCAGTGCACTCAATACTTCTGACTGTTTTGGTGTTAATTTTTCAACATGAAACTGTTTACGCATTGTTGAATTTCCTGTGTTTTAAGCATGATTGAAAGCTGTGTTGTTGGAATCTATTAAGTGCAGAGAGTCGAAATTTAATTCTATAGAATATGTTTTCTATATTACCTTAGATTCCCAAATTTGCAACTGTTTTTTAATTTGTTTATTGTTAGATTAATATTTTCAACTTGTGCTCTTTTTATTTCATTGTAAACAAAGACGGTTTTAGGCATTGGTGTAGAAGCAGGGTCCTTGGCAAAGTAAAAGAAAAAAGAATTTTTAAGAAAATTTCTTGTTTTCAATAATCCCCTTCGATGCAAAAAAGCCGAGATGTAAAAAAGCTGAAAAGAAAAATTACACAGCAACTATTTTTAACTATTTGTTAAGACTTAAAAAAAAGGTTGATTAATTTCTTGAATAACGATACTATTCAAGAAATCAAATAAATGCCTTAGCATTCAACAGACACAATGGTTTTGAGGGTTATAGTAAATCGCTGCGGGTTGATATTATATTAATCCGCAGTAATGTTAATTTATTTAATTAACAAGCAAGATGGTTATAGTTTTCTTGCAAATTCAAGGGCTTCTATTGCTGTCTGGTTTTCTGGGTTAATGGCCAAAGAAGCTTCAAAACAAGCAATTGCTCCATTTTTTTGTTGCATCTGTAAATAGCAATCGCCTTTTAGGTAATACAGCAACGCATGTTGGCCAAAATCTTCTATAGCAGTATCCAAACAGGCTAGGGCATTGTCGTAATCCCTCAATTGATAGTATAAGGTTGCAATATCAAAGGGCGTGTTTTCCACGCCTGGATAAAAATAGTAGCTGTCTAAAGCACCTTTTAGCAGCTCCTGAATACTTTCAACCTGGCCGATATTGGCTTCCTGGATGATTTTAGTTAGGCACTCAGCACTGTAATTATATGCCCTAGGGTCATTCAGGCTGAGTCTGAGTAATGCCAGGATTGAAGAAACCAGTCCTTTGTTTTTGTAAGCTCTGTTTTCATCATTCTCAAGGGCTATAAAAGTATCAGCCAAGACATTGAAGTCCAATTCCAGCAATGAAAGTACTGAATTGATTGTGTTGCCCCGATTGACCCGCTCTTCAAAGCAGTAATGCAGCATTTCGGTGTTCAGGTTTTCCTGTAATGGGCTTTTTAAGCAGACAAATGCCGTGGTTTGCAGGCTAGCCTCTTTGTATTTGCTGAGATACCCCATGCCGCCGTGCAGTTTAAAATACCGATGAATGGCATCAAAGTTAACCATATAAGAGAAACTGCCCCCGTGCTCGGTAAAGGTATGCTGCGAAAACCGGTACATCCATTCGGTGTCTGTAAACCCTTTGTCGGATGCCAATAAGCAGAGGTTGTTGTTGGTTAGTTGCATTAAGTTTTTAATCACGGTTAATGCACCCACAGGAAAGATTAATTGACCCTTCTTGTTGTCGTATTTATAGCTGTTCAATACTTTTGATAGTTGCGGGCAGCCATAATAATTTTTTGTATTGATGATTGGCAAGTAATTAAAGGCAACATCAACTTCCTGAATCTTAATGGGTGTGTTTGGCATTCTGCATGTTTTAGACAGGTCTCTGGTTAGGGTTACCCGGCCTTCGAGCAAAGTTTTATGCTTGACTTCAAAAACATCCTGCATCAGGCTATCAAAAAAGTAGTTGGCGATGGCAATGACTGGGTTAACCAGGTTGTTTGGGGTCAATGTTTTGCCAGAATGCTGCAACTGCAAAGGTTGATCAGCAACAAGCGGGTTATAGATTGCAAAGTCAAGTTGGCCGGTTGCAATAAAGGGGGCCAGTTTCTGATGAGACCGCCAGAAATCAATTTGACTCTGGGTAAAGTCTGTCATGAGGTAAACCCAGTTCAAATCTTTTAAGGCTGAAAAATAAGCTTGCTTTTTTCTCAGTTCTTTTTGCAGCAGGTAACTAAAGCGTCCTGTTCCTGTGGCCATTTCCAAAATATAAACCGGTTCTTCCGGATGAAATAATGCAATGTTTTCTTTGAGAAAGGCAATAATTAGGTCCGCATATGTTTCGGCTGTAAAGGCGCTGCTGGTTATAAAATTGGGTGTGTCTTCCTGCCAGGCATCAATCCCCCGCTGATCGTAGTAATCAGACAGCATCTTCCAGAGCATGCACTCCGAGAGCTTCACGTTTTCTTCCATTAAGATAGGAACGGGGATCGTTGCTAGCGAATTCAGAGTGTCTGGTTCATCGGTATTTGGGCCTGTTTCCATCTCAGCGACAGGCTCAAATCCATCAACCAATGATGCTCCAATAGACTCGGCTATTAATTCTTGAGAAAGTGGGGTTGAGTCCGATATATTTTCGTCTTGATGGTTTTGATGGGCAAAATTGTGTGCATCGGTCATTGGTTAAAAACTCCGGTAATAGAACATGCGCTTTTTAATTGAAAAACTGTATCAGAGCAATCTGTCAAAAAACCGTGATAGAGTCCAGATTGTAATGGAGCTCCTAGAAATTTTTTCAGGATTTTCAGGACTAAAAAAATTGGATTGTAATCGACAGATTGATATTAGAAATATATATAAATAAAAACAATCTTTAAAATTTTCTTGCCTTTTTTCTGAAACCCCAAACTTTGTCTTTTTTGTTTACTGTATAGTAAAATACACCCTTATTGTTGATTGTTGAACAAACACTGCTCAATAAAAAAAATCACTAAGTATTACAAACCCTGTGAACAAACCACCAACAGCAGGCGTTTTATCCCGACTATTTATTAACCTTCTTTTTTAATATAAGCATCATCCAGGAAGTCACAAAATAACCCGAGCCCACTTTTTTAACGAGTCTATTTTTTAAAATGCACAGCCTTCAAGAAAACGATACCGACACTGCCCCGAAAAGATCAATAACAAAACACCGCTTGGTTTTGGCATCAGTTTCTCCACGCCGGCAACAATTGCTTTCGTCTTTGGGGTTAGAATTTTCAGTGATTCCCTCAAAAGTTGATGAAAGCGCTTACGCCTTGTCTCACCTGTCTCCTGAAGCACTTGTAGGATTCTTATCCCGCCTCAAGGCCCAAGAAGTCTATAAGCATCAGCCCGGTTCAATCGTGATTGGCGCTGACACGGTGGTGGTATTTAATCATACGGTTTTAGGTAAGCCCACGGATAAAGCCCACGCCATTGAGATGCTCACAAAATTACAGGGCAACCAGCATCAGGTCTTGACGGGGATTAGTATTTTTTACCCGCCAGCCTTTTATCAAGAAACCGGACAAGAATCTAGCCTTACCGGGCAAAATCAAACCGCAGCCACGTTTGAAGATCCTGGCTTCTTGCAATCGGTTACTGAAACAACGGTAACAATGGCTGCTATGTCGACTGAAACGATTGCAAGCTACGTTGATACGCAGGAACCCATGGACAAAGCGGGGGCTTATGCCATTCAGGGCATTGGGAGTACACTGGTTGAAAAAATTGAGGGCTGCTATTTCAATGTGGTTGGCCTGCCGTTACACGCCTTAACCCAGTTGCTTCAACCATTGGGATTCAAGTTGTTATGAACGGTATTACGAGATTAAAAGTCCTGTTTGGTCTAATTTTGCTGGTGATGGTTGTGACGGTCACCTGGGCAACGCTTAATGAAAGCATTCTGAAAATACCTGCCACTGTGACCAGCGATCCCTGGTTTATTGCAACCCTGGCGGATGCTTATTGCGGGTTTCTGACATTTTATGCCTGGCTATTTTACCGAGAAACAGCTGCAATCAGCCGTTTAATCTGGTTTATTTTAATTATGGGGCTGGGTAATATCGCTATGGCCATCTACGTTCTTCTGATTGTTTTGCGGTTGCCACCCAATGCGAGCCCAGCCGATGTGTTGCTTCGACCCAATAAAGAAAGGCTGTCTTGAGTATGTCCCCTTTCTGGATGCCTCCGCTGCTTTTGTGGGCGGGTATTTTTACCACAATGACCCTGTTGTGGGCATTGTCTTACAAATTTAAAAATGCAGGCATCGTGGATGTGTTTTGGGGCTATTTCATTCTGCCGGTAACCACTTTTTATTGGCTGATTACCCCGGTGCCGGCACCTGATTTCTCGGCGGGTTTCCCTATGACCAACCCGCATGTTTTGTTTAGTATCTGTGTGGTTTTGTCAGGGTTGCGCTTGGGGACGTACCTGCTTGACCGGTTTCTCAAAGAATGGCCTGTTGAAGATGCCCGCTACACCCGGTTTCGTGAAGACTGGAAAAACAGCGGCCAGAATGCTGAGCTGATGATGTGGCTGGCTTATCAGCTTCAAGGCCTGCTGATGCTGTTAATTTCAGTGCCTGTTTACCTGGTATTCTCAAACCCCGCAACCCCGGTTAGCCCAATGCAGTCTGCAGCGGCTGTGGTTATGGTTTTTGCCGTTGTTTGTGAAGCCTTGTCTGATGAGCAACTGCGGCAGTTTAAAGCCAATCCTGCCAATAAAGGCACAGTTTGTCAGGCAGGGTTCTGGAATTATTCGCGTCACCCCAATTACTTTTTTCAGTGGTTGTTTTGGGTGGGTGTCTTTGTCTTTGTCCTGCCTTATCCGTGGGGCTGGACCATGGCTTATGTGCCACTGCTGATGCTGCATTTTTTAATCAATGTGACAGGAATTGCTGCCACAGAAGCGCGCTTGCTGCAGAGTCGGGGAGAACCCTACCGGCAATATCAAGAAACAACCAGCCCGTTTATTCCGTTTTTCAAGAAGAAAGTAGCTTCATAACGGAACCAATTTAAATAAATCGCAAGAAGTAACAACCGCTAAAAGCCAATAAAACCAGTAAAGCTAGATAAACCAGTATGAAAAGGTTTGAAAAAACCAAAAAAAACTGAAATAAATGACAACAATATTTTACAAACACGAAACCCAAGAAACGGTTACACCCTCCCATGTTCATGTATAAAATAATGGAAACCAACCGGTTGCCCGAATGGATGATTCGCTGGCAGATCCGCCGGTTTTTGGCAGAAAAGAAAAAATCACTGGCTTTTGCAACCGATGCTGACAAGTCACAGTATTTTAACCGCTTTGTTGAAGAGCTGAACAACAGCCCCATAGCCATTGAAACCGATGCGGCCAATAATCAGCATTACCAGGTTCCCGCCAGTTTTTTTAACAGTGTTCTAGGACCAACGCTCAAATACAGCAGCGGTCTCTGGACCCAAGAAACCAACACACTGGCTGAAGCAGAACTGGCCATGTTGAAATTATATGCTGAGCGTGCTGGAATTCAGCCAGGGCAGCGTATTCTTGATCTCGGGTGCGGTTGGGGATCCTTCAGCTTGTGGGTGGCTGAGCAGTTTCCGGAATGCACTGTTACGGCTTTGTCAAACTCAAAAACACAGCGCCAGTTCATTGAGGCCCGCCGGGATGCTCGAGGCATTAAAAACCTGACTGTTATTACCGGCAATATTGTAACCTATGATTTTGACACATCGCCAGGCTTTGATCGCATTGTGAGCATTGAAATGATGGAGCACATGAAAAATTACAACCGCCTGTTTGAGAAACTGTCGCGTTGGCTCACCCCAGAAGGCAGGCTGTTTGTTCATATTTTTACGCACAAGGCCTCTGCCTACCACTATGAAGACACCGATGGCACAGACTGGCTGACCCGGCACTTCTTTACCGGAGGCACCATGCCATCGCACGATTTGTTTCGCTATTTTGACAAAGACCTGATGGTTGAAAAAGACTGGGTGGTGAACGGGGTCCACTATCAGAAAACAGCAGAGGCCTGGCTTGAAAAGATGAAGGCCAACCGTACTGCCATTATGCCAGTTCTTCAGGAAACCTACGGCAACAGCCAAGCCCTGAAATGGTGGGTGTACTGGAAAGTCTTTTTTCTGGCCTGCGCAGAATTGTGGGGCTATCAAAATGGGACAGAATGGCAGGTATCGCATTACCTGATGAAAAAAACAGCGACTTAATGTTTTATATTGTCTTTGCTTCTTTAAAAGAAGCATTTGATTTTTTTTTTCGTTCGGCCTATGGTTTTAAGTAATACAAAAGAAAAGAAAGGTATGGCGGCATAGCCAAGTGGTAAGGCAGGAGTCTGCAAAACTCTTATCCCCAGTTCAAATCTGGGTGCCGCCTCCAATAAAAAAAATAAAACGGATTATTTTGCCTTCCTTTTCTGCTGTGTTTACTTTAATCTTATTTTACGAAAGATGCAGTATCTGCCTATTACTGTAATGAGACACTCGCCCGAGTGGTGGAATCGGTAGACACAAAGGACTTAAAATCCTTCGGACATTTATGTCTGTGCCGGTTCAAGTCCGGCCTCGGGCACCACCTCATAGAACCACATCAGCAGCTTATTGATTCAAAAAAAGTAGCTTTGCTTTTTCTATGTTAAATCATTGGCATTGGTCATTTAATTCAACGCCTTAATTAGATTTTTCAATGGCGTCAAATTAAATGCAGCAGTTGGGGCAAAAGTTACTATCGTTTGGCTTTGGGTTTTATTACTGATTTCACTAGAGGAAACAACCGCAAACCGGTAAAACCGGCTATAAGTGTCTGTACTCAGTTTGAACTGTATATCAAATACCCACACTGGAACTTTCATCGTCTTCTTGCCCGTCTTACCATTTCTCTCAATGAAGAGGATTTGTTTTGTGACAGGCGTACTTTTCTGAACCTGGATTGTTGGGTCAGGCAAGCTTTTTTTCTCAATCTGACCATTTTGACGATTTAAAAAATCATTGGCAGTCCGTAACTTGAGACATTCGTTTGCAACAGAGCTTAACCACTGAACCGGTAATGGGGTTGTTTTGTTTGCAATCAGCTGATCAAAAAAAATAGGCGGCAATTGATCAAATATCAAAAACTCTTGTGCATAAGCGCTGTTAATTACCCGGGTAACCCGTGCATTAAATAAACTGGCCTGTTTTTTAATTGAAAATGATGAATTCTCAGAGAACTGAATGTCTGCTGGTTTTTTTTGCCCAGTGAATGCCGACCAGACTGATTGTATCCCCTGAGGCCCCAATTCAGTAAAAGTTACAAAAAGAAAGCCTGTAAATCCACCCAGTAATGTGAACAACGCATATAAGGCAAATTTTTTCCACAGGTGTTGTTTTTTTTGTGTCAACAAATCAGAAATTTATTTCGTTAGACCTTAATATTAATAATAAACACTATAAAAATAGAAAAGATATTATTCTGGCAACAAGGTTATTGGATGGCGTTCACGGTAGCCTTCCTCTGGCTTATGAAAGAAAAATATGCCTTCTTCAGGCGGATGCCAGCAGAGAAAATACAACGCATTTTTGGACTTTGATTTGTACGGAAAATCGACCAGCCCGCTTTCAACATCCTTCAAAAGAAAGCCTTGTTCTGCAAACCGTTTAATCCAGGCAGACAGCATTTTTTCATAAGCAATCAATTTCTTTTTCAGTACCAAAACATCTTCATCCGTAATGGACTTACCGGCGTTTTGCCTGCTTTGAAGCAGACGTTTTGAGAATATGATTTCATCTTTAATGGGGTATAAAGCTTTTCTGGTCTCTGACAGTAAAGTTTTTACCTTGGGAATGCATAATACAGCCTCTTCAACTGAGAAAAAGTGTGAAATCGTAATGGTTTCTTTTTCGCTGTTGCGCGTTTCACTGCTTTCGTTTTTAGTCTTGCTTTTTTTCTTTTGTCTGTCAGCCCTATTTTTTGAATAATCGGCGTGATCATCTTCGGGTAAATCACCAAAAAACCCTGCAGAGAGTGCTTTGGTCAAGACGTCTTCAAATGTTTCTCCCTGACTAAAAATTAGTGTGTTGTCGTCTTCCTCTAAAACATCATCTTCAGGCAGAAACTCGTCAGATTCAAGATCATCAAGGTCAAACAAAGATTGATCCTCTTCGTCATCGTCTTCCGATGAAATACTGTTTTCAATTTCAAAATCAAGAACTATTACATCATCCGATTCCGATTTGTCATCATCAGACAAGTGTTTTTTTGAGGATTCTTTTGACTCTAAGCCGCTTTCCTCGTCTAGCCTTTTATCAAAGTCATTTTGATCATCGGAAAACTCTGAAAACTTACCTTCAGACTGAAAATTTGATTGATTTTCAGACTCATCATCTGGAAAATTATTTGAGTCTAAAAAGGAACTGAATTTACTCATGAGGGTTTTGAACTGTACTGTTTTAAAGGCTTCGTATTAATTTTGCAGTGATGTCTGCTGATATTTAAGCCAGGGCTGTTTGCGATTGCTTGGCGTTTTTCTCCGACAGTGCATCAAAGTGAATTCCGGCAGAATCCATTCGCTGAATAACTTCTGCAAGACGTTCTTCAGAAACTGTCAGGGCAACCCTAAAAAAGCCTTCACCTTCTGCTCCGTATCCTGTCCCGGGTGGTACAACAACACCACATTTATCCAGAAGCAGGCTCACAAAATCGACACTTTTCATACCAGTGGGTACTGGCAACCAAAGGTAAAAAGTGGCTTCATTTTTTGTTACCGGCCACCCCAATTTTTGAAGACCCGATAAAAACAGATCACGGCGACGGGCATAAATTTCGTTTAAGCCGGCAGTTAACTGCGCCGATTGATCAAGTCCAACAGCGGCAGCATGTTGAATCGCTTTAAAGACACCGCTATCCGTGTTGTTTTTAACAGTGCCCAAGGTTTTGATAGCTGTTGGATTTCCAACGGCAAAACCAACCCGCCAACCCGTCATATTGTACATTTTACTCAGAGAAAACATTTCAATACAGACTGACTTTGCATCAGGAATGGATAAAAAGCTGGGTGCTTTGTACCCATCGAATGTCATTTCAGAGTAGGCGTGATCGTGGCAGAGCAGAATTTTGTGTTTTTTACAGAAAGCAACAATTTCTGCCATCTTTGGCTCGTCAATAATGGCCCCAATGGGGTTGTTTGGATAATTGAGAAACAATATTTTTGCCCGTCTTGCAATATCATCAGAGATCTTGGTCAGATCAGGCAAAAAATGATTTTCTTTTAATAGCGGCATAACAACAGGCTCACCGTGGCAAAGCAGGGTATAGTTGTTATAGACGGGATATCCTGGTGACGGACAAAGGACAACATCCCCTGGGTTGATGTACGCTAAAATTAAGTGTGCCAAGCCTTCTTTAGAACCAATTAGAGACATAACCTCAGAACTTGGGTCAACTGAAACATCAAAACGGGTTTGCATCCACCGACTGACCGAATCCCGGAATTCAGCAGTCCCGTGATAAGGCGGGTAATTGTGGGTTCTAGAATCTTGAGTAGCAGAAACCATCGCATCTACAATAGGCTGTGGCGTCGGTAAATCGGGGTCTCCAACACCAAGGCTGATAATATCGACGCCTTTGGCTTTTGCTTCATCAATTTTTCGATCAATCTCAGCAAAAAGGTAAGGCGGTAATTTGCCTAAATTGTCTGAAGGCAGGGGTAAAAATTCAGCGTCAATTTCGTTTTGGGCCATAGTGAGACTTTCTTTGTCTTAATCATTTATTCGTTTTAATATTCGTGATACACCATTGATTCTAAGTAATAGAGATTTGAGGGAAGAAGCGTAACAAACTACAAAGGTATATGAGCTTGTTGAATCCGGAAGTGTGTTGATCCCAAATATTGAATTTGCAAAATGCAAAAAACCATTAATTTTTGACAAACGATAGCACAAACAATACTATTTGTCTTTACAGGTGGCTTCCAACGCCAAAGGGTTAAACAAACGTAGTTAACTCACGTTTCAGTCAAGAAATTTAACCAAGAAACTTAACAAAAATATTACCTATGTCCTCAGAGAACCTCTTAAATCCGAATATAGCCCCAAGCACCCTATTAACGGAAATCAAAATATACTGTCCCCCACGGATTGCTTGGCATTTGGAAGAATTGCTGTGGACTCTTGAGGGTGTCTCCAGCGTTTCAACCCTTTATCAACCCAGTACAGACAGCGATCAAACCCGGTTGGAAGATTTACAAGCCCTTTCCGTTATTAGCAGCAGCCCAGATGCCAGGCTTAACGTTGAGCAACTTCTCAGTGCCAATCCAACTTTTTTAGAAGGTTGCACAATTCTTGAAACAAGACCCTTAGCGCCTGAAGACTGGGAATCAGCCTGGAAGGCTTACTGGAAAGTGACTCGGGTTTCTGAAAGGATTGTTATTTGTCCCGCATGGCTGTCTTATGAACCAAATAACCCGAATGAGACTGTGATTTGCATCGATCCAGAAAACGCATTTGGAACAGGGGCTCATGAAACCACGCGACTGGCTTTGCGGGCAATTGAACAACACGCTTGTGCACAGAACACAGGTCAATGTCGGGTTTTGGATGTGGGCACGGGGTCAGGGGTATTGGCAATATTTGCTGCCCAACTGGGGTTTAAAGAAATTGTGGCAATGGATATTGACCCGGCTGCCCTGCAAACTGCTCAAAAAAACGCAGATGCCAACAGGGTGGCCTCAAAGATTAAATTTACCAGTTCCCCCCTAAAAGACAGTCGAAGCGTGGGCTTTAACCTGGTTGTTGTTAATATTATTGCAGAAACAATTCTTGGCTTATTTGACGATTTAATGGCTTGCTTGGCCCCTGGCGGGTCCGTCATTTTCACGGGCCTCATTGCAAAAACTGTTTTGCCAGTAAAAACAAAGTTAACAAACAGTGGTTTTATTCATATCGTTGAAACAACTGAAAACAGTTGGTATTGCCTCAAAGCTCAATTGCAATAGGTAGCAATGCGCCTGGCATTACATGGCATCAATAGAAACTGTGTTGGCTCGGATGCCATTGAAAGTAAATACAGAGTGAACCATGCCCCTGAAATATTTTTATACAACTGAGCTTAACAAAACAATATCTGAAAGCAGTTTGCCTGAAGATGCTGTTTTGCAGTTAAAAGAAACCGTACATTACATCGCAACGGTCTGCCGCGTGAAAGTTGGTGACCCTATTGCATTAGTCTGTCAAAAGTCTCAATGTGCTTATCGTGCCAAAATTAAATCCATTAATAAACAAGCAATCTGTGTGCAGCTGCAATCTGTTGAAGCGGTTCATAATGCTTGCTGGCCTCAAATTATGCTGGCTGCTGCTGTTATTAAAGAAACCCATTGGCACTGGTTACTACAAAAAGCAACCGAGCTTGGCATAACTGAAATCCAGCCTGTTTTGTCTGAGCGGGTTATGGTTCAAGTTTCTTTGCAAGATGTTGAGAAAAAACGCAAGCGTTGGCAAGCTGTTGTACAGTCTGCAGCAGAGCAATCGGAAAGCTTGGTTTTGCCCATGGTTAAACAGCCAGTATATTTTGATGCGTTTTTAAACAATGAAGAAAATCTGGACAGTGTAAACAAAACCAAAATGCATTACTGTTTTCTTCACGAGCGCGGGGACAATCGGATTCCCTGGAATCAATACATCCAAGAACAGTTTGCTCAAAAAGTTGAGCATCCAGTCAGGGTAATGCTTGCTATTGGCCCGGAAGGCGGCTGGTCTGATAGTGAGGCACTGCAGTTTCGTGAAAAAGGATTTCTCCCCGTTGCTTTGGGAAGCAAAATACTGCGTGCTGACACAGCCAGCTGTGTGGCCGTTTCAGCATTGACTTTAGCACTCAATCAACCACATTGTCTTTCAATACCCAAGCCTTAACAGAAAAGGGTAAAACTTTAAAGGGAAAAACTTTGATTTTATATTATCTTTTTTGATACTTTAAACTTTAAAGTGTAAGACCATCAACCGTTATTTAAACATGGCCATTAATACGATAAAATATTGATGCAAATAAATACAGAAAATTATTCCGCAAAAAATATACTGTAAATTACGATGCAAACCCAGTCTCCAGAATCTGCAATCCCTGAATCAACACTAACGGCACACCAGTTGAGTTCAGCTGAAACGCCACAACACCTTATCACTCAAGCAATCCCTGAGCAGATTGTAAAATCTGAAAAAGTTGTAAAACCCGCAAAGAAAGTCTATCTGGAAACCATGGGCTGCCAGATGAACCTGAACGATTCGGAACTGATGCTGGGCTTGCTTGCCAAAGAAGGCTTTGTTCAAGTCAAAGACTGGCAGGCCGCCGATCTGCTGATTATGAACACTTGTCAGATTCGTGGGGCTGCTGAAGACAAAGCCTACAGCCATCTGGGGGTATGGGGAAAACGCAAAGCAAAAAACCCGCACCTGAAAATTGCCATGGCCGGTTGTGTGGCCCAGCAAACCAAGAAAGCCGTCTTTGAGCGTGCCCCCTATGTTGATATTGTTTTTGGCACCCAAAATATTCATGAATTGCCTGGCCTGGTTCGCGATGCCTTTTCAGGGAATAACCGGGTGCTGGCCGTCAACCGGCAAAAGGCCCGAACCACCTATGATTACCTGACGGATATTACCCCCATGCGAGACAGTGATATTTCTGCATGGGTCACCATTATTGAAGGCTGTGACTATTTCTGCACGTACTGTGTTGTACCGTATACGCGTGGCCGCCAGATCAGCCGTTCACCAGAATCGGTTCTGCGTGAAGTCTTTACGCTTGCGGAGCACGGGTTTAAAGAAATTACGCTACTGGGCCAGACGGTAGACGCTTACGGGAAAGACTTCAGCAACCGGGCTTACGGGTTGGCGAATCTGTTAACGGATATTTCTGCCGTTAATGGCATTGAGCGCATTCGGTTTATGACATCGCATCCACTGGATTTAACCGATGATATTATTGATGCCGTGGCGCAGTTGCCCAAAGTGATGGAGTACATTCATATCCCGATGCAAGCCGGTGACAATACCATTCTTGAGCGGATGAAACGGGGATATACCGCAGAGCAATATTACGCCCTGGTTGAAAAAATTGTGAAAAAAGTCCCTGATGTTGCCGTGTCTGGCGACTATATTGTTGGCTTTCCTGGTGAAACTGACGCCCAGTTTCAGCGAACAGTCGACTCTGTTTCTCGATCGGGCATTCATTTGGCCAATACAGCCATCTATTCTCCCAGAAAGCAAACCCCGGCAGGGATCTGGGAAAATCGGGGCCAGAAGATAGAAACAGCTGTCAAACAAGACCGCTTGCAACGTCTCAATACTGCTATTGGCCAGCAGTCACACCAGATTAACAAAGGCTATCTGGGTCAAGCCGTTGAGGTACTGGTTGAAGGGCCCAGCAAACGCAACAGCCAACGTTTAACTGGCCGAACCCGCAACAACAAGGTGGTTAACTTTTCCAGTCCTTTTAGTGAAGCACAGCTGGTGGGCCAGCGTGTTCTGGTGACGGTGACAGAAGCTTTTCCGTTTTCAATGACAGGCACCATGTGTCAAACTGAGCTGCAGCCTTTTTTGACGCTTGCCCCAGGTCATGATTCTTCAAGTTTCAAGTCTTTAAGTTTCAAGCCATAGTGTTCAACCGGCCTCAGTTCGAAAGAGAAACGACCCGTACAGAATCGTGGCAACTGCCAAAACGCTCGGGTGACAGTCTTGTTTATATTGCCTTGGGCAGCAATTTGGGTGATCGCTTACAAAATTTGACGTTTGCTTTAGAAGCACTAAAGCAGACATCTGGCATTATTTTTGAAAAAGCTTCGGCAATCTATGAGACAGCTCCGGTAGATTTATCACCGGATGAGCCCGATCCCCATTCGTTTTACAATGCAGTTATTGCCGTTCGAAGTAACCTGGCCCCTGAGGCTTTAATGCAGGCATGTCTCACCGTAGAAGATCATGCGGGTCGCAAGCGGGGGGCAAAGCCTGCTTGCCCTGACCTGTCCTATTATTCGCGCATTTTGGATCTGGATATTTTGCTGATTGGCAACTTCATTCAAAAAACACCAGCATTAACTGTGCCGCATCCCAGATTTCATGAACGTGCCTTTGTTTTGCTGCCTTTTTGCGACATTGCACCGGATGCCAGGCATCCTGAAAAGGATTGTACGGTTAGAGACCTTTTGGAGTTGCTACCCCCAGAAACAGTGGCGCAATGCCAAAAATTACCGCCTGTTGCCCCATGGAGGTCGTATCAAGCAGGTTAGATACACCCGCTTTGCACCCGTTTTCTATTTTTTGTACGCTGTTGTTATACTCTATTTTTGACTACAATTAAAGTATTGTATCAATTCAAAATTCCTTCAAATTTCCTTTAAAAAAAATAAAAAAAACCTGCGATGACAATCACTGAGACCCAAAAAATGCCATTATTTCCTTCCGAAGCCGGTATTGCTTATGTGCCCCCTGCTTCAGACGCACCAATGATTGAAGGCAAAGGGCTTATTACAGGTCAACCGGTTTCTGCAACCGTAACACCGGGATTACCAGGCCAGGGGATTGTTTTTCTGGTGAATGAGGGTGCGCCCATTCAAGCACTACTCAGTGCTGTGGTGCATACAGAACGTGGCATCACACTGGCCAGCACTGAGGATTCCGGCAATAACAACCAGGAGAAACAAATCCCCAAGACAAGTACCTTGTCTATTCCTGAACATTTTCTGGCGGCAACGGCCTTGTGCGGATTGGATGATTTAACGGTCACCATAACCGGCGCCCCTGAGCTTCCCATTTTGGATGGCAGTGCTGAGAACTGGGTGGCATTTTTCCGGCAGAATTTTACGCTCCGACGACCTGAACCATCGGTTGTTTTAAACCGGTCAGTGGTCTACCGCCACACCGATGACATTGTCTTGTATGCTTTACCCGATGATCATTTTAAGATCACTTACAGTGTCAATTTCCCTCACCCGGCATTGGCAGGACGGTGGGCACGCTGGGACAGCCAGCATGACACCATCGAGACCCTGGCTGGGGCAACAACATTTGGCTTTGTTGATGAATTGCCCGTCTTGCAGGCAAAAGGTCTGGCCATGGGGGCTGATGAAACCAATACATTGGGATTAACGCGCGACGGTGGGTACACACGCCCTCTGAAAACACCCGATGAGCCGATTTATCACAAGGCCTTGGATCTCATTGGAGACTTGCGGCTTTCAGGCATTAACCCGCTAACCTTGAAAGCCCACATTTTTGCAATTAATGCGGGTCATAGCAGTCACGTGAAGCTGGCAGCAAAACTGGCCGATGAGCTGCTAGAGGGCTGACAGATAAAGCAGGTATATCCAGCCCAGAACCCCGCAGATAACCAGCAGAATAATACTAAAATTAATGAAGTAAGACAAATACTTGCTAACAAATAAAATCAGTTTTTGTTGGGTGAACATTGTATAGGGAAACTCAGCATAGGGAAACTCAAATGAAGAAACGGCGCATTGAAGGTATAGGGCAAGTCGCCCTTCAGCCAAAGCCTGTACATAAAATACTAATTCCGTTTCGACCAGCTTGGACGCAAACTTTAAGTGCATTTTTCATCTTGTGTTTTTGTGTGGCTGCTTTTTCCACAATTTCCACAATGCAAGTTGCTTTGGCCCAAGACCCGGACTGGCCCGATGAAATTTATTTTCCGCAGCGTGCTGCTGAAGAATCAACGCTGGCCTTGCCAAATCCCCCGAAAGCCAAAAAGAAAAAACAGGGGTTCTTTAGCCGCCTGTTTTTTGGATCTGTGAAAGAAGCCACCGATGACAGTGCCCTCAAAGTGGACACTGGGCCAAAATCCCGAGAAACATTGCCGAGCCCTTACCCGTTAATTCGTCTGACAAAGTTTATTCAGCTTGTAAGACCCGCTACCAATACCAGCAAAGTGCCTGTGATTTCACCGGGGCTTTATTTACTGGTGCCGGAAGGGGGCCAGTTGAAAGCCCCCAAAGTCTTGCAACTGGTGAAACGCAATGCCATTGTCTTAAGGTTTGCAGTGAGCCCCGTAAAAAAAGCCTCAGTTAATAATAGCAGTGAGAACCAGCTTCAAACACAGCAACTTGCATTTCAGGGGCAAAATAATTTGTCAGAAAATACAAGTTCTAATTTGGACCTTGATAAAAACCCAATGAATTCACCCACAGACATGCAAAAAGAAAACCAGACAGCAGGCACAGCAGCCTCAAGTAAGAAAAAAATACCGGACAAGCCAGTTACAGCCAAGGTTTTACGCTCTCCAACAAAAGCAGAACTTCGATTTTTGTACAATGACGGTGATGCGGTTTATCAAAGTCCTCCCTTTGCCATTCTAACGGGTGTTCAGCCTGCTTATTAACCCAGTTTGTCCGGGTATTTGCTGTTGAAAAAATTAATGGTGATCTGAGGAATCATCACTGAGGCTGTTTTTTACATGCGCATTAAATGGCGGATGCAAATTGATGCCGGCCAGTTATAGTAAATAAAGTTATAGTAACTAAAGAAGGTTTTTTAAAAGACCTTCCGCACTCATTGCATACAAGGCCGTACCTTTTATGAAAACTCTGAAATTAGGGTTGTCATGGCATACCGTGCTTCTTGTGATTCTGGTTTTAACAAGCAGTGCTGGCTTGATGGATAACATGATTTTACAGCCAGCCAGGGCCAATACCCAACCGAATTATGATATTCAGCAGCTGGCGCGCAGTGCCCGGGAAAGACCTCTGCTGAAGGCACTGATGATCATGCACCACGTTCCGCAAGCTCAGGGGGCATTAAGCCACATTGTTAGCACCCCGGTTCGGTTGGTTTTTAAAAACATGGAAACCCTGAATAAAGGCCTTAAAAATTATGATGCCATCAGTTGGTTAAGCCCGGCGGGTGAGCAATTTGTGTTTATTAATGAAATCCATAAAACGGCACCGCCAGAAGCACTTGCTGCTTTAATCAGCCACGAGGCGATGCACAGTGACCGGCACAACTCAGTCGCAGAAGAAATTGCAGGTTGGCAAACCGAAGCCACTGTCTGGCAAATTCTGTTAAAAGCAAAGCCCAATTTAAAAACGTGTACAAACCGTTTGTGCGAGCGGCAAAACGGCATTTTAGAGGGCTATACGGCGGGCAACCTGGATGAATTGGTGAGAAATAACCCTGGATACCGCGGCTTGCCTGCACATTCTCCAGGGTATTAAACCCAGAGCAAGAACAAGCAAAGCCCCCAAGAACAAACAAAGCCCCAAAGCGCATTTAATATTGTCACGGGCGAATGCTGTTTTGGGCTTTTTAACACTTTTTTTGGCTTTTTTTTTAATTGACTTAATGCGACAATGGCAAAACAATTGCGAATGAAAGCCTGCTGGCCAATTTTGTGACGCAATCGTTTTTCAACCAGTCTGTTTCCACAATCTTGATCAACCGAGAACCTTAACCCATTCAAATGGCAGTACCCCACCAAGCCGATAGCACCACTGCAAGGTATTTCACAACAGCCATTGACTATGTCAACGCATTGCCGCATCTGGGCCATGCTTACGAAAAAATAATGACCGACATTATGGTACGTTATCATGCGATGAAAGGCCACCCGGTTTATTTTTTAACGGGAACCGATGAGCATGGCACCAAAGTTCAAAAATCAGCGGCAGAAAAAAACCTGTCCCCCCAAGCCTACACCGACCAGCTGGTCAGTGGATTCAAGGAAAGCTGGCAGTACCTCAATATCGACTACACCCGGTTTATCCGAACGACTGAATCAGCACATTATACTGTTGTTACCCAGCTGTGGCAAACCATGGCAGCCAAAGGCGACATTTATAAAAAACGCTATCAGGGCTTGTATTGCACTGGGTGTGAAAAATTTTTAACCGAGCGCGACCTTTCCCCGGAAGCACGCCAGTGTACGATCCACTTTATTTCCCCGGAACCTGTTGAAGAAGAAAATTATTTTTTTGCCCTGTCCAAATACAAGACAGCCATTCGAGACTACATTCAATCGCGGGATGACATAATTTTGCCTGCTTACCGGGCAGCTGATGTGCTTAAAATGCTGGATGAGCTTGAAGATATTAGTGTCTCTCGTCCAAAAACCACGGTCTCTTGGGGAATCCCTGTGCCGGATGACACTGAGCAAGTTATTTATGTCTGGATTGATGCACTTAGCAACTATTTAACGGGCATTGGCTACCACAGCAACCCCGAGCAATTTAACCAGTTCTGGCCCAGCGTGGTGCACGTGATTGGCAAAGATATTCTGCGGTTTCATGCCATATACTGGCCGGCTATGTTACTTTCTGCAGGGATTGCCCTGCCCCGGCAGATTGTGGCCCACGGGTTTATTAATATTAATGACACTAAAATTTCCAAATCCATTGGCAATGTCGTTTCACCGTTTGATCTGCAAGCCCGGTTTAATCTGCCCAGCGCCGATGCTATCCGGTATTACCTCACAACGGCCATTGTCAGTTTTGGTCAGGATGGTGGCTTTACTGAAGATGAGTTTAAAACCAAAGTGAATGCTGATTTGGCCAATAATCTGGGCAATTTGCTAAACCGCACGTTAACGATGACACAAAAGTATTTTAACGGCCTGGTGCCAACGCTTCCTGAAAATTTTCCCCCTGAAAACCTTCAACCTGAAAATTTTCAACAAAATAGCGTTGCATCAAATGGTTCCGATTGCCTGCACGCAGAAACGCACGAAAATGTGGCGCGTTTATACAGCCAGTATGAATTCAGCAAAGCGGCGGCTGAGTGCCTTAAACTGGTTGACTGGGCAAACAAAGCCATTAACGATCAAATGCCCTGGGCGCTCTACAAAAATAACCAACATGATGACTTATCCGTACTGATGTACCAGGTCTTGGAAACCTTGCGTCAGGTTGCTATTTTATTATTTCCTGTAATGCCCAATGTCACGGCTGCCATTTATTCGCAGTTGGGGTACCCAGATAATAATTCACAAGCCAACCCAAGCACAAGTTGCTTTAAGCCGAACTGGCAGGATTTAAAAACGCCAATTCCGTCTGGCCAGATTATTTCTTTAGGACCACCGGTTTTCCCAAGGCTGGACAGCGAATTGGCGGACAAATCTAAAAAAACAAAGCAAAAAACCAAAAAAAATGAAACAGTAAGCCAATGACAGCAGCAGAAACAGGTGAATTAGTCCCGGTCATTGATACCCATTGCCACCTGGACTATATTGTTAATCCTGAAATGACATTTGGCAAAACCCCTGAATTGCCAGTAGAAAGCCCGGCAGAGGTTCTATCAGCAGCCAGAGAGGAGGCGGGCCTAGCAGCACTGATTAATCCCAGTGTTTCTTTTACCGGCATTGATGATGTCATCAAGTTGGCAGAAACTTTTGAAAGCGTCTTTGCCGCTGTGGCCATTCATCCCACTGATGTGGCTGAATTGCAGCCTATTGCAGACTGGCAAAGTAAGATTGCAAAAAAATTGGACAACCCGGCCGTTGTGGCCATTGGCGAAACGGGGCTGGACTATTACCACGATACCACCCAGAAAGCCCTGCAACAGGAATGTTTCCGGTTTTTTCTTGAATTGGGTGCAGAGAAAAAGCTCCCGGTTATTGTCCACGATCGAGAGGCACACGATGACGTCTATGCCATGATTAAGTCGGTCCCTGATGCTTTTGGGGTCTTGCACTGTTTTTCCGGAGACACAGCGTTTGCCCTGAAGATGATTGACTTGGGATTTTATATCAGTTTTGCAGGCAATGTCACATTTAAAAAAGCACACAACCTGCATGAAGCGGCTGCGCAAATTCCGCTGGACAAGATCCTGATTGAAACCGACTCGCCTTTTTTAAGCCCCATGCCGTATCGAGGAAAGCCAAACAGCCCCAAACGGGTTTCGTTGGTGGCCCAAAAAATTGCAGATCTGCGTGGGATTTCATACAATACCGTTGCCGAGGCAACAACGCAAAATGCCCGGGCCTTGTTTAACAGGCTGCCTGGTTCTGTGTTTCCCTGAGAAAGTAAAGCCTTTATTCTGATGCTCATTGTTTTGCCATCAACACCCACTACGGAAGCTGCCAGCCAATGGCTCGTTGCCGAAGGTATTGCCCATCAGGTCATTAAAATCCCGGAACGGCTGGGCTATAAAACAGCTGCTGATATTGCCATTGCCGTCAATGCTGAAGTGTATCCGGATATTCCCATGCGCCTGACTCGGGAAGGTTTTGTGGTGATGCGGGTTTTCAAAACGTTTGCGCTTAACGATGACGACGAAATTGTGACATCAGTTGGTTAGCTGATATAAACTCATTGCATTGACGCAGTTTTAGCTACAAGTTACAGCCGCATGTTTCAAGCCATAATCCGTTAAATGCATTCAATAAATTCACTGCATGAGTGTTAGTATGACCCAGTATTAGCCCCGAAATTTCTTTCAGGTGCTGTTTTAACCCTTAAGCGCGTTTTTCAACCACCGAATCAATCATGATCTCATCACTCATGGCTTGGTATAACTGCTGATACGTTTCCGTGTTCTGGTGTTCTGGGGCAATATATATATTCTTAGACAACAACTCGGCTGATGGCTTAAAATGCCCTTGAAGCAATTCCTTTGGCAGCGATTCTTCAACAAGGACAGAGGCTATAATTTTATTTTTTTCAGTAAATACCCAGTAATCCGCCAAACAGCCTGAGTCAAAGACCGCACGAATATGATTAATCAAGCGGGTGAAGGTCTGACCGAAACAATCGGTTGAACTGTTGGACTTGGATTGCAAAGACAACAGAAACCGGGCCAGCACTGGAATTTCATCGTAGCGTGCAAGCCGCAACGTTCTGGTGACTGGTTCTGTTACATTGGATAAGCTCATAATTTGCTCTGTTTAATTTCTTGCTTAATTTTTGCTTTTCTTAATTTTTTGCTCTCTTAATTTGCTGAATGTCTCTTCTTTAGCAACAAGGTGATTGATTTGCGACAATCTTTGCTATTTGAAAATTTTTTTAAGATAAACACACAATTATTACTAATCATAGTATAACCTGCTTTATTGATTTCAATCAATAAAATAATTGAAATGGTAATTAATTTTTACATTTTTGTGCAGGGCTTGTCTGAATTTACGAAAAAAGCTGGGCTTCTATTTCAGACAAATTCTTTAACACATGCCCACGACTCGCTCCCAAGACGGTAATATGTCCCATTTTTCGCCCTCTCTCAACCCGCTGCTTCCCGTAGAGATGAAGAAAAACATTGTTTTCTTTTGAAAAGCACTGATGCCAGCGGGGGCTTAGCAGTTGCGCGGGTTTTGCATTTAAATCAGAAGATTCTTGCTCAGGCTCCTGGAGCCAACGATCCCCCAATAAATTCATCATGCCAGCTGCTTTATACCCGAGTTTAACGTCCGTATCTCCCAGTGGCAAGCTACAGATAGCACGTAATTGTTGCTCAAACTGGCTGGTTTTAGTAGCCTCAATGGTATAATGCCCCGAATTATGGGGTCGTGGGGCAATTTCATTGACCAAAAGCTTGCCGTCTCTGGTCAGAAAAAACTCAATACATATCAAGCCAAACAACTGAAAGGCCATTGCTATCTCGCAGGCTGTTTCACGCGCCGCTTTCTCAATGGCATCAGGAATATCAGCCGGAATAAGACTTTTGTCAAGGATATGATTGCTGTGCAAATTCTCAGTAACCGGATAACAGCGCAGCTGACCACTGTTGTCTGCAGACCGCGCCACCACAACCGAAAGTTCCTTTTCAAGGGGGACCCAGGCCTCTGCAATACAGGCTGAGCTTCCTTCTCTGGCAAAGTGCTCATAAGCAGTTTCAAGGGCTGCCATTGTTGAGACCTGCTGCTGGCCTTTGCCATCATAGCCTGACCCATTGGTCTTCAGGACCAACGGGAATCCAATTTTCCTGACAGCCTCAATCAGATCCGGCTTGCCCGCAACAGCGCAGAATGGGGTCGTTGAAATCCCCAGCTCAGCCAGAAATTGTTTTTCTTTCAGCCGGTTTTGTGTGGTCGCCAGAATGCTGGGTTGCGGCAAAACGGGGCAAGTTTTTTCCAGGGCTAAAACACTGCTGTTTGGAATATTTTCAAACTCGTAGGTAATCATATCACACGTCTTGGCAAAGGCTGCCAAAGCATTTTGATCTGTATAAGGGGCCGAAAAAACCTGGTGTGAAACACTTTTGGCAGGGGCATCTGTTTCAGGACAAAACACAGCCACCTGATACCCCAGACGCTGTGCGGTCATTGCAAGCATCTTGCCTAACTGGCCGCCACCCAAAATGCCGATGGTTTGCCCAGGCAATATCATTGGTATTTTGGGCAGGCTTTTATTTTCTGTGGTGGAATGCACTTGCATAGGTGGACAATACGTTGTGCCAAATGGTCACGAACTAAATCAACAGTAACTAGATTAGCCCTTCAATTGAACGGTTCTGGATAATCGACTCTGTTTGACGCTGGCGGTAATCAATCAGATTTTTTCTAACTGCCTCATCGGTCAGGGCAATCACGGCAATGGCCAGCAAGGCGGCGTTGATTGCACCTGGCTTGCCAATCGCAAGCGTTCCCACAGGAATCCCAGCAGGCATCTGGACAATCGACAACAAAGAGTCTATGCCATTTAACGCCTGACTTTGAATGGGTACCGCAAAAACAGGGACCGTGGTCTGCGCTGCAACCATACCGGGCAAATGGGCAGCCCCACCGGCACCCGCAATGATGGCCTTTAACGATCGTTCTTCTGCATGAGAGGCAAATTCAGCCAACCAGCGTGGGGTCCGGTGCGCAGAGACAACCAGACTCTCGTGGGCAATATCAAATTCACTGAGAATCTCATGGGCATGCATCATCGTCGGCCAGTCGGATTGGCTGCCCATAATCAGAGAAACCACTGGCTTGCGCTTGCCTGTTTGCAAAGAATCGCTTGTTAACGTGTTTGGGATGTCTGCATCAGGCATGAGTCATGCTCCTGTGTTGAATCAAACCGTTTCATAGAAAAGAAAACAGTATAAAAGAAATTTGTTAAAAAGGCGATTAAGCAAAAGAAAAAAGAAAAGAAAAAGAAAAAAGAATCAAAACTATCAGTATTTTCTGATAAACCGCCTCAACAGAAATCTCTTTCATGCATGCCATAAACCGTATATCAGTATAGGGGCAGTGGGGCAGCTCACAAGGCCAGCAGTCCAATGCCTCTGGCGGTGTAAAATGTTCAGTAAGCCTTTCAAGGGCTGTTGAATCATCTTCTTTCAAATCCGGGTGTGCATTTTGAGGCAATACCAGGCTTGGTTCCAGCGGTTTTGAGACCCCTGTTCTTTCAACCGAAGTAGGGCCATACAAACCCAGAACGGGCAGTCCTGCAGCACTGGCCAAATGGGCAGGTCCAGTGTCTCCCCCTATAATCAGTCTGCAATACTGCATGGCCGCAGCCGTTTGCAGCAAGGTGAGCTGACCTGTGGTGTTCACCAGGAATGATCGGCAGCGATTGTCAAGCGTGTCAATTATAGCCTGCGACAATGCGATTTCATCAGGCCCGCCAAAAAGAACAATGCCTGTGGGTCCAATGGGCATATTACTGACGGGTTTATTACTGGTGGATTTATTGGGGGAAGCCAGCAATTTTTCAATGAGTCTTGCGTAATTGCTGGGCATCCATGCGCGATTGGCGCGTTTGCTGCCCACCCCAGGAATAATGCCAATGATCTGACTGGATTTGCCTTTCAAATCTTCCAGCTGGGATAACAAGGCTGCAGGCAAGGCCTGCTGTTTCAGCTGATTGCGGTTAAGAGAGGCGGGCTTAATAATTTTCTGTGCAATGATCTGCTGACTGTTAAGGGCCTGAATCAAATGGCTGGCTGGTTGAAAAAAGTTATCGATGGCATGTGCGCGTTTTATCTTCCGTTGCTGAAAGCCTTTACCCCTGATTTTTTCTTTTCGGTATGTGCACACGGTTTGCTTGCGTAAAAAGAGAATAAACACTCGGGTTTTAACTGAAGGGTGCAAGTTCAGGATACCGTCGAACTTCAATTCTCTGAGGGTATTTACAAGCTTTACGGTTTGCTGAAAAGGGGCATTTTTGGGCCATGACCAGACATGATCAATACAGTGAGAGAAGCCCAGCCGGATAAATTCGGCATAAGTCGGATGGCAAAGCCAATGCAGGGTAACATTGGGCATTTCAGATTTCAGAAATTGCGCAGTGGCCATGGCATGAATGATATCGCCCAAAGCGCCAAAGCGAATCATGAGAATATTTTTTGGGGGCTGTTTCTTTTCTTGCATTGTTTTTTTAAAACTTTAAAAGCTTTTCAGGCGCAAAAACTCACAGCATCAAATGTGCGTTTACGGCGGCTTCAACCTGCCTGGGGGTCAAGTCAATCATACAGTTGTGGGTTTGAATGGGACAGTGTTTTTTAAAACACGGCTGACAAGGCAGCTGGGTTGAAACTGTCTGGGAATTTTGACTAATGGGGCCTGTTCGTCCTGGGGCAGTGGGCCCGTAAATTCCAATCACAATGGGTTTATTGCGTGAATTCTGGGTATTTGGTGTATTTGGCGCCATAGGACCACTCAGGCTTGGATCAGACGTATTGCTGCCTTTTGGTATCCGGCTGGTGGCTGTTTCTGATTCAGCGGCCTGGGCGCAGGCATCGGCAATATGCAGCGGTGCACTGTCTGCACCAACAACAATATCTGCATTGCGCATAATGGCATACAAGTCCGGCCACTTTGTTTTTCCCACCAGGTTACAAATCTGGTCTGAATAGTCTCTTAAAGCATTGCACAGCTGATGGGCGTCATCGTGGTTTTCTGGTCCACCAATGAGAACAAGCCCTACAGGGTATTGCTTGGGATTGTTTTTACTGTGACCAGCGCTAGGGTTTGAAGTGTTAGTGGGGGTTAAAATTAATGCAATGAGTTCTTGCCAGTGTGTTAAGGGCCAGCGCTTGCTTTGCCATTGGGTAAACGGGGCTATTACAACAATTGCCCGTTTATTCTCACGTTGCTGATGACGCCATACTGCAGGTAAGGGTAGCGTTTCATTGATATTTTTTTTATCAAAAGCATTGGGCAAGCGGTAATTCACAGCAAGCTGGCCTGAAAACCCCAATGCTTTTACAAAATCCAGATACCGTGTTGTCACATGGTGGGCAGAATCGGTTAAAACCATAGGCGGGACGCAGTGGGTGTAAAAAAAACTGGCCCCTTCTCGGGTGTTTTTAAATCCATAACGAACCCGGATTTTTGCCAGGTACGGCCAAAAAGCACTTTTTAAGAGGCCTTGCACATCAATGCTGTGCGTGTAATCTTCTTGTTTAATCTCTGTTAGCAATTGCTGAAAAGCCTGTTTTGCACTGTTAATATTATGCCAGTAGGTTTTCAGGGATTTATTGGATTCAAGCGGCTTGATTGCTTTCAGCCAGGTTTTCTGATGACTGACATGCAGTCTGTCAATATCCGGATGGTTTTCCAGCAAGCCTACCCCCGAGGCTGACACAAACCAGCCAATAAAGACAGCCGGGTCAGCTGCTTTCAATGCCCGAATCAGGGGCAGTGTATGAATAATATCGCCATGGGCACTCAGGCGGGTTATCAGAATTCGCATTGGCATAAAAAAACAGGCAAGGGTGGTAATCGGTCAGTACTACTTGACAGTCCAGCAAGTGCAGGACTTTTTCTTGCGCAACCGGTATGTTGCGTCAGAAAAAGAGTACACTAAATATAGCAGCAGCTGTGTCAGTTTGGTGCCAATACGTGCTGCTATGTTATAATTTATATATCTTTAGTCATTTATACATCTTTAATCAAGCTGGGCAAATTTTAATCCCCCAAAATACTGTTAACTGTCTTGAGTAGGTCAGTACAAGCATGGCAATGACTTCAAATACAACTGAAATGCTGGCTGTTTTGGCTGCTGGTATTGGTTTGGCATTTGCAGGTATTTTTTTTGTCGGAAAAAATGCAAGAAGCTTGTTTTCATCAGGCAATTTTTTTGAGTCCAACGGGAAATCTTTAAAAAAAGCCAGACACTCTGCTGATGACAACGAAAGGTATGATGAAGAGACCCTGACACTTGACAATGAAACTAAGGCGCCAGACTTTCAAACATTGGTTCAGCAAGGCGATACCGCTCTTACCACCTATAAATTAAATGATGCCTTGAAAAGCTATGAGGAGGCACTAACCCTTCAGCCTAGAGAGGCATCGGTTCATTTTAAGATTGGACAAGTGCTATTGCAGAAGGAAAACTTATCATTGGCTAGCCAGGCTTTTAAGAAAGCCATAGAGATTAATCCCAAACTGCATGCGGCTCAACTGGAACGGGTTAAAATCGCCGAAATACAAAATGCACTCACTGAAGCCCACCAGTATATTGATGAACTGCTTGATCAAGAACCTGAAATGCCCAGTGCATTGCATGTGAAAATAAAATTGCTGCTTAAGGAAAACCGTATTGACGATGTTATCCCTTATGCAGAAGTTTTAATGGATGTTGATTCATCGATGGCACCGGATTTTATTGCCAATTTATACTATCAGCACGGAAACATTCAGGAAGCTCTGGCTGCATATTGTGATCTGGTTTATGGTGACCCCGCACTGCAACTGGATTACTCTGACCGCATTGCGGAATTGTACTATGCAAACCAACAGTACTTAAAGGCTGCTGAATATTTTAAAAAGAGTCTGCAAAAACAAAAGCAGGGTGGGGCAGATTCTAAATTTGTGGATGAAATTAATCAGAAAATTGCAGCTTGCTATTGCAATCTTGGGGTTGAGTGTTATGAACTCAAAGATTACAAACAGGCCATGATGTACTACAACAATGCCTTAAGCTTTGATAAAAAAAATGCGGATATTTTTTACAACCTGGGCAAAACCGAATTAAAACTCGATAACAAAGACAAAGCTTACAAAAATTTTGAAAATGCAACCAGCATTAAGCCTGAAGACGAAGACAGTTACTACGAAATGGCGGTTATCAAAGATGAAGCAGGCGAATTGAAAGATGCTGAAGAGTTGTTCAATCGAATTTTGAAAATAAACCCCAAAAACCCAAAAGCCAATTTTGCCATCGGAACGTTGCGTGCCATTGAAGGTGAAATTGACAAGGCCATCGAATACTTTAAACTGGTAATTGCTGAGGACCCTGCATTTTCAGACGGCTACTACAACCTTGGTGTAGCATTCGAAAGTAAAAAGAAGTTTAAAGATGCTGAAGCCATGTACCAGAAAGCCATTTCGGTTAACCAGAATCACCACAAGGCAATCAGCAACCTGCAATACGTTCAGCAGATGAAAAAGTAAGTTCCCTGAAACGGGACTACTGGCTTTGCCCAATTTTTTTAAAGCCACCTGGTACATTCCCATTAACTAAAGCCCACTGGCTAAAACCGACTAAGCCAATTCAACCGAACGTTATCAATTCATCGGAAGGAGTGCTGCTATGAATAAAGAGCTGAACCCAACAGAACACGATCTCACTGGACTGTTTAAAGAAAGCAAATGGGGATTGTCCGAAGAGCAACGGCTGATTAGAGACATGGTGCGTGATTATGCCAAATCAACGGTTGAACCACGGGCTGCTGAAATTGATAAAAACAGCCGTTTCCCGGAAGAAACCTTTGCTGAAATGGCTGAAATGGGTTTAATGGGCTTACCCATTCCAGCCCAATACGGCGGCGGTGATGCCGATTACCTGAGTTACGCCATTGCTATAGAAGAACTGGCCACCGTTTGTGCATCAACGGCATTGGGTCTGGCTGCCCATACCTCTCTAATTTGCCTGCCCATTTACCTGTTTGGCTCAGAAGCCCAAAAACAGGCCTATTTGCCCCGATTAACGTCCGGGGAATTGGGGGCTTACGGCTTGACTGAGCCCAATGCCGGTAGTGATGCGGGCGGTACAGAAACCACAGCTGTTCTGAAAGACGATTGTTATGTCTTAAACGGCAATAAAATTTTTATTACCAATGCCAATTATGCCTCTGTTTTTATTGCCACTGCCGTCACTGCGCCTGGCATTGGGACAAAAGGCATTTCTGCATTTATTCTGGAAAAAACCATGGCCGGCTTTTCGCTGGGCAGCAAAGATGAAAAACTGGGCATGCGCGGCTCTGATTGGGGCACGCTTCAGTTTGACAATGTGAAGGTGCCTGTTGCAAACCGGATTGGAGAAGCGGGAAAAGGGTTTACGTACTTTATGCAAACGTTAGACAATGGGCGCATTTCGATTGGAGCATTGGCAGTAGGCATTGCACAAGGGGCCTTGAATAAAGCCTTGCAGTATGCCAAAGAGCGGCATCAGTTTGGCCAATCCATTGCAAATTTTCAGGCCATCCAATTTATGCTGGCCAACATGGCAACCGATATTGAAGCAGCCCGTTTGCTGGTCTATAACGCTGCCCGGTTAAAAATGGCTGGTCATGCTTTTACCAAAGAAGCCTCAATGGCCAAATTGTTTGCCTCAGAAGTGGCGTCACGGGCTGCCAATGCGGCTATTCAGATTCATGGGGGGTACGGGTATACCAAGGATTTTCCTGTAGAGCGATATTTGCGGGACGCCAAACTTTGCGAGATTGGTGAGGGCACCTCAGAAATTCAGCGACTGGTTATAGGCAGGAAGATATTGGAAAACAGCTGAAATCTTCGATGTAAGGGCATGACTGGCTTGGTTTCTTTTTTGATAGTGACGCCACAGTTTCTGAAGGAAATAATCTAGCAATTAATTCGCTATCTTTTTTTACATCATCAGATATTGGATAAAACGCCTCATTATTTCCAGCTATTAAAGGGTTTTCATATATTATATAATTTAAGGGTATTTTTTGTGTGTCAGGGCTTATCTTTTTTTGGAAAACAGCTGAAAAAATTACTGGAAGGGCAGTATTTTGACTGACTCAGTCTCTTTTTTGATAGTGACGCCACAGTTTCTGAAGGGTTATCTGTTGGTTTTTTATAGAGTATAAGCTTCTTAAAATTAGCATTAGGAAATAATCTAGCAATTAATTCGCTATCTTTATTTGCATAATTAGATATTGGATAAAACGCCTCATTATTTCCAGCTATTAAAGGGTTTTCATATATTATATAATTTAAGGGTATTTTTTGTGTGTCAGGGCTTATTTTTTTGTTATGAGGGAGTCTTGTTACTGTATTTGGTCGTTGTGGCTGTTGGGTTATAACGTTCCTATCTTGATCATCATTAAAACTAAGGGAAGATTTTACAGTGGTGGGCTCAGAGTCGTTTTGATTACCGCTAAATTTCTGCTGATATGGATTCCCAGTGCTATTTCTGTAACCCATGAAGCTGGTCGCAATAGGAGTATTAAGCATTGAATATAATCATTTCTAATGGTTGTATGATGGTCAGTAACATCATCATTGGGGTGATAAAAAACTAAATATTAAAGCGTGATGAGCCAGGCCGAAAGAGAGCCCAGCAAAACGAATAGACCGTAAAGCAAAAAAGCAAGGCGTTTAGAAACTTCTTGGCTAAGGTAAATCATAGGCAAAATGCTGTAAGAACCTAAGGTCATTAAAAACAATATCACAAATGGTGCTGGCACCTGAGAAACATACAAATGATGGGCCACCATCACTTCCATTGCAATGGGCACAGGCAACAAGACGGTTACCATTGCGGTGGCCAAAATGCCCAGAAGACTTGCCTGTTTAAGCAGCAACTGAAACGGAATGAGTTCCATCACAACAGCACTTAAAACACTGGCCAACAGCATCATTGGCACTGCTGACTGAATGAGTGACCACAGGTGCTTGCTGTAAGCAATTGCAACCTGCTGCAGGCTCTCTCGCCAGGGCTCTGCTGGCGGCAAAGCAGTGATGCTGCAAACTTCACTTGCAGTCGAAGAAGGGATCGCGACAACCGCTTCAAGCTTGCTGGCCGTTAAATGGGCTTCACCGTTGGGGGTGCCAAGTACGGGTTCTGAAGTCGGAAATTTATGAGAGGTGCCGTTATCAGGCAATTCTTTTTTAGGCAACTGTTTTTTAGAAAATCGGGCAATCATCGGCACAAAGCCCAGCAAAACCAACGCAATAAAGCTATAATAAATAATTCCGTACTGAAGCGGCAATGCGGTGAAAACCATAGAAACAACCACAAAATTCAATGTGGGCGAACTAAACATAAAGCCCAAAGCTGTTTCAACGTTGCTCTTCCCGCGGGTCAGACCGCAAGCAATGGGCACAGCACAATTAACACATACCCCAGCGGGTGCTCCCGCCATAACCCCTTTCAGGGTATTTTTCATCACATTGGCAGTTAATTTTAACGGATAGAATGCAAACAAGGTGTGCATTAACGCCCCCATTAACAAGCCAAAAGTCATGCCAAAGCGCATTGAGTAAATCCAGTTAACTGAAGAGACCATAACCTTTGCTAAAAATCCGGCATCGGCACTCGGTTGAATTAAAACTGAAGTGTAAATATAAGACTGTGGCTGATAAGTTGCCAGTGCAGCTGATTTATCAAACAGTTGCGGATACCGCGAAGTGAACCAGAAGATGCCCAGAATAACAAAGCCCATTATCAGGATAATTGCCATTTTCTGGTAGGGTGTGAAATCAAAATGCTTCCACAGCGCCATTGGCTTGTGTTTGGATGTCGCAATATCAGTCATCAGCATTCATCTAAAAAATAAAAAACTTATCTTCTGTGTATTGTAAAAATACCCAATTATGGAAAAGCCTGTCAAAGAAAAAAAATGCGGTTCTGGCTTCCTTCTGTCATAAAACGGCTGGCTTTTACTTTTATCAAGGTCCTTTTGTCGCTGTGCTCGTGTTTTAAAATTTATCTGAGCCAAATAAAAAAGTATTACAAAGCAGGGTTGGCCTTCATAGTGGTACTAAAATGGCTTTAAGACCATCTCATTGAAATATTAAGGCATCATAAATAAATCCTGGGCACCGGCAGACCAATGTCATAATGAAGGTATGTAAGGAGGGTTTTATGATTAATCTGGACCGTTTTACGCAAAAAGCCCAAGACGCTTTTATCAATGCTCAAGCTGTTTTAAAGCGCTACGAACAAAATCAACTCAGCGTTGAAGCGTTGCTGCTTGCCTTGCTGGAAGACGAAAACGGGATTGCCCCCAGGATCTTCTCTGCATTAAAGCTTGAGATTAAGGAATGCCGAGGCGATATCGAAACGATGCTGGCTCAAGCCCCCCGGGCATCTGTAAGTGCCTTGCAACAGGGCAATATCTTCATTAAGCCAGAAGTCACCCAGTTGGTCACCGTAGCCCAAGAAGAAGCCAGCCGCCTGAAAGATTCCTATGTCTCCACTGAGCACTTGTTGTTGGCCATGGCGGGCAGCACCCACAGCCTGAGTACTTATTTGGGACAAAAGAAACTGACCCAGAATGCCATTTACGGGGTTCTGAAAGATGTGCGCGGCAAGCAGTCTGTGCGCTCGCAGCAGGCAGAAGGCAATTATGAAGCGTTAAAAAAATACGGACGTGATTTGACAGCTGTCGCTCGTTCTGGCAAGCTTGACCCGGTGATCGGCAGGCAAGAAGAGATTCGGCGGGTGATTCAGGTGTTAAGCAGGCGAACCAAAAACAACCCGGTTCTGATTGGTGAGCCCGGTGTGGGAAAAACTGCCATTGTTGAAGGCCTGGCCCTTCGAATGATTAACGGCGATGTGCCGGAAGGCCTGAAAGACAGGCAACTCATTTCACTGGATATGGGCGCTCTGATTGCAGGCGCCAAATACCGCGGAGAATTTGAAGAGCGCTTAAAATCGGTTTTAAAGGAAGTACAGGCTGCCGAAGGTCAGGTTGTACTGTTTATTGATGAATTGCACACGGTCGTGGGTGCAGGTGCGATGGACGGGGCCCTCGATGCCAGCAACCTGCTAAAACCGATGCTGGCCCGTGGCGAATTGCATTGCATTGGGGCGACCACCTTAAGCGAGTATCGTCAGTATATTGAAAAAGATGCTGCCCTTGAACGCCGGTTCCAGCCAGTCATGGTGAATGAGCCCAGCACTGAGGAGGCCATCAGTATTCTGCGCGGACTCAAACCCCGGTACGAGATTCATCATGGGGTCCGCATTAAAGATGCTGCCATTGTCGCAGCCGTTCAGCTGTCTGCGCGTTATATTCATGATCGCTTTTTGCCCGATAAGGCCATTGACTTGATTGACGAAGCGGCGTCAAAGGTTCGTATGGAAATAGACAGCATGCCCACAGCACTGGATCAGTTGTCTCGTCAGGTGATGCAGCTTGAAATTGAACAGGAAGCCCTCAAAAAAGAAACCGATGCTACCTCGCAGGAACGCCTGCAAAAACTGGAAACAGAACTGAAGATCTCAAAAGACAAGCAACATACATTAAAGACGCAGTGGCAGTCTGAAAAGTCAGGGGTTGATGCGGTTCAGAAAATCAAAGCGCAATTGACCAGCGTTGAAATTCAGATTGAGCAGGCAGAACGCAATGCCAACCTGGCCAAGGCGGCAGAGCTAAAATACGGCCAGCTGCCCGAGTTAAAGAAACAGCTGATAGCAGCAGAAACGGCTATCAGTGACAGCAATGTGGTACGTGAAGACATTGATGAATCTGTCATTGCACAAGTGGTTAGCCGTTGGACGGGGGTACCCGTCAACAACTTGCTGGCAGAAGAAACCCAAAAACTACTGCAGATGGAAGCAATATTGCATCAGCGGGTTGTTGGGCAAACGCAGGCAGTGACTGTGGTTTCTGAAGCCATTCGGCTGGCACGGGCCGGGTTAAAAGATCCCAAGCGGCCCATTGGCAGTTTTTTGTTTCTTGGGCCAACGGGCGTGGGCAAAACCGAACTGACCAAGGCTGTTGCTGATTATCTGTTTAATGATGAAAACGCGGTTATTCGAATGGATATGAGCGAGTATATGGAAAAACACGCAGTTTCACGCTTAATTGGGGCGCCACCAGGTTACATTGGATATGATGCCGGTGGGCAGCTAACAGAAGCCGTTCGGCGGAAGCCTTACAGTGTGGTTTTATTTGATGAGGTTGAAAAAGCACACCCGGATGTGTTTAACATATTGCTGCAATTAATGGATGATGGCCGGCTAACCGATTCCCGCGGACGCACAGTTGACTTTAAAAACACATTGGTAATTTTAACCAGTAATCTGGGCAGCCAGCTGATAATAGAACACCAGTTGAACCGGCAGATTGGCAAGCACAGCAGCCCTCTCACGCCGGAAAGCTCAGAAGAAAGCCTTTATGACCTTTCTGGCTTTAAAACAGGCCTGCAAAATGCAAGCTCAAATGCGGGGCAGGAACAACTGAAAGAAGCCGTAATGACAACTGTCCGCGAGCACTTTCGCCCAGAATTTATTAACCGCTTGGATGACATTGTATTTTTTGAGCCTTTGGGATTGCAGCAGTTGCGGCAAATTGTTGAGATTCAGGTGGCAAGCTTGCAAGCCCGCCTGAGCGATCGCCGTATCACATTAATGCTGTCAGAAGAAGCCAAAGAAAAGCTGGGCATGCTGGGGTATCAGCCGGTTTATGGTGCCAGACCCCTGAAGCGGGTTATTCGTCAGTATATTGAAAACCCCTTGGCCAACAAGTTGCTTCGCCAGGATTTTAAAGAGGGTGACACCATTCAGGTTATTGTGGATGACACAGAAAGCCAAAATGAAGGAATCATCTTCTCGCGGTATCTAAAACCCAAACAAAGTGAAGCCCATTCAAAATAAATGACCTCAGCTTTTTTAGCTTTTTCTTGAAGTGATGATTTTTTGAGCCCCATTTTTTGTTTATTGCTTCTGATTCTGGCATTCAATTTCAACGGTGTTTTTTTACCACTGGTGTGAAATCAACCGAAAAAGAGACTTGTTTGGCGCCATTTAGGCGATAAAATAAAAAAAACTTTTACGAAATGTTTCACAGAATCACTTCCAAAAAGCGTCGTAATCTTTTTTGTGAATTAATTTATTTGAATAAAATTGTTACAAAGTAACGACTAAATTGAATGCTTTTGATTCGTTTTTGTTATCGTTGCTTCTTAGTTTAACTGTAGTATCTGTGCCACCCACGTGGTGTTTTTTTAAAGGAGAACAATTTTTATGTCCACCGCTTCACTCGAAGAACTGTTAGAAGCTGGGGTTCACTTTGGTCATCAAGTGCATCGCTGGAATCCAAAAATGAAGCCGTTTATCTGGGGCAAGCGAAACGGAATTTACATCATTGATTTGACAAAAACGTGTCAATTGCTCGATGATGCCTGCAATTTTGTGAAAAATGCAGCAG
Organism: Cyanobacteria bacterium P01_H01_bin.74; assembly: GCA_038745945.1. Taxonomy (GTDB): domain Bacteria; phylum Cyanobacteriota; class Vampirovibrionia; order Vampirovibrionales; family Vampirovibrionaceae; genus JBCDLA01. The sequence continues at coordinate 17,214 of JBCDLA010000004.1, read as the reverse complement.
CCCAGGGCAAAAAAATTGTTTTTGTGGGAACAAAACGCCAGGCCAGTGATATTGTTCAGGAAGAGTCACAGCGGTGTAAAGCATTTTACATTAACAAACGCTGGTTGGGCGGTACACTGACCAACTTTGAAACCATTCGCGCCAGAATTAACAAATTACGCGAATTGGAAGATATGCGGGACAACGGGCATTTTGACCGTATCGGAAAAAAAGAGGCCGCAGCTCTAAAGCGGCTGTTAACAAAACTAGACCGCTCATTGGGCGGTATTAAAGCAATGCGGGGCATGCCAGATATCATTTTTGTCATCGATCAGCGCCGAGAGTTTATTGCCGTTGATGAGGCAGCCATTTCGGGCGTTAAGACCATTGCCATTCTTGATACAAACAGTGATCCTGAGAAAATTGACTTTCCAATTCCAGGCAATGACGATGCCACCCGGTCAATTCGGTTGATTACCCAAAAGCTGGCCGATGCCATTCTGGAGGGCCATGCCATTCGGGAACAAAGTCGGGCGGATCGCTTAGAAGGGTCCAATTTAGCAACATTTAAACAACCAGTTGGTGTTGCGGCTTCGCCTGCTCCTCAATCAGAAGGTGCCCAAGCTGAGGCCATTGTTGCGGAAGAAAAAAATCCTCAACCCCAGAATCATGCTGAACCAGATTCAAAGAACACGAACCCCAGTTCCAGCGCTAACCCAAACAATGAGCCTTCTCATGCTGGTGTGCAACAACCTGAATAGTTAAAAAGAATGACAGGCGCCCCCTGTCATTTTCTTTTTACGGTGATCCTAAGCACGCATCCCCCATAAAAATAAAACAAGTAAGATTAAAACAACCCGGATTTAAATCAACTCGATTAATAACAAGGATACAAACTATGAGCGTAACTGCTTCTCAAGTCAAAGAACTGCGCGAATCCACTGGTGCAGGAATGATGGATGCAAAAAAAGCGTTGGTTGAAGCTGACGGTGACATGGAAAAAGCTGCTGAGCTCTTGCGTCAAAAAGGCATTGCCACAGCAGAAAAGAAAAGTGGTCGTGTGGCCGCTGAGGGTCAAGTGGTTGCTGCCATTTCAGATGATAAAAAAATGGGTGTTTTGGTTGAAATCAATTGTGAAACCGATTTTGTCGCCAAAGGCGATGCCTTTCTGGCGTTGTCTCATCAGGTGGCAGATGAGATTTTGTCATCAACCCCTGAATCGGTTGACGTCTTTCTGATGCAACCATCAATGCACCTAAGCGGTAAGACCGTAAAAGATTTTATTACTGATAAAATTGCCTCCATTAAAGAAAACATCACCATTCGCCGCTTTTCAGTTTTCCAATGTGATACCCCAGGCGGTGTGCATGCTTACATTCACACGGGTGGCAGAGTTGGGGTACTTATTCAGATTGCCGCTGAGAATGAAATATCAGCCAATAGCGATTTATTTTTAAAATTGCTTAAAGATCTTGCCATGCAAGTAGCCAGTGCTTCCCCGGATTTTATCAGCCGCGACGATATTTCCTCTGATGTTATTGAAGAAGAAACCCGGGTTGAGATGGGCAAAGATGACTTGGCCAATAAACCGGAAGACATCCGCCGGAAGATTGTTGATGGCCGCGTGAGTAAAATTCTTGGGCAACGGTGTCTGATGGAGCAGCCATTTATTAAAGATCCCGCCAAGTCAGTGCTTGATATTCTAAAAGAGGCTTCAAAGATCCTTGAAACCCCCTTGACTGTTAAAGCATTTAGCCGTTATGCACTCGGCGAAGGCATTGAAAAAGAAGAAAGCAATTTTGCGGCTGAAGTGGCTGCGGCGATTGGGCAGTAGAAATTCTTTTGGCCTTTAAAATTTCCAAATCTTGTTTAATATTTAACAAAACCGTTCTTTAAATTGAAATTTTGAGTACTATTTTATGCCCACTTCTTCTATTGACAGTGTAGAAACCAATTTGAACCATTCCCTTATCCAACCGTCAGCCTCAAAGCATCCGATTTGCTACGACCGTATTTTGTTAAAAATCAGCGGTGAAGCTTTGATGGGCGATCAAGGTTACGGAATCAAATCTGATGTAATTAGCTTGGTTGGTGATGAAATTCGGCGTGTTGCAAGCCTGGGTTGCAGCATTGCTGTGGTTGTAGGTGGGGGTAATATTTTCAGAGGGGTTCAAAATGCCACGAAACTTGGCATGGATCGTGCTGCTGCAGATTATGTTGGAATGCTGGCCACAATAATGAATGCTTTAATCCTTCAAGAAACACTGAAATCAAAAGAAGTTCCTGTCCGGGTGATGAGTGCAATTGGCATGGATCGTATTGCAGAGCCCTACATCCGCTTGCGGGCTGTCCGTCATCTTGAAAAAGGCCGTGTGGTTATTTTTGCTGGGGGGACGGGGAATCCATTCTTTTCAACCGATACGACCTCTGCACTGCGTGCTGCTGAAATTGGTGCTGATGTTATTATGATGGCCAAAAACGGGGTAGATGGGGTGTATGATAAAGACCCCAAATTAAACCCAGATGCGACAAAGTTTTCCGCATTAACCTATGATGAGGTCCTCATGCGGGATCTTAAAGTGATGGATCAAACCGCAATAACTTTGTGCAAAGAAACACAAATGCCCATTCTGGTTTTTGATTTCAATAAAGAACGGGTGATTTCAAAAATTCTGGAAGGTGAAACCATTGGCACTTATATTGGACCGCGTAAAGCTGAATAAACGCGTTAGCAACTAAACAATAAAATATAAAAAAAGAGTGGTAAAGTTACCACTCTTTTTTTCTTTGAATACTTTAATATTAAGCTGCCAAATAATTTTTTATTTCTGCATTGAGTTTACTAACATCCAACTGAATGCTTGGCCCCATGGTCGATGTCAGGTAAACGGACTTAATATAGCTCCCTTTTGCCGCAGAGGGCTTTGCACGTAAAATAGCATCATAGAGCGTTGAAAAATTACGAATCAATTGATCTTCAGAAAATCCTTTAACACCAATTACTGTATGCACAATACCTTGTTTGTCAGCACGAAATTCCACTTTCCCTGCTTTCACATCTTTCACTGCTTGTGCAATGTTAGTAGTCACTGTACCAGTTTTAGGGTTGGGCATTAATCCTTTAGGGCCAAGAACTTTTCCCAGCTTGCCCAACATTGCCATTGCATCGGGTGATGCTATTAAAACATCAAACTCAAACCAGTTTTCTTTTGATATTTTTTCAACCATTTCTTCTGACCCCGAATAATCTGCGCCAGCCTCTTGAGCCTCTTTTACTTTTTCACCTTTGGTAATGACAAGAACGCGTTGTGTTTTTCCTGTTCCTTCCGGCAAAACTACAGTACTTCTAACTTGCTGGTCAGCGTGTTTAACATTAATGCCAAGCTTGATATGGACTTCAATGGTTTCTTCAAATTTTGAGACGGCATTAAGCATGCTTTTTAGAGTTGAGATGCCTTCTTTTGCAAGCAAAGGCTGTTCTATAGTTTGTAATTTTTCAGCAAAAATTCTTTGGCGTTTTGTCAGTTTCTTTGGCATAGTTTAATATCCTCTTTGGTCCAAATGGTTGCTTTGATAGTATTTCTATAAAACAACCTCCCAGTTTTTTATAATATAAATTAATGTGAAGGTATTACTTGGTTTTTTAGTTTTCGCAGGTTACCCCCATACTCCGGGCAGTACCGCGAACCATCTGCATAGCTGATTCAATCCGAGCCTCACCACCTGGTAACCCAAGATCAGGTAACTTTATTTCTGCTATTTTTCGAATCATTGGTTCTGTTAAGACCCCTTTTTTTTCACTATTGGGCTTGCTCGAACCTTTTTGCAGGCCAGTTTCTTTTAAGATTAGTTTTGCAGTTGGTGGGGTTTTTAATATAAATGTGAATGACCGATCTTCATACACTGTTATTTCTACTGGAATAATGCCTTGCATGTCGGCTGTTTTTGCATTGTATTCTTTGCAAAAGCCCATAATGTTAACTCCATGCTGACCGAGTGCAGGACCAATGGGTGGTGCAGGATTGGCTTTCCCGGCAGTCAATTCAAGTTTGATTTTGGCCATTTCTTTCTTTGCCACGTAGAAATTTCCTCCGAAGTAATTTTGGCTTTGAGCAGGTAATCAACAGCTAAGCGGTTTGCTTAAGAAGTGATAAATATTTAAAGAATACTGCAAACATATCCTATTGAAAAGTGTGGTTCAGTGAATAAATTGCAATAAGATGCGGTAACACGCAAAGCTTTAGCCAATCAACTGGTAAGATTGATACGGACTGTAAGCTAATTGAGCTGATGACGGTGGCATTTTAAACGGATTGGTCTGTTGTGTTATTGGATAGGCCTGCCATGATTTTATAGTGGGTAAAGGGGCAGGTTGAATTGTAACCGGTAAAAATGAGGGTGTTTGCTGGGCTGCAGGAGGACTTTGTTGTTGTGAAACATTCGCCTGCATTTGCAGTGCTTCTGAAGGGGGTAATTTTTCTTTCTGCTTGGCTTTTGCCGATTCACGGGCAAATTGGAATTTGTTCCATTCCGCATTAAAGACAACGGGAAGCAGTCCTGTGATTAAAACCGTGAAAGCAAACCCAAAAATATCACTGGGCAGTCGATGCCTTTGTGATGTACGAGCCAGTACCCCTTTAAAATCTTCGGCCATAATTTTAGCTTGTTTTTTAACAACAGGAAGACTTTCTTTTGTGACTGTTTTCAAAAATCCTTCACGTTGCGCTTCTGCTTTTTCAAGGTGGTTAAACGCTTCCAAAGCCATAGCTTTAATAGTAATTTTATCTTCAGGGTTTTTGCTTTGATGTTCAACAGCTTTTTCAACCGTTCTTTTATATACGTTAAACGGTTCCTTTAAAGCGTCCGGTAATAGGTCAACTGAATATGTTTTCAAGGCTTTCAGTAAGGCTGCGCCTTTACCTTCTTGAATGAGACCTGAAAGCACCTCTGGGGTTTGAACTCTAAATTTTTCGAGCTGACTGTAATTGTAAAGCTCTTTTGTTTTCGGATCAATTAATGGAATTCCTGTGGCTTTTTCAACTTTTCGGCCCACAGCAGTCATAATCGGCTTTAATGCAAATAGTATCAGGGTGATAGCAGTCATATCGCGCCGCAAGCAGTCACCAATTTCACGGTAGTCTCCCCCATTCTCTTTACCGCGCTGATAAGCCCTGATTACTCGCGCTGGGACAGTTCCCAAATACAGAAACAATAGCCAAGCGCCACCCGATGGTGTGGGTATTGTATAATTAAAACGCCCACCTGGCTTTGCAGTAGTCACAAATTTGTGCCAGTCAAAATCAGTGACCCAATGAGCCAGAAAGTTTTTCGTTTTTTTGACGACTGGGTTTTGACTGGCCTTTGCAGACACTTCTAAAGAATCGGGAATGCCATTTAAACGATCAATCGGTCTATATCCCAGTGGATTTGGGCTTGCTGGCGGTTTTGGAATCAATGCAGTACTTGAATTAGCAGGATTTACGGGGATAATGGCCATTGTTATTTCACCCCCCTTGTTTTTGTTTCAAAATTTGGAATTGCTTGAATATTAAAAGGGGATTGAACACTGGCTTGAGTCACAGTAGAAATACCAGGGTAAGCATAGGCTTGAGGATATGAGCTGAATGGGCTTAGGTTACCTGTTATTACAGGTAATGCAGGAACCGGTTTGACGGGTGTAGGTGTCAATCCTTTTGGTGCAATCGCCGTTGAGACCTGCGGTATTTTTATGGGTTGTAAAGGCTTTTGCAGCATTTTCAAATCATCAGGGGTTGCCACTGATTTTAACAGTTGCTCAGTTTGTGGCTTTGGACTTCCTGTTTTGTTATTTTGTGCTTTGCTTTCACGAAGAAGTCGCGTGCCTGGATAACTGTTGCCTTTCTGTGCCCAAAATGCCATTCGAGTCAAAAATGTGGTTGTCATTGCACATGCCAAAAATGTTAATAAGCTTTTTTTAACGGTAATTTTTTTTGCAGCATAGGCAGCTTGCTCTTTTAAATCTATCAAACGGGCGCCGTGAACGTCACTTTTTACGTTGTTCCAAACACTGCCAAAATACCCCCGCATCCGATGAATTTCTTGACCCAACTCTGAAACATCTTTTAATTCTGGTTTGCTATCAGTGATACGCGCCCTGTAATTAACCCAGGTTTTGTTTTGGTTTACAACAGGGGCTTCATCACTAAACTGGAAATCGCCACTTAAGGATTTATATGGCTCAGCCCTGTGTTTTTGATTAAAGCCTGATAGCAGTTCTTTCAGTGACTGATTGAGTTCATCTTCAAGGGGTAATTTCTCTTGCCTTTGGAAAAAACCAATGAAATCACGGAATAAACCGTTTAGACCATTATTTTGTTTGGGTTTTAGAAGCAGTTTGCTGTACTGATTGGTAATATGACCCAGCTGTTTTTTTGTTTCTGTGTCCAAGCCTGGATCGCAGAAAATAGCATTTAAATACCTTGAAACTTCAGTTTCATAGGCTTTTTTGTTTAACATTTGGCTATCCGGCAGGCTGGCTAAGTGTGCGGAAAATCCTTCGCCCAGTTGCTTTAAACTTTTATTTGATAACTCTACTGATGGATTATCGAAATTTCTGTTTAATAAATAAAGTACACTTGGAATAAATAGAAGTCCTGGTCCTGTGCAAACCTCTCGACGTGTCTCTTCGGCAAAATTTTCCCAATTTAAACTCCTAACAAATTCAGAAAAACTGCTAAAAAATTTAGAAACTTTTTGCCAAGCTCTTTGAAAAACGTTTTGGTTACTAGATTTAGGGTCCTTTTTAGAAGAATCTGGTTTTTCACGGCCGGTTGCAAGTGAGGTGAAAATTCTTGGAAACCACATAGAAACGACATCTTGCGCTAAAAATCCAAGCAAAAAAGATTCGCTGACACCTTTAAAAAAGCCAATAAGCACTTTATTAAATTCAAATGCCCCTTTTTTATTTAAAGGGTTTAAAGTACCCGAAAACTGAAGGGATTGTTTTTTTGAAGGCGTATATGATTTCCCATATTGCGTAGCAATAGGATTAAAACGCAGTAAATTCGGTTGAGAAATGGATGACATTAAGCTATCAGTGTTGGTTGAGGGCAGATAAAACGTTCAAACATTTAAACCAACGTCAATCTCTTTTTGTGCGTCAATGTAACGTATTGAAACGAATATTCTTCGGGTCTACGAGTATATCTTATTGTTTAAAATACGTAAAGCTTGTAACAATTGTTTGTTATAAAGCTGAGACAATAAGGCCACTTGTGGGATTTATTGGTTTTAAAATACAGTGGCAGTAGAATTACAATAGCAAATTCAGTTGAAAATAATTTCTTGATTGTTTTTTAATAAGAAGACATTCCCTATTTAGAATGCAATAATAAGCCCTGTTTTTTGTTTTAAACAATAAGATTTTGTAAAGTAAAAGACAGTTGAAAACAAAAAACTTGCTATTTAAAACTGTTTAGCCTTAAATAGAAAAAGCCTTGCCTTTGCTCTACTTGTAAAAAGAAAGCTTGAGCTAAAAAAGCTGTATTTCAGTGATGCACTCTCTTTAAAATAATAAAATTACTTTTAGAATAAAAGCTTTCATTTTCGCAGTTTTCAACTTTATCACAAGCTGGTACTAACCAGTTATTCAATAACATTGAAAGTTTTTAAAAAGAATTTTTTACGTATAAATGCAAGTCTCTTTTTCTCATAATGCCCGGTTTGTTAGACCTGAAAATAAAGTTTCAGGTCAACAACGCTCCCCCCGGTTTCAAGGAAAAAGTCTTGCTGCTGCACTGGTTGATGATGGGCCAATGACACTCGTCATTCTGGATTTGGTGGCCATGGTTTTTCCGAGGACAGCCGAAGCTGCTGTGATGCGAGGGCCTGATGATGCGCGGGAAACATTTCTGAGAGAAGTTTTTGGTACTTTGGCCAATATGTTTGTTATGGGAATAGCCAGTAGTGGCTTGATGAAACTTGCAGGGCGCTCTGTCAACAAGTTAAATCCTAAAGGGATCCCAGCCCAAGCTTTTGTTGAGGCCAGTAACCTGGATGTCTTTTCAGCCGTTTACAAAAATATTCTTGCTCAAAGTAATAGCCCCGCTGCGGCCAGAAAAGAGTTTATTGACACTGTTCTTTCTGGAATGCAGTCAACAGACATCCAAAGCAGTTTAAATACTCGCTTACACAGTATTCAGGTTCTAAAAGACTTTCCCGAAGAGCAGCGTGCTTTATTGAAGCAAACTTTTTTGCAAGTAGATAAACCTCTTGAGGACAATGCCGCTGAAATTTTGCGCCAAGGCCTCACTCATTCTGATGAGACAATGGCATCCAAGCACTTTGATGCGGTACATCAGACGTTAAAAAATGCTGGCTGGGGTAAATTCTCGCGCAGTGCCCGCAACAGGTTGGCGAAAATATACCACGACAATGCGTATAGCTTAGATTGTAAGGTTCAAGAAGCTTTTCAAAAAACCACCGGTCAACCCGTTGATCCAGAGTCAGAAGAATTTATTGTCCGACGCCTTCAACTCAGCTTATCGCAACTGCAATCAAAAGCAAAACAACCCTCTGTTATTCAGAATCTCTCAAACCAGCTAGATTATCTGGCCCATCAAAGTGGGATGACCAGTACTGTCAATTTAATTACTGATGCTGGAACCAGTAAAAGCAAGGGGCGTATAAGTATTTTAACGGAATTGCATCATTTTCTCACTCAGTTTGTCGACCGGACTGCTTATGCTGTTAGTCATCACAAGCTTAATTCCAAACAGTGGAAGACGGCCATTGCAGACAAGCTCTACTCCGGTGAAGATCAAGGTTTACTGATCAAAAAATCGCTGGGGCTTGTGGCTGCCGCAAAAAAGGCCAAAGGGCTTTACACATGGTTGCCTATTTTAATTACACTTGCCACATCAGGTTCACTGGTATTCTTTAACAATTGGTATACCCGTCATAAGTATGGCGGAAAAATATTTTTCCCAGGCGAAGGGATTCCAACACCCACGAAAGCAAAGCACAATACAAAAAAGCATGCCCCACCAGAACAGTGCAATAATATCCCACAAACAAGTCCTGATGAACAAGTGAAGTCTGTTCAGGCCCTTTATAGCCCGCCAGCTTTCACCGCACAGCCGCCTCTTTATTGCTATCCCAGTCCTGGTGCTGCTGGTGCATTCTTGCAGCAACCATTAAAATCAATGCCACTTTTACCAGCAAGACCCTCTGTTCTGAGAGCCAACGGTTATACGCCAGCTTTGTTGTATCCGCCTGCTACTTACCAAGCACAATCGGCTACCTCTTGGAGGGTTTCTTAGTATGCGTCAGATAGCTTCTGCAGTTGCATCTAATAAGACAGTGGCCCCACATTTTGGATTAAATTTTAAGAAGTCGGGCAATCTGGTCCGGTTGACCAATCATTTAAGTTTACCCAGCCCGTTTGCCGTTACGGGAGCCAATCAGTTACACCTCATTTATCCAGGTATTATTGGATGGCGTTTAACGGCTGCCAATAACCGAAGAAGAGACAGCGAGTCTAAAAGCTGGAATGAAGTGAGAGAAGTTTTAATTCGTGATCCCATTGGGATGCTTTTCTGGGTGTTTACAACCCCGATTGTCCAACGCTTGACCATTGCCCGTCAGCCCAAAGCAATTAAGCAAAGCCTGCTGGATTTAAACAAAGCACCCGAAAAAGGATGGCTGGCGAAACTGAATTATGCTATAAATCCACTGGCTAAATATGGATTGCCCTCAAATCAGCAGGTTGAAGACCATAAAACGCAGACGCTTATGCAACTTAAGGAAGCAGGGGTAAAACCAGAGTCAAAAGCATACCAAACAACCGAAAAGTTTTTGGACAAACTGATTGAAAAACGCAATACTGCTTCAATGGCCAGTTTAATATTATCAGTTGCGGTATTGGGCTTTGGGATAAACATGGTTAATTTTGCATTAACCCGCAGAAATGTTGAGGCTAGAAAACGTGCTTTTGCACGCTCGTTTCAGGAGTCTGATAGTAGCTTGTCAGACGGCAAAACACAAAACCTAACACCTTTTCAAGCAAACGGGTTCCGCAATTACTCTGTTGTAAATGCATCCTTACCATTCCGTGCAGCTCAATCTCCTGCTTCGGTGAGTTATGTTTTATCACCCTCCTATTATTCTCAGAGACAGCCATCTCCATTTGTTCTTCTGCAATAGTAGAACCGCAACGGCTTTTTAAAACTCAAAAAGCCTTCCTGATTTTTTTTGTTGGCCGGATAAACACTTCTTACAAAAATTCTATTTTTCTTTTAATCTTTATATAAAACTTATTGGTCAAGTTTCAAGATGCTTCAACTTGAGTATGAATCATTAAGAATTTATATGAAGAAAAATTTATATTAAGAATCTATTTTTTGCCAAACGTATCACCCTGTTACCACTTATTGATAGAAAGTTAGCCATGTCACCGTTACAACAGCCGATACTGGAAAATTTAGTCAATCAGAGCATTGCTTTTATCAGTGTGTTTGATAAAACGGGTCTGGCAGATTTTGCCCGAGTTTTGGTTGAGCAGTACAATACCGTCATTATTTCAACCGGAGGAACACGAAAGTACCTGGCTGAGCATCAAATAGACTCGATTGAAAGTGCTGAAATTACCGGCTTTGAGGAATTGCTTGGTGGCCGGGTTAAAAGCTTGCATCCGCATATTTTTGCAGGAATTCTGGCTGAAACAACCGATCGAGAAAATATCGTCAGAGAAAAGAACGATTTAAACCTGCCGTTTACCATTGATATTGTCGTTGCCAACTTGTATCCCTTTGAAGCTGAGCGGGATGCGCTGAAAGAAAAAAATGCATGCACCTCAGAAAATTTCGATCACCTGCTTCATTTCATTGACATTGGTGGATCAGCATTACTTCGCGCTGCCGCCAAAAATTACCCGGCTGTTTCTGTGCTTAGTAACTGCCGCCAGTACAGCTCTTTTCTCGAAGAACTCTCAAACACCGAGGGAACCCCTTCGCTTGCATTTAAAAAACGGTTGGCTTACTCAGCATTTTCATTGACTGCCTATTACGACGGCTTAATTGCACAAGCATTCGCTGATGAAAGCACGGCTTTTCTTCAACAAACAAAATCAACTGACGGTCCGTTAAAACAAAACATGGGATTGCCCGATTTAATGGGACTGCCTCTGGCTAAAATTGAAGACTTGCGCTACGGGGAAAACCCACACCAAAAAGCAGCGCTTTACGGGGTAGCAACCCAGTTGCCTGATTACAAGTGCATGCATGGCAAGGCATTGTCGTTTAATAATATTTTAGATATGCAAGCAGCCTGGCAGATTGTCGTTGAGTTCTCGGAAAGTTATGCCTGTGCCATAGTAAAGCATAACAACCCGTGTGGTGTGGCCCTTTCTGAAACCTCTGTTGACGATGCTTTTCAGCGTGCGTTGGATACTGATCCTGTCAGTGCTTTTGGTGGCGTGGTTGCCTTTAATGATATTGTGTCAAAAGCGGCTGCCAAAATAATGCACAGTCTCTTTTTAGAAGTAATTATTGCCCCTGGTTTTGAGGAAGACGCGTTTGACTTGCTTTCCAGCAAAAAAAATATCCGCCTGGTCACACGAGAGCTGCCCAAACCCAGCAGTCAAGTTCCACTTGAGTTTAAGCATGTTTCGGAAACCTTGATGCTGGTTCAAACTGTGGATATTGAGAAGCGTAGAGAGCAAGAAAAAAAGTTTGCCATTGCGACACAAGAAAAACCAAACCCCGATCAGATGGAAGACATTGCATTTGCCTGGAAGGTTGTAAAACATTGTAAATCCAATGCCATTGTATTGGCCAAAAACAAAAAAACAGTTGGCATTGGGGCAGGCAATACCTCTCGTATTGGTGCACTGGAAAACGCATTAAAACTGGCCTGTGATCAATCAAAAGGCGCAGTTCTGGCCTCAGATGGCTTTTTACCTCATGAAGATAATGTTTATGCTGCAGCCCAAGCCCGTGTAGGAGTAATTGTTCAGCCGGGTGGCAGCATTAAAGATGGCGCTGTGATAAGTCTGGCTAATGAGAATAAGATTGCAATGATAACAACAGGGATTCGTGAATTTAAGCATTAATAAGATCAATGCTTACCAATGGAAAGAGCCTTAAAAGTATTTTATTAAATGGCGTAAATAAAGTTTTTTAACTTTTTATAAAAATTTTCATGCGGACCAATCAACAGAATAATAACACTGTTGGTTTCCTGGACAATTTGATAAGCGACCCGAAACTCTTTGCCTTTGTATTTAATATGCCGCGAATACACATTGGTCAACGGCTGACTTAACTGCTCGCCTTGCAATTCTGGGTTGTGAGACAAAGATAATACAGCATCTTTAATTTTAACCCGAAGGGGTTTGTCCATTTTTCGCTGGGCTTTGTCAGCTGTATTGGTTAAGAAAACCTGCCATGTGATAGGCTGAGTGTCATAAGAAATACAATCTGGTGTGCGTTCTTGCAATGATGAAACCATAGAATGAATCCTATAGGATTGAACTTAAAGTTTTTATTCTTTTTTCAGCTACAGGCCAACAAAGGCTGTATTTGCTGAAACAACATTGCCCATTCTAAGGTCATTAACACCATCCCAAAACGATTCTGTGCCCATAACGGCGAGAGTTTCTTTTCGGTTGCTTAATGACAATGTGCTTGTAACCCCTGAGTCCAGTGTATTTAAACCGGAAAATAAACTGGCATCGCCTTTACCCGTGTAGGAATAACCCATGATTGCTTTCCTCCTCCAACAAGTCTTACTGTTTCGGATTACGTGGACAGAACTTCGCTATTGAATGCCCTAAGTTGAACTAACAGACCCATCCATATGCATAAAAACGACTATTCCTTGTTTTGTGCGCTGTTTCACTCATTGCCTCCGCCAAACAGAGGAGGTAATGAATCTAAATTTGAGAAATTCTTTGGCTTGACGATAGATTAATAGTGTCATCCCGGTTTACTATCCAGAAGGATTTCTCTTGCATGAGTGCGTTTAATCACCCTTACGCAAAACAAGCCGATCATTACAAGAAAAATCAAATTGAAACAGCAACCCCCACAGAGCTTCTCATTATGCTTTACGAGGGGGCAATTCGTTTTTTGCTGATTGCAAAAAAAGCTCATGAAACCAATGATCTGGAAAAATTTCATAACCACTTGTTGAAAGCTCAGCACATCATCCAGGAATTTATGAATAGCCTGGATATGGAAGTTGGTGGTGAAATGGCTGAAAACTTGATAAAATTGTATGAGTATTTAAATTACCAACTGGTTCAGGCCAACATCAAAAAAGATATTGCCTTGATTGATGAAGTTTTGTTTCATCTCAGGCAATTAAAAGCCACCTGGGAAGAGGCGATAAGTATTGCTCTCAAAGAACAGAACAACAACAATCCAGAAATTGACGATACCATTAAACACCAGACTGCTTCTGTTAAAAATTTGTAACAGGTAAACTTTTTTATAAAATCCAGTATCAACAACTGCAACACGAGTTATTTCTTTTGGCTTTTGCGTATGACAATAATCCTTCTGGCGCACTCGATGCCCTGTATCTGATGACAGAGCACTTATTAACACAGCTAAACACCGAAACCAAACATCTTGACATCCCTGCAATAAGCCAGCAGATTCTTCAGCGAGACACCCTATTGGGTCAAATTATGGCATCACAAGTGCTAATTCAAATTGATGACCCAGGCACCCATCATTCATTAGAAGCTGTTCTTCAGCAAATTCAGCAACTGGATACCAACATTCAAGCAAAGCTGGTTGCACATTGCAGCCAGTTGGACAAACAGCTTAAAGGGTTTAAGACCAGCAGTCAATTGTTACAAAAATATAAAATGATGCCCCAAAAAACAAATCGCTCACGATCCACCACCGCATGACAACAGAAACCAAACAGCCACCAGTTCAAGTTCTGCTGGTCGAAAACGATCCTGCGTGGCAAAATATTATTGGTCGGCTGGTTCAAAACCACCCAGCTTTTATGCTTTGCAATACTGTCGATCATTATGACGCCGCAATCAAAGCTTTTCAAAGCTATCGGCCTGACTTTGTGATACTGGACTGGCAGATTAACGGCAAAAAAAGCGGTGTAGATGTTGGCCATGCCTTGCTGGAACTGGGATTACCTGCTGAAAAAATGGTTGTGGTCTCCTCAGCCCCGTTGTCTGCAATGCCAGCACACCCTTTTTTTTACATTCCAAAAATTGCAGCGGCCCGAGATTTAATTGATCGGATGGTTCTACTGTATTGTTAGAGGACCTGTCTGGCCCCTAACGACCCCTTGGTGATTAAAGACTTTCTCTCAGGTCTTTTGCGGGAAGGCAAGATTTTCTTGAATTCACTTTTTTTCTTTGTTCCGTTAGGGGAAAGTAAGATTTTCTCAAATACCAAATACATTTTCTTTCTTTTACTTTGTTTCGTCAGGGGCCCTGGCTGGCCCCGAATTTAATTTTTACTTTTTGACTGGATAACATCCAGTAGCCCAGCCGTTTTTTACACTCGTGTGAAAAATCTAAACTCGCCACAGCTTCAAACAAGTTTCAAAGTGGCACAGCCTCCAAGGCTTCGGCTGTGCTTTTATTTCAACTTGCCTGTCTCAAATAACAGATTTTTCCGCCAGTGTAAAGCCCTCGTGGCAGGTTTGGAAAAATTCTCTCGGAGATACGAGGTCAACTGGTTCTGGGGTGTAAAATTGCGATAGCAATAACCCCAGAAACCGACTTTGCGAGTGAGGATTGCTGAAGGCAACCGCAGCGTGAACGGTCCGTAGCCCTTGCCCGTTAGGGCTAAGGGATATGGATGCCCTTTGGGTAAGGTAGGATGACCGTAAACATGCAACTGATTCGGGGGGTGTTAAGCGGGGGGGACCTCCCGCTTACGCGGTGAGGGGTTGTTAGGGGAGAGGGAGCGACCTCTCTCCCCTAACGGAGCAAAGGAAAATATGTTTTAAGAAGGTCTTGTCTTGACGCAAAACAGTCAAAAGAAAAAGTGTTTTAAGAAAAGATCTTGCCTTCACGCAAAAAAAGAACTTATACAGTATATAAGCTATTAACGTAAGGGCTTAACAGCCGTTAATATAATGGTATTGGGTTTCTCAGTTTCTTTTTCAGGCAAAATGTAAAAAATATGGCACCCCGGAACTCGGAAGCGATACAGTCCCCCTTCTTTGCGCTTACTGATGTACGTTATTTTATGTTGGTAATCGGTCGGGAATTCTTTAATAATTTCAACCGCATCATCAACAATGCGTCTTAGCCGACGATCCACTTTATTATACTGATTTCGAAAAGCACTGGTTGTTGAGGTTTCATAGGCCATGCAATGCTGTCATTTCAATTGTTTTCAGAAACTGATCAATAATATAGCATTATTCCCTTGCTTTTGGTTACGTGTTGACCCATCACTTAATTTTAAGGCATTCTCATCGGATGAAATTAGTACCTGTTAATAGCGCCTGATACAATAAGTAATCAACAAAAGTTGGCTGTTTTTTTAAGAAACTCAGGCTAAGCGTAAACTCAGGCACTTGGCAGAACCACCCGCTTTAATGAACTCACTTAAGTTGACTTCAATTGGGTGGTAGCCTTTTGCTTTTAACGTTTCAGTCAACCGGGGTGCACCCGAATTCAGAATAACCCTCTCATTAACGCTAATGGCATTGCACGCAAATTGAGCCGCTTCTTCAGCAGAAACCACAATGCGTTTGCTTTCGGGCACCACCGATTCAATTTGTATCCGCGTTTTTTCATTAAAAACATCTGGGGCATAAATAAAGTCACCAGTATCCAGGGGGCAAAGGCAGACATCAACATGATAGTAGCGTTGATCATCAAGTTGTATAGGGTGAACAGTCAGCCCGCTAGCTTCTTTTAAATACGCATGGGCTTCTATACTGCTCCGGGCCTTATGACCAGCAAAAATATGTGTATCCCAGATTAAGGCGTCGCCTGATCCTTCAAAGTAAATGGTTTCTGGCAAAGTGGTGACAGAAAAACCCTGTGATTTGAACCACTCGGCGGCAAAGGGTTCTTCGGCTTGGCGTTCAGGGTGTTTGTAATGAGCAATAACGGCATTGTTGTTGTAAACAAAAGCGGCATTGGCTGTAAAGACCATATCTGGTAAGTTGGGCTGCGGTTTTAGAATTTCAATATCAGCACCTGAAGACAGAACAGCATTGTAAAGTTCTTCCCACTGCTTTTTTGCCAGTTCGATATCACAGGGGACAGTAGGATCCATCCAGGGGTTGATTGCATATGTGACATTAAAGTAATTAGGGGAGCACATTAAAATAACCGGTTTCCCTCTTTTTGAAAAAGGGGTTTCTCCAACAGGGCTGGTATCATTTCGTAATTGTTCTGTCAACAAGTTTAAACTCCTAAAAAATTATTGAAACAATCTTTATAACTGTCTATAATTTAGTGTATGGCAAGCAAAGACTATTATGAACTCTTAAATGTTTCACCCACTGCAAGCCAAGCAGAAATTAATGCGGCGTATCGCCAGTGGGTTCGCTCATCCGGACCCAAGCATTTTCATACGCGCAGAAAACCATCCCAGCTTACCCAGTACTTTTCAGATGTTGAAAAAGCGTATCGAATTATTAGCAGTCCTGTGAAGCGTAAAATTTATGATCAAGAAAGAGCCGCCGTAAGCAATAATAAAAAATGGAAGCCCATTCACCCTAATGAAAAAAACTCTCAATTTCCTGCATTAAGGGGTTTTTGGCATTACCCAGTGGTCAAATCGGTAATTGCAGCTGCTGTTGTTATTTTTCTTTTAAAAAGTCCTGTGTGGTTAATTCAAGCACCCACAGTAATTCAACTGGGAGCCCTTATTTTTAGTGTAATGTTTGCGACTTTTGCTTTTACTCGTTCCTAAGCTTCCTTAGGTTTTTATTTAATTCGGCGCAAAAAATTGTTTATTTAAAAAAGAAAGAAAAAATGTTTTAAGAAAAGCTCACCTTATGCTTTTTTGGGTTTCTTATCCACTGTCGGCCAACTTTTACATGGTTTGAAAAGATTGCTTCTCGGTTTCTGGTATTTTTACATTTTCCTGCTGCTCTTCAATAGATTTCTTACCAGGACTTGGAATTTAAAAAACTCTCTTAAGAAATTTACATTAAGAAAATAAATAACAAGTTTTATTTAAAAATTGTTTTTAAATAGAAATAAGAGAAAGAGAGTTAAATAAGCTCATGGGTCGTCCTGGCCTGCCTGCT
>JBCDLA010000003.1:0-55959 GCA_038745945.1 Cyanobacteria bacterium P01_H01_bin.74 | reverse complement strand
ATTCAATGTAACAGGATCTTAATGGTTTGACGTTTTTGCCTTTCTCCCCATCTTTTTTCCAAAAGCAAAGAACCCATTGGCCACTTACTGGGCTACTTCTTGAGGTATTTCTTCTGGGTTGTTTTTTGAGTTTTAATCACCCCACCTGGGGGAGAAAACCTTTAGATGCCCCGGTACAGCTAAGCCAACCGCCTGCTATTGTGCCGGATAAAACCCTGTCTGGTCAAACAGTACCCACCTTGGAAAAAATCTCGCCGTTTTCGCCCGCAAATTATACAGATCCATCGGCGTTGATGGACTTTAAACCCTACAATACTGGACCAAACAATATCAACCTCTGGAATATTGAAGCCAAAAAAGTGGTCTACAGTGTTCCTGTGGTTTCACCGGACCAATCCGCGATTGTTTTCTCTGAAGTGGGCTTTATTCCCAGTTTTCGTCAAACCTATTGCACCTTGTTCTGGGTAAAACTGCTGCCTGCCCTTGTAAAACTCCCCCCTGATGCCATGGATCCTGAAGCCCAGGAGCCGTCAAAAGCGCTTAAGACCTATGAAAAGCGGGCCATTCAAAATTATCAAAATCAGTTTAACCCTGCCTTAATGACTGCGTTCCGTAAAGTATTGGCCCGTACAAAAAATGAAAAGACAAACACTGGCACCGACCCCAGACGCTACAGTTTTAAAACCCTAACGGTGGTTGACTGGTCTGCAAACAGCGAGCGTATTCTGATTAAAGAGTACAGCGGCCTTTTGTATCTGGGGTTGAAAACCTCCAATGTACTGATCTTTGATGAAGCATCCGGTATCGTAAGCATTTATCCGGAAATTCACCGGGCTATTGCCAATTACTGGCAAACCCGAGACAACCCGCCGCTGCTTTCTCAGTATTCCTTTGATATCGAGCCCCTGGGCTGGCAACCCGACAGCAACAATACGGTTCTGTTAAATGCCTGGCATTATAAAAAAACGGCCAGTCAACGGGTTCAAAAAAACTTTATGGGCCTTTGGCAATATAATATTGAGGCTGAGCGGCTTAAACTGCTCAGTTTAAAGCAGGTTTCGGCCACAGTAGCCACCAACGGATTTATTGCTACCCCAAAGCCCTTTCCTGAAAGCAGCCCTCAGTCATCGCCATCCGTCTGGACAAGACTAAAGTCTTGGTTTAAATTTCAAAAGTCATAAATTTTAAAAGCAACCATATAAAATAAAATCTAAATCAATAAAATCCAAATGAATAAAACGCAAAAAAACCCTCAAAAACCAAGCCGAAAATTACAACCAAAGTCAAAAAATAAGTCAGGCCATCATCCGGCTAATAAAGTAATGCCTGAATCAATGCCAAAATCAGTGCAAAAGCCAGGTTCAAAAAAAAACCCTTCTTCTAAAAGCCAGTCAAAAAAATGGGGAAACTCTGCTCACAAAAAAACAGCCGCGGCATCAGAGAAAAAACAAAAAACACAAAAGCCTGCCCCGGTAAAAACCGCAAGTAGCTCTCGAATTCTGCAAAGCCTAGGTGATAATAGTCGTACTGGCAACCTTTTAGGCATTGGCAGCCGTTATGTTTACGGAAAAAACAGTGTTAAAGCCATTTTTGAAACCAATCCCACCACAGTAAGTAAACTCTACCTGTCGGAAACCCTGAAACCCGACAAACGTATTCAAGATAGCCTGGCCATTGCTGCCCGACATAAAATTATGGTTCAGCGGGTGCCCAAGCAAAAACTGGACCAACTGCTTTGCAACACCCAACCACCAGATCAAGGCCGCCATGCCCCTGTCTTGCCAGAACGATCGTCCGCTGCACACCAGGGTATTATTGCTGCTGTGGCAGCCAAACCCATTCTGGATTTTACAGCCATCTGCGATATGCTGGATAAAGCACTTGTCCAGCAAACAAAGCCAGTGGTCCTGATTCTGGATGGCATAACTGATCCCCGAAATCTGGGGGCGTTGCTTCGGGTTGCCGATGGCTGTGGTGTTGCTTGTGTGTTGCTGCCTCGTCACAACAGTGTTGGACTAAGTCCTGCTGTTTCTAAAACGGCTTCTGGGGCTGAAGAAACGGTGACCGTTGGCACGATTGGTAATATCAGCCAGGCCGTGCAAACGTTAAAAACCAAAGGGTTTTGGGTTTATGGGGCAGCCGTTGGCAGTAAAACAATGCCTTACACCCAAGCGCAATTTGATACGCCGGTTGTTCTTATTTTAGGAAGCGAGGAAAACGGCATTGGGCCAGGCGTTCAAAAACACT
Source organism: Cyanobacteria bacterium P01_H01_bin.74 (assembly GCA_038745945.1). Classification (GTDB taxonomy): domain Bacteria; phylum Cyanobacteriota; class Vampirovibrionia; order Vampirovibrionales; family Vampirovibrionaceae; genus JBCDLA01. The sequence goes on along the minus strand of JBCDLA010000003.1, from coordinate 53,712 downwards.
GCGATGCTTTATTAAGTATTCCCATGCAGGGCCATGTTAGCTCGCTTAATGTTTCAACGGCAGGTGCAGTTTTGCTCTATGAAATTGTGCGTCAGAATGCTTGATTTTTAAAGGAAAGATATAAAGTATGTTTGAAAAAATCCTGATTTGACGTAAAAAAGCTCACAAGAAAATCTTCTGCTGTCCAGGTAGGTGTCATTAATCGAAAGGGCACAACTTTCCTTTAATAAAATAAAAAAACACTTTGAAAAGTCATCATTATTCAATGCAATAACGTGATCAGAGTCCAGAAAAAGCTGAGGGTTGTTTTTAAGCTTTATTGTAAATGGAAACAATGGGCACCTGGGTATTTTTAGCGAGAAACGCTTCGATTTCCTCGGCTTTCAGAGGCTCAATTACCCGCAGCTTGCGAGACGGATAGCCCGTTTCACTGTGATTGCCACGAGACGCTAATACCCAGGACAGCGGATATGGGCGCTTAGGGGTGTTCAGCTGCACTTCATCCGGCTGAATGTCGTTGATTAATTCAGCCATTGATTCCAATTCTTTTATATTGGTTGGCATAAACATGCACTGCAATGCCAGTTTACCCGAATAGCGGGTTTTCAGTTTTTTAATACCGCTCACAATGCTGGCCAACGTAATGCCATTCACGGGGCGGTTCATTTGCTTTAATGATGCTTCCGAGCCGGCATCCAACTTGCAGGCGACAATGTCAGCGCTTTGTAAATCAGCGATAACGGCATCATCATCAAGCAATGTTGCATTGGTTAAGACCATCACCGGCTTTTGGGTGTATTCTTTCACCAGATAAATGGCCTCAGCCAGATTTAATGCCAGTGTAGGCTCACCACTGCCGCTGAATGTAATAATATCTGCCGATGGCCAGTCGCTGAGGCGCAAGTCACGCTCAAGTTGTGCAGTCGGAACATAGATCATGCGTTCAGCCGTTTTTAACTGAATGTTGCCCAGTTGGCAATAAATACAGTTAAACGAGCAGGTTGAAGTTTCCAGCAGCATATCAATGCCCAGGGATGAGCCAACGCGCCAGGATTTAACAGGCCCGTAAACAGAAGATTTATCGGATTGAACCGCAGCAATATCATCTTGGATAGTCATGAGACGGTCTTTTTTCTTTTTTTACATCCGTTTTATTTTGAAAGCACTTCTGTTAATAAAAAAGAATTACCTGTCTAAATTGTGCATTCAAAACCAGTGAGAAAACAGAAGAAGATTTGTAAAGAGGATTGTTGGGTTAAAATGAGAGTAAATCAAACAAACTTAATATTCAAAAAAGCCTCGGCCTGTTTTTTTGCCCAAATACCCTGCATCCACGTATTGTTTTAATAGCGGGCATGGCCTGAACCGGGCATCTTGAAAGCCATCCATTAAGACCGTCATAATGGACAGGCACGTATCGAGGCCGATAAAATCTGCCAGCTGCAGCGGCCCCATCGGATGATTCATGCCCAGTTTCATCACCGCATCAATGTCTGCGGCACTGCCCACGCCTTCAAACAACGCAAAAATGGCTTCATTGATTAACGGCATTAAGACCCGGTTGGAAATAAAGCCGGGGAAATCACGGCTCATGACCCCTGTTTTTCCCAGTTCTGCTGTCAGGCTGGCAATGCACTGGTAGGTTGCATCATTGGTTTGAGCCCCGCGAATAATTTCAACCAGCTGCATTAAAGCCACAGGATTCATAAAGTGCATGCCAATCACCTGGGGCGCACGGTGCGTAGAGGCTGCCAGCCGGGTAATTGAAATGCTGGACGTATTGGAAGCCAGCAGTGCTTTGGGGGGTAAGAATGCATCCAGACTTTGAAAAAGGGCGGTCTTGGCGCTCTCCAGTTCCACAATGGCTTCAATCGCCAAATCAGCGTCACAAAGTGCCGCCAAGTCGTGGACTGGGACAATGCGAGCCACTGCTTTTTCGAGTGCTTCATCAGAAATTTTCCCTTTGCGGTTTAGTTTCTGCAAGCTGGCAGCGATAGCATCCTGACCTTTTTGCAGGGCCTCAGCATTGCTGTCGTAGAATAAAACAGATTTATCAGCGCACGCCATTACTTGTGCAATGCCATGGCCCATTTGCCCAGCACCAACAACAGCAACAGTTTGAATGGCCTGAATGGGATCATTTCCCGGGTTTTTTTGTACAGTGCTTGGGTGTGCGGATGTCATTTTTTCAAACTGACTTTTTTTCTAAATAACATTGGCTCTAGATCAGTTAAATAAAAACAATCAATAGTCGTCGTAACTGTTCGACCTGTTTAAAACTCGCAGAGTTTTGAATAGTTTGAACAGTTCTTGTTCCAGTGTACCTGTCTCCTTCTTCCAACGCCACTCACATTCCTTCAAATGGAGTTCAAAGGTGTGTTTGGCTATACCGTTAAAACGCCTCAGCCTCCTTTTTACAAAGCTCCAAAAGCTTTCAATCCCGTTAATATGCTGGCCTTTTCCCAGGCTGTAGGTTTCGTTATGATTGACCCGTAAATGCTTGTCAAAGCCTACGTCTACCAAGCCATTGTAGCCACGCCACCCGTCACGGTGAATCACGCCATCCAGGCTTACTTTTCCTAAAATAACCGCATGCAGTGTGGCTTTTTTACAGTCTGGCACCAGTTCTGTGTAAACTTGGCCATTGCGTTCAAAAATACCAAACACTGGCTGCTTCAGACTGCCTCGGCCCCGCTTGAGCTTTTTAGGAGCTCCACGGGGCCGAGCTGCTCCAAAGTAGGACTCGTCTACTTCAATGGCTCCCACCAACAAGTTTTTTTCATTCATTCGGCTTTGGTAAATAAGTTCTCTAAACCGTCTAAAATAGTTGTTAATCGTCGCTCGACTATGGATGAGAAGTTCACTGGTCTGGGTCGCATTCACGTCCAGCACAAAGTGTCTAATAATCTTTTTAATTTTGTAATCGCTTAAGCGTCTTCGTTTCATTGGCTTTCCACCACTCAAGATTATACCTTAAGTGATCTAGAGCCTAACATTTTTTAGATAACACTTTCTAAGTAAGACGGCGCGTATTACGGTTCCAGATTAAACGGTTTCAATGGTTAGGGCAGTTGCTTCACCACCGCCAATACAAAGCGCCGACACCCCCACACTGCCTTGCGTTGAAAGCAGGGTGTGCAACTGGGTCACAACAATGCGCGCACCGCTTGCCCCAATGGGGTGTCCCAACGCAACGGCACCGCCGCGAACATTCAGCTTTTCTGCGGGCAGGCCCAATTCTTTTTGAGCGGCCATGGCCACGACTGAAAAGGCTTCGTTAATCTCAAAATTGTCACTGTCTGAGACAGACTGCCCTGCTTTTTTAAGCACGGACTCAACCGCGCCAATGGGCGCTGTGGTAAACCAGGCTGGTGACTGACTCTGGGTGGCATGGGCAACAATTTTAGCAATGGGCCTTAAGCCGTGGGCTTTTACAAAATCTGCCGAAGCCAGCAGCAAGGCCGCAGCCCCATCATTGAGTGTTGAGGCGTTGCCCGCAGTAATGGTCCCCTGTTTTTCAAAAGCGGGGGGTAAACCGGGCAGCTTTTCGATTTTTCCTTTAAAGGGCTCTTCATCGGTGTCTACAATGACAGGGTCTACTTTGCGTTGCGGTACGGCAACGGGAACAATCTCTTCAGCAAACAGGCCATTTTTAACGGCTGCTTGGGCTTTCTGGTAACTGCTGGCCGCATAAGCATCTTGCTCTTGGCGTGAAAACCCGTATTTCTCGACACACGCTTCTGCGCAGCTTCCCATATGAAAGTCATTGTACGGATCCCAAAGCCCGTCGTGGATCATGCCATCCGTCAAGTTCTGGTGCCCCAGTTTAACGCCTGTTCGCATTCGGTTCAGGTAAAACGGCGACTGTGACATCGACTCCATCCCACCAGCGATAACACAGTGGGCATCCCCAGAAAGAATGGTATTAGCCGCCAGCATGATTGCTTTCATTCCAGATCCGCAAACTTTATTAATCGTCAAAGCCCCAACAGCATCAGGAAATCCTGCCTTTTTGAGAGCCTGGCGTGCTGGGGCCTGCCCAATGCCTGCAGGCAAAACACAGCCGAGTATCCCCTCATCCACGGCATCAGGGCTGACCGTTGCACTGGCAACCAATTGCTTTAAGACCACACTGGCCAGATCTGGAGCCGTCAGGGAGGACAGTGCTCCCAAAAAGCTGCCAATGGGGGTGCGAAGCCCGTTCAAAATATAAACGGTCTGATTGAAATAAGGATTTGCTGATGACATAGCAGGCACTCACAAGATAAAACACACACTAAAAAAGAAGTTATCAATAATTAAAGAAGAACAATTAAAGAAGCTAAAATGATTATGAAACAAGAAATTTTATAATAAAACCAAGAAGTTCTATTATAAAACGCTATTCGGGTTGAGTAAACATTCAGCCAGGGCTGTCATTGCTGCAGGCCGGTAACTGGCCATCACAATATGGGTGCTGCAGTGCTCATGGATGCCATCAACCGGTGTAGGCATCCCCGCAGAAACCACAAGATGGTTTTCTGCTGGGCACTTTTGATACAGCTGCTGAAACAAATCCACTTGTCCGCGGTGAATGGTGGGGGTAAACGTCACGAAAACAAACCAGTCCCATCCGGTCAGATTGCCGACGGTCGGGTTGCCGATACTGGCCAGTTTTTCAAGTGGTCTCGATAATAGTCTTGATAGCTGGCACTCTGTTTCAGTGCTTGCTGTTACGTTGTATGGAATGCTGGTGACATTGGCAAAGCCCAATGTTGTCAACACGGTATCCAAGTCAGGGGATGTTGGGCTGTCAAAAGCATAATTCACAATGCTGCCACGGTCCGGATGAATGAGCAAGATTCTGGCATTCCGCAAAATCCCCTGAAATGTTGGTTCCAGGGTGTTATTCCCAGTGAATGCCGTTGTATTGATACGGCTAGCCTTTACAACCGTCGTGGCCTGGTGGGCAAACTCCAATGCCATCTCATCAGAGTCTGGGACCGTGCCGCTGGGTGGTGGCGTTGTGATTTTTATCGAAGGCTGTTTGAGTCCTTGTTGTGTCATGCTGTAGCGCTGCTTCAAGGCTTCAATCCGCGCAACAGAGTCTGTAATTTGCGCCAATGGGATTTCACCAGCGGAAACTTTTGCAATCAGCGTTTCCAGAACAGTCCACTCCGCCTTCGTACTCTGCTTGTAGATCAGCATATCAATGCCGGCTTGAATTGCAGCAACAGCCGCCTCAGGGGCTGACTGATACCGGGTAATGGCACCCATACACATGTCATCACTAAAAATAACACCCGAAAAACCGCAGCGCCTACGAAGGATATCATTGAGGATGGTTGGCGACGCAGAAGCCGGACAATGGGCATCCAGTTCGCTGCTTGGCTGCAGTTCAGGATAAAGTGCATGCGCAACCAGAACCCCCGGCACATCGTGTTGAATACTGTGCTGAAAACAGGCCATTTCTTCCGGTGAAAAGTGAATCACCGGCAAGTCCAGGTGCGAATCAACCTGGCCGTTGCCATGACCAGGAAAGTGTTTTGCAACACCAATTAAGCCGTTGTTTTTAAATTGCTGCAATGCAAGGCCAGACAAGCGCTGAACGGTTTCTGGGTTGTCCCCAAAACTGCGAACCCCAATAATGGGGTTATCCGGGTTGCTGTTCAAGTCCACAGTCGGAAAAAAATTACACCAAAACCCCAAGTCAACAAGCTGACGGGCCATGGTTTCATAATAATTTTTAGCCAGGCTTTCCGGGTTTTCACTTAAGGCCAAGGCTAACGGGTTGGGACCCGTTGGGAAACAAGTATGAGGCAGCCGCTCAACTTGACCGCCTTCTTGATCAATACTGAACAAGGGTGTTAAACAATCTGCCGGAAAACACTCATACAAACCCTGGGTGATTTTTTTAATCTCTGCAGGGCTTTGGCAGTGTTGGAAATTCTCACGAAAAAAAATAAGCCCGCCCACACCCAAATCAATAAAACGCTTGGTGACTTCACCCAGCGTTTTGCCGGAATAGCCCACCACCATCAGTTGGGCAAGCATCCGAAACAGGTTTTCTTGGGTTGTTAAACCGTTTTGCGCCATTGCTGTCTTGCAGTATTATTTTTCTGGGTTTTTGAGGGGCCAAATTATTTTCCGACGCAGAACCGGGCAAACACTTCACCCAGCACGTCTTCCGTGGTATCCCGGCCTTGCAGTTCATCCAGCTTTTTTAAGGATTGCGTTAAGGGCAATGTCACCAAATCCAGGGGCAGCTCAGAATCAAGGGCTTCTTTGGCTTCCTGCAATTTTTCTTCCATAGCAATACAGCACGCAATTTGACGCTCATTCAGGGCCAGAATGACACCTGATTCTTCCGGGGAAAGGGTCTGGATCTTTGATTTCAGTGCATTCAGAAGATCAGGAATGCCTTCCTGGGTTTTGACCGACAAATAAACCCAGCCGCCATACTTTTTCTGGTGATCAAGCATTAGATCTTTTTTATTGCCCACAGCAATGGTTGACCCTGGATCGAGTTTGGACAAAATCTGGGTATCGTAACGCAAAACCCCGACAGAGGCATCCACCAGGTACAAAACAATATGGGCTTCACTGGCTGCTTTCCAGCTGCGCTCAATCCCCATAATTTCAATGCTTTCCTGGGTTTCTCGAATTCCTGCTGTGTCAATTAAGGTCACGGCAATGCCATCAATGTCCAGCACTTCGCTCACAACATCCCGGGTGGTCCCTGCCTCCTGGGTGACAATCGAACGCTCAGTTGCTAGCAGTGCGTTAAACAACGAGGATTTCCCGGAATTGGGCATCCCCAGAATAGCCACTTTGATACCTTCCCGGACAATCCGGCTTTTTTCGGCATTTTCCCGAAGATGACCCATTTGCGTGAGGCAGTTTTCCAACTGAACCGCAATGACCTCCCGTTTGGGCTCTTCCACCTCATCTGGGAAATCAATGCTTGCAACCATTTGGGCTTGCAGTGCCATTAAGCCATGGGCCATCGTATCCAGATAAGTCCCCAATGAGCGGTTCTGGATATTATCAGAAGCCTGCCGCAACAAACGGCTGCTGCCCGAGGAAATTAAATCCATCACGGATTCTGCTTGGGTTAAATCCATTTTTCCGTTTAAAAAGGCCCTGAGCGTATACTCACCAGGTTCAGCATATCGGCACCCGACGGCAATACATCGCGCCAGAATTTTTTGGGCCAGCACATCCCCGCCGTGACAGTGGATTTCAATAACATCTTCACCCGTATAGCTTTTTGGTGAAGCAAAAACCAGGACCAAAACGTGATCAATCGGGGTATTATTTTCATCATGAATCCACCCGGTATAAAACCGGCCAGGTTTCAGGGTTTTGGTCATGCTCTGCTTGTTCTGAAAAATCGCGTAAGCCACTTCCAGTGCGGCATCACCCGAAACGCGAATAATGGCAACAGCGGCTTGGCCTCGGGCTGTGGCAATGGCAGCAATGGTGTCTTCGGTGGCAATGGACGGCAGTGGCATGGGGGTTAAAGCATTTCTTTTAGTAAACGATTGACCAGTTCAGGGTTTGCAGCCCCCTTGGTTTCTTTCATGACTTGTCCGACAAAGAAGCCAAACAACTTGTCTTTTCCGGCCCGGTAACTCTCAAGATTTTTGGTATTTGCAGCCAGCACCGTTTCAATCACCGCCTTTATGGCATCGGGATCGTTTAACTGACTAAGACCCTGAGCTTCAATCAGGGCTTTGGGGGTTCCGCCCTTTTCAATCAGTTGGGGCAACAGTTTTTTGGCCATGGCAGAGCTGATTTCCCCAGTATCCACCCGTTGAATTAATTCAGCCAGTGCTTCCGGGCTGAGCTGCATGGCATCAATTGAGAGTTTCTTGGTGTTTAAGTACCCGGTAATATCCCCTTGAATCCAGTTTGAGGCGGCTTTATAGTTTTTTGAGTGCAGGCAAACCGCGTCAAAAAAGTCGCCCATTTCTTTAAATTCAACCAAAACCAATGCATCTTGCTCACTCAGCTGACAAGTTGTGGTGTATCGGTTCAACCGCGCGGCAGGCAATTCTGGCAGTTCCGCTTTAATACTGGCAACCTTTTCGCTGGAAATGGCAATGGGCAACAGATCTGGATCAGGAAAATACCGGTAATCATGGGCTTCTTCCTTGCTGCGCATGGTCCTTGTACTCTGGGTTGCCTCGTTCCACAACCGGGATTCTTGCACAATTGTTTTTCCATGTTGCAGCAGTTCGGTTTGCCGGGCCACTTCTGATTCAATGGCGCGCTGCACTGCGCGAAAACTGTTCATGTTCTTAATTTCAGTTTTGGTGCCTAGTACGGTGCTGCCCTCGGGGCGAATGCTTACATTGGCGTCACACCGCATAGAGCCTTCTTCAAGGTTGCCGTCGCACACCCCCAGGTATCTGACAATGTTGCGTATCTGCTGCATATAATCCCGGGCTTCTTCAGCACTACGAATGTCAGGTTCTGTCACAATTTCAACCAAGGGTGCCCCAGCACGGTTTAAATCCACCAGGCTGTGGGTCGATCCATCCAGTCCGTCAGCACCGGCATGGACCAGTTTTCCGGCATCTTCTTCCAGGTGTGCCCTTAAAATCCGGACCCGTCTACCATTGAACAGCGTCATATGGCCGTTGGCGCAAATGGGCTTGTCATACTGAGAAATTTGATAGCCTTTGGGCAAGTCCGGGTAAAAATACTGCTTGCGATCAAATTTGGTAACCGGGGCAATCTCGCAATTCAGGGCAAGGCCTAGCTTGATTGCAAATGCAATGGCTTTTTCATTGAGAACTGGCAATGCACCAGGCAAACCCAGGCAAGGCGAATTGATGTTTTTGTTCGGGGTTTCACCAAACGTGTTTGGGCTAGCATCAAACAGCTTAGCATTGGTTTTCAATTGCACATGTACTTCAAGACCAATCACGGTTTCATACGCGAGACTAGTGGGTGAACTTGCCATCATCAGGCGATTTCCTTAAACACTTACAATATTTAGTGAATGGGTTTTTTATCGGGTAACGGGGTTGTTAGAAATACTGTATCATTGAATTGTTCCTAATTAAGACGTTTTTCAGTATACTGCAAAAAAGAAAGTCTGTTTTTAGAGAAAGCCCTACCTTGACACAAAAAGCGGAAAGGAAAAAAATCTTATCAAAAGTCTAAGATTTTGTTGTTGTTAAATTAGCACATGAATTATTGAATAAATAAAGTGTTAACATATCCCGGGAAATTAGGGTTTGTAAAATAGAATTTTTATTCAATTGGACTGAGCTTTTTGTAGCCATATGTTAAAAAGTTTATTTGAAGATAAACAAGCCACACCACCCTTGAAATGGGCTGGGGGGAAACGCTGGCTCGTTTCAGAACTTAATAGCATCTGGCAAAGTCATTTATACCATCATACTAAAACAGCCAAAATAACAGCCAGGCTCGTTGAACCTTTTTGCGGTGGCCTGGCAATCGCACTGGGTCTCAACCCAAAAAAAGCGGTCTTAAATGATGTCAATCCACACCTGATTAATTTCTACCGGTGCTTGCAAGACAAGACGCTGATAAAGACAAAACCACCGGTATTAGAAAATAAATCCGCTGTTTATTATCAGAACCGGGTACTGTTTAACCAACTGATTGCTGACGGAAAACAGAATACCCCGGAAGCAGCCTGGTTGTTTTACTACCTAAATCGTACAGGATATAATGGGCTATGTCGGTTTAATCAACGAGGCTTTTACAATGTACCTTTTGGGCAATACAAAACCATCCACTATAAAACGGGTGATGATTGGGAGCACTTTGTCCATTGGTTTCAAAACTGGCAATTTACCAGTGGGGATTTCTCTGACTTGCAGCTTAATGTCACCGACTTAATATACGCAGATCCGCCATATGATGTTAATTTTGTTACCTACGCAAAAGAGGGTTTTACTTGGGCCGACCAGATCCGTTTGGCACAGTGGCTCAGTAAACAGCCTTGTAGTGTTGTTGCAAGCAATCAGGCAACACCCCGTATTCTTGAACTTTATCAGGATCTGGGATTTCATGTGATTTTACTTGATGCCCCAAGACGCATTGCGTGTAACGGTGATAGGCAACCAGCTAAAGAAATAATTGCCAAAAAAATTTAGACTTTGAACAATCTATCCCTTAATTGTTGTCAAAAAATTATGGCTTTGTTTTCATAATGTTTTAATTTGCTATTTGGACTAAATCAATCAAACAAAAGCAATGCATTTGTTGTTAGTAAATCATTGAATAAAAATAACTAAATATTCTTTTTAAACTATTTGTACAACAGTCTCATCCAAAAAGTTCTTAAATCTGAGCAAATACTTGTTCTGTTACAGCCAATGTATTTTCAATAATTTGTTCGGTGTGGGCAAGTGATAAAAAACTGGCCTCAAACTGCGATGGCCCAGTATAAACCCCGTGTTGCATCAATCCCCAGAAAAAGGCATTGAATTGCTTCTGGTTAAACCTGCAAACATCCTGATAACTGCTTACCGGGCCTTTTGTAAAAAACAGGGTCAACATCGCACCCACTTGATGCCCGACACAATCAATTCCATATTTTTTTGCCTGAGCAAGCATGCCGTCAGCCAGTTGGGTACTGACTGTTTCGAGTGTCTCGTAAACGCCAGGCTTTTCAAGCTGTTTTAAGGTTTCAAGCCCTGCGGCCATGGCCAACGGATTGCCGGATAACGTCCCGGCCTGATACATCGGACCATCCGGGGCAACACAGCCCATTATTTCAGCCTTGCCACCATAGGCCGCGGCAGGAAGCCCCCCACCCAAAATTTTACCCAGGCAGGTAATGTCTGGAATAATGCCATACCGGGCTTGCGCGCCACCCAATGCCACCCGAAAGCCAGTCATGACCTCATCAAAAATAAGGCAGGTACCGTGTTGGTCTGCCAGCTGACGCAGCTGTTCTAAAAATCCATCTTTGGGGGGGACACAGCCCATATTGCCGGCAATCGGCTCAACCAAAATGCCTGCTACCGCATCGGGGTTGTTTTCCAGAATGAACTTGACAGAGTCTGCATTATTGAATTCAGCATTCAAGGTATCTGCTGCAACTTGAGCCGGAACGCCTGCACTATCTGGTGTGCCCAATGTTGCAGCCCCACTGCCGGCTTTGACTAGCAAATAATCGGCATGGCCGTGGTAACAGCCTTCAAACTTGATGATTTTTGATCGTTTAGTGTAAGCCCTGGCCAACCGAATAGCGCTCATGACAGCCTCTGTACCCGAGCTGACAAAACGCACTTTTTCAACCGAAGGCACACACTGAATCACTTTTTCAGCCATCTCATTTTCCAGCAGCGTGGGTGCACCAAAGCTGGTGCCGTTTTGCATAACCGCTGTAATTTGGTCCAAAATCGCTGGGTGGGCATGCCCCAGAATGGCTGGCCCCCACGTGTTGACATAGTCAATGTAGCGGTTGCCATCAATGTCCCACAGGTAAGGACCTTTGGCCTTTTCTATAAAAACAGGCTGCCCGCCCACGGATTTAAACGCACGCACAGGGCTGTTGACCCCGCCGGGCATTAAGGTACATGCTTTCTCAAATGCTTGCTGTGAAACCGGTGTTTTTTGAATAACGGCCGTTTGTGCAGCGTCTTGATTCAGTGTCTGCATGGAATAGGGGTCCTTTAATCGAATAAAATGCGCTTCTAACGAAAAGTAATACTGCCTTTCACCATGTCCATGCCACAGGCAAATTGAATGGTTTCACCTTTTGGATGGCTCTTAATCAGGACGGTTTTTGGTTTTCGGGGCGGCAAGTTTACTGTGATGTCTTCATCAGGAATCATCACAGCATCCATGCAGCTTTTTTGAGCGTGCTCTGTTCGGGTGAATCGCACGCGAACCGGGTGTGAGGCAGGCACAATAATTTGACTGGGTTTAAAGCCGTGATGGACGGTAATGTTAACCGGTGTCACACCGTCTTCAGCCACTTTGGCAACATAGGGTTTTTGGCTGGCACAGCCTGTAATACTTAAGCAGACCATTCCCGAAAACACTGCAATTAAACCAGAAAGAACCTGAACGCCAGATATTTGTTTCTGGATTATTTTTGCGAAATTTTTTGTGGTTTTTTTTGTCTTTTTTACGCTTGCAATATTTTTTTTCATGGTCTCAGGCATTCGGTTAAAGAATTCAGGCGGATAATACTTTACGAATTATTTGTGTTTAGTTTTAGCGCTCAATTCTTAGCGTTTATTTTTAACGTTCAATGCGCTTGGAAGCACCACAGTAGATGCACGTGTAATTGGGCTGTCCCCAGGAATCTTCGCCTTGATAACTCATCGTTTCACCGCAACGGCACTTCATTTCAGTGGATTCCTCCGACAGCTGACTGCCCTCACAAGCTGATTTCATACACTTGTAGCGGTCCCCAACCATAATGGTTCTTCCGTTGCAAACCGTGCAGCGCTGCATTGTCGCGGTTCCTTCATTGGCAAATTGGCTTTTACGTTAATGGTTAATCCTACAACAAAAACAGCGCTGTGAGTTAGCATCCAGAGCGTTTACAAAAAGCGATACCCACCAATAACCCGGACCCGGGGATTGCTTCTGATAACAGGATTGCGCACAAAACGGGGCCTGCAAAAGCGTCTGAGATTATTGACACGCCGAAATACACGATGACGCGGTCTAAAAACACGATTATTGAAAGGTCTGACTGTTGTTCGGGTGACAATAAAAGGCCTTTGGTGGTTGAGGTGGCCAAACCGCTGATTACTGTGTGCTTCAGCGTCTTGCGTTGTGACAACAACAGAAGCCACTGTACAAATCAATGCCAGGGCCGCACTGAGTGCAAAAATTGATTGTCTTTTCATCGGTATTGCCCTCCTTAATAGCGAGTGTTCCAAGTTTTGTTTAATTTTTCTGAATCCAAGATTTCAGATGAAAATTTAATGGGTCTGCCGGATTCAACTTGTAGCCGGTTCACTGCTTTGAGTTTTGAGGTTCATAGAAAGTTCACAGACTAACTGATTGTAAAAGATTGTAAATTTTGCTGATTTCGGTGATTTCAGTCTTCGTCAAAAGAACAACGAAGCTATTTATTCATTCAACTGTCTGTAAGTTGCCCGGCTGGAAAGCAACAGTATTCATCAATTTGTTGCTTTGGTTTGCAAATTGATACTTATAGTATTTAAAAAATAATGACGACTTTTTCTTGCCCAAAGTTCCCAGTTGATGGGGTAAATAAGCGGCGATATCAATCGGATTGATAAAACACTGGCAACAAAATCGGTTGTGGGGTGTTTATAAAGCAGTTATCAATTTCCTGGGTGGATTTCTTTCCATGAGTCATGCTGCAAGTGCCTTTATATCTCAAATGCTGGTTGGGCAAATCAGTGAGTTAGAGTACCAAGTTCAGAACCTTCAATGGGGAAAAGCCCAGCTCAGCTCATTGGCAAGCAGACTGGCTTCTTCTGCTGAAAAGCTAAGTAGCAATCCACAAGCTTCAGCGGCAATCCAAGCCCGCATAAAAGCACTCCAGGTAAGAGAACTGTGGTTTGATCAGGAAATTAAACGGTTGGAAGATCAGTTGTCGATTGCAAAAGAAAGACAACAAACATCACAAAAATTCCAGAAAGACTCTTTAGATACATTTAAATTAATGGGATAAACCACTGATGAAAACTAACCTATTTAGTAATTCCTATTCATCTTGGGTCCTATTCATCCATCTTGGGCACGGTATAATAGAAATAACGTCATAAATAATGTGCCCAATATATTTAAGATTTTATTTAATATTTTAAACTAAAAAATCAAAGCCCAATGGCCCAATGCGCAATGAATCCCTTATCCCCTGAAACTGTCATGACCCTTCATTATTCTTTCCCTATTCACCGAGTTTACAATGGTGTTTTTACTGGCAAAGCTGTCAAACACTCATTCTTGGCTGCATTGACGGTAACTGCTGTTTTATCCGTTTCCCCTGTATTTGCAAAAGCACTCACCCAACAAGCGCCATGGCCAGTCAAGAATTTTTTGCCCCCAGCTGTTGTCATTAATCCAAAAATTGTGCCTCGCTCCCCTGAGGCCATCCTTTTAAACACCACTGAAACTGGTATTTCCCCCATTGCACTGTCTGCAGTGACCTCACCCGTGATTAAGCTGAGCGATCCCAAAGACAAGTTAACCGCTCTGAATGCCAAAAAATCTTCCTTAAACACAGATGCTTCTAAAATCGACTCAAACGATCCGCAAACACCCGATCTTGCATCGTTGCAAAAGCAATTGGCTGAAACCGATCTGGAATTACTGTGGCAAGCCACGGTTGAGAAAAACCCGGTTATTCAGTTTGCTTTACAAAAAATGACCATGCCTGCCGACTTGCAGCAAAAGAAATCAAGCCATTTTTTAAGCAAAACACTCAATGTACTGATATCGGGAGCCGCGATGGGGTCAACAGCACTACCCGGGGCCGGGGCTTACCGCAGTATGGGCACGATGGCAGCAAGCAATGCCCTGCAAAATATGGTTTCAAGGCAAACAGGCCTGCCTGGCAACGGCCTGACCCCCACAGAGCAAATTCAGCTGGCGGGCTTAATTGATACGTTAAAGCAAAAACTGATTACCAATTACCAGGGGTACCGCCAGAGCCTGGAGGCGTTAATTGAAAATCAGGGCAGCACCGCAAAATACAGTCAGAATTATGCCGATGTCAGCAGCGGTCAAAATCAGCTGGCCATTATGGCTGCCGGTTTAACCTATTATCAGGCATTAATGCAAGAAACAAAAACCCGGCAGCAGGCCAAACTGTACCGCTTAAAGCTGGAGCGGCTTGCGGGGCAAAATAGTGTGGACCAGCTGGCTTTTAGCTTGTCACCCAAGGCATTGCCCAATTCATCACCGCCTAAAGACACCCTCCCGGATGACACACCCAAGGGCAGCAAGCGTATTGTCTATACCCTGCCTGCAAAACCCAAGCAGACAGTCACAAGCACCGGACTCCCAAAAGACACACAAGCAAAAGACACGCAAGTTACTCGTCTTAATGCCCAAACCCATCCTGTCACCAAAAGCATGCCCATTGCTATTGGGCCCAATTTACCGGCCATGCTGGAGCTTCCGCCGGTCACAGGGCCATTAAAAACCACGCCAGGCGAAAATCAAAATAAAAACAACCCCAATCAATTTGATAAGCCGGCACTTGCCGAGTTTATGGCACCACTGCCATATGGCCCATTGCCCAATACAATTTCAGTGAATGCATCTGGTTCAGTGAACGCATCTGGCACAACAGAAAAAGATCCCGCAAGTAGCCAGCTGGCCGAGTTCAGCCAGACTGTTGGCGCTTCTGTGAAAGGCAATGGACCTTTGCCGCTGGCAGACAAGCTGAAGAAAGGAATTTACTGATGCAGGCCGTGTTTTATAAGCCACTGACTGCATTGGGTCTTGCGCTATTAGTGTCTGTTTCAATGTCTGTCTCATTCTCTATTTCAGGGGCTGTTGCAGAGCCAACTCTTTTAAACGCTGAAAAATCCGCAAAGTCTCAAAAATCTGACAAGCCTGAACCCGACGCCTCCATTACACTCACGCTTGAAAAGCAGGCTGAAATTAATAACCAGGCTGCCAAGGTGCTTGACAAGCCTTTAACAACACGGCTCAACGCCCTTCATAATGATGTAACGTTTCAGGACCGGGCCATTTACAATGAGTTGCGGGATGACGAAGAACTGGCAACAGCTGATATCGGGATGTTGTGGGAAGTTGCTGTTGAGCGCAGCGGGACCATACGCTACGCCATTGAAAAGCTTTCAAAGAAAGACGCAACCGGTCAACCCGTTCAAGGGCAAGCGTTCTCCAAAAAACTGTTGAATAACCTGATTCATTTGGGCGGGGTTGCAGGTACCATGTGGACCGGAACACCAGCAGGCCTGATTGGCTCAAACCTGGTGCAGTCTGTGGTCCGGGATGATGATGCCAATACCCAGTTAACCCGTGTCACTGATGCGGATATGGTGATTCTGGCCAAAGAGGTTGAGGCACTCCAATCCGACATTATTGAGCGGTACTACCATTACCGGCATGCCAAAACACAGCTTCAAATTTCAAATGATGCCATTTTGATGGCGGACCGCCAGTACAAGGCCGTTAACAGCCAGAAAAAACCGGGCAAAAAAACAGCATCAGCCGATCAACAATCGGTATTAACCCTGATTGACACGGTTTATGACAACTTGAAGCAAACCCGGCATCAGGCCAAAGCAGACTACAACCAGGCAAAATCTGAGCTGGCCCTGCTGGTTGGCAATGCGGCTGTTGCAGCCCTAGAAAAACAAATTGATCCTGCAACATAGCAAATTGAGCCTATAACATAGCAAATTGAGCCTGCAACATAAAAGAGACTGTTGTGACACCGTTATTAAAAATGCAACCCACTGTTGACGCTGCCTTTGCAGAAACTCTTGAAATCAAAAGGCAAAAGGTTCATGCGGCCTTAAGCCGCTGCCTGTCAGCAGCCAACTTTGAGGCCGCGTCTGAAGAAGCCCCGGAACTTCTGGCTGCAATCCAGTACGGGACACTGGACGGTGGAAAGCGCCTGCGGGCCCTGCTGGCCATAGAAACATATCTGGCACTTGGCGGAAAAACACTGGATGCTATTATGCCGGTGGCTTGCGCCCTTGAGATGCTTCACGCCCAAAGCCTGGTTCATGATGACTTGCCGTGCATGGACAATGATTCGCTTCGTCGCGGAAAGCCGAGCCTGCATATTGCCTTTAACGAACACACAGCCGTTCTGGTGGGAGACGCGCTGATTGCTCTGGCCTTTGGGCAACTGTCCAAAGCATTGCCGCTTGCCAATCCGCAAGTGCCAGCCTCTGTTTTCTTGCGCATTATATCCGACTTTTCAGAGGTCAGCAGTTTGTCCGGACTGATTAACGGTCAGTTTGTGGACATTAAAACCGAAGGCCAAGCTTTCGATGAAGCCCGTCTGCAGTATATTCACCGGTATAAAACCGGGGCCTTGTTTAAATTCTCACTGCAAGCAGCTAGCCTGCTTGCTTTTGCGCAATATCCACAGACAGCCCAAAAAGTGCTTGAGATTATAAGCAATCAGTTTGGATTGCTGGGAGAAAAACTGGGGCTGGCCTTTCAGATTGTGGATGATCTCCTTGATATTGCCCCGAATGAAGACCATGGCCTGGGAAAAACGTCAGGGAAAGATCAAGCCCAGCAGAAGGCAACCTATCCGGCGCTGTTTGATGAAGCCACATGCCAGGAGAAATTGACACAACTGGCAACAGAAATTGAGCGATCGCTGGTGCAACATTTTGATGCTGTCAGTCATTATGCACGCCCCAATATAAAACTGGACCAAGGCCCGTTAACCCAATTGATTCAGACGGTTTTATTCCGCTCGTACTAATTCATTTCTCCAACAGTTTCTCCAATATTGTCTTGCTTTACTAAACATAATAAAATAAACACAACTTAAGCAAATTGAAGTGCCTGTGCGTTTCTGCCAAACTTGTCCAGTGATATTGCATTTGTTTCGGCTTTCCAATAGAGAACTAGAAAGCAAATAAAAAATTAAAAAAACGCATCGAGCCAGAAGAGAGAACAGTAAAATACATGATGCCCATTGCTGGAACCAGCCTTGAAATTATTGCAAGCAGTGCAACTGCAACCGTGGGGGCACAAATTGCAAAGTGCCTGATTTACACAGTAATCAAAAAGCCTGTCAGCTACCGGATGCTGGTTCACACAGGCGGTATGCCCAGCTCGCACAGTGCCTTGGTCGCCTCACTGGCCACCAGTGTTGGCCTGATTGAGGGCTTTGACGCCTCTCTTTTTGCCATTACCATTGGCTTTGCGGTTATTGTCATGTATGATGCAGCGGGCTTACGGCGATCGGCAGGGCGTATGGCAGGCATTCTGAACCAGCTGACCCAGGAAATTTACAGCAATAACCCGGCCAAAGTGCCTGAACGCCTGAGGGAACTCTTGGGGCATACCCCGATTGAAGTCATTGTTGGCGCCCTCTGGGGCAGCCTGATTGCTTATCTTTTCAATGCGATGCTCGGATAAATGCGCCTGCTCTTTTTTTCCGGGTTGACGGCTTTTGTACTGCTTGCCTTCTGGGTGTATACGCCCCGCCCCGTTGATCAAACACTCGTATTAATTCCCCGATGGACCCGCAGTGCTGAGTTATACGGACAACCCCATGCGGTTTGGCTCAGTCAGGATGCACGGGTGGGGGCCAACCTGAAAAAACTCAAGAAAGTGTTGGCCCAGGCCAGGCGTGAAAACAAAACGCCAGAACTCGTTATTTACTGCATTCCCTTGCGTGATCTTGGCCAGTCTTCTGAGGGTGGTTTTGCAACGTACAGTCAATATTTTCAGGAAAACACCCTGATTGCCGAAAAAATCGCTGAATTTGTCAAAAAAACCGGTATTAAGCCAGTGGTCTATCTCGAGCCCGATGCTTTGCCGTTGGCCATTCAATACAAAACAGACACCCAGTTTTCAGCAAAATCACAGGCCATATACACCCAACGGACCCAAGCCATTGAAACTCTGGTTCGGCAATATAAAGCTGCTGGCGCGCTGGTTTTTTTAGATGCCGGCCACAGCGGCTGGTTTGATTTCGGCTTGCCAACCTTAAGCACGCTGGCAAAGGCTTTGAATGACTCAGGCGTTCACCATGCGGATGGCATTGCAAGTAATATTTCAAACCGCCAGCCTGTCGGCGAAATTGCTTTAAAGCCCAATACAGAACGGCACTATCTGAAAAACTTGCTGCCGTTATTAAACAACTCAGCAAACAAGTCAGCCAGAAAAATGCCTTTGCAAGTTCGGGTGGATACCAGCCGCAACGGCGGGCAGACCCGAGGGCGTCATTATTACCTTCATCCGGATGGATTTTTAATTGACAACGAGATCAAAACGGGTCGGTTGGTGGGATTCTGGTTTGAAAAGCCGGTGGACTTTTTGGGCTTTCAGCCCACTGCGTTTTTTATAAATGGCAGGCAGCAGTGCTGTGATATTATTTTCTCGCCGTTTTTTGGGGATAAAAAACAGTTGAGCCGTTTAACGGGCAAAGAAAAGTACCAGTACAATCCAAAAACAAGGATTTTATCAGCCCCCCCATGGCTGGACGCCGTCGGCGATGTTAAGTTGGGCCCCGTGCCGACTGATACACCGCCAGAGTCTGTTTCAGCAGTCATCAGTGCTTACCGTTATATTAAGCCCCCAGACGACTGTGATGGTGCCCTCAATTGTCCGCCGGGGCAGTCAAAAAGCATTATCAACCAAAAAACGGAAATGAAGCAACGGCGTAAAAACTGGCAGCTGCCTGAAGGATTCTAGTCTTTGCTTAACTATCCGGGAGGCCAGCTTAAAGCACGCCCTGCAATCAGGTGTAAATGCAGATGAAACACACTCTGGCCCGCTTCGGCACCTGTATTGATGACTGTCCTGTAATTTGCAATGTCAAATTTTTTGGCAATGTCTCTGACCGCAGACAATACCTTACCCAGGAGCTCATCACTTTCAGTTTCTGCAAGGCTCTGTGTATGCACTTTGGGAATAACGAGAATATGGGTTGGTGCTACTGGGGCAATGTCATTAAATGCCAGGATTTCCTCAGTCTCGTAAACAATGGCAGCTGGAATTTTTTTGACGACAATTTTACAAAAAAGACAGTTTTCATCAAAGTGAAACTGTTGCGTATTGTCAGTACCTGATCTAAGTTGAGATGCCATTTATTGCCCGGTATGCTTTTCAAACACAGAAATCAATCGTTTACTCCAGCAATTATAGTATAACTACGGGCAAGAATTAAAGTTAACATCTGCTTTAACGACAATATAATAGTCGGTAATTACTGATGTTGCTTGTCGTATCACGGCCCTAAAGAAAAAAAGAAAAAGAATAGCAACTCAACCATTTCTTGGAATTTTTGTAGTTAATCTGATACTTCTTTTAACCATACGTTACAATAATGAATATGGCTGATAGCTACAGAATTTCAATTCTTAACGCTTGCGGAATCTCTCAAATGCAACAACTGTAACTGGAGGTACACTTCATTATGAAGGTATTCAAAAAAAGTAGTAAAGGCTTTACCCTGGCAGAACTTCTCATCGCACTGGCCATTCTGGGTGTTATTGCCACATTTACCATTCCTAAAGTTTTGAACTCTTCACAAAGTGGCCAAAATACAGCGATTGCTAAAGAAGCTGCAGCCATGATATCAGGAGCTTATTCTGCCTTTTCATTGGAAAATGGGGTAGCAAGCGGGACAACCCCAGGGGTACTAACTGCTTATATGAACTATGTTGGTCTTGATACTGCTGGATCTTATTCAACAGGTTTCGTTGCTTGCTCAACAGCCAATACAGTTTGTCTCAGACTCCATAATGGGGCTGTGTTGCAGTATAGCGATAATGATTCATTTGGTGGGACAACCACCAGTCATGCCATCTATTTTAATCTCGACCCCGATGGCGCTGGCCCGCAAACGGCAGCAACATTTGTTCAATACTTTAACGGACGATTAACATCAATGGGACAGACTGACACAACCAATTCGCCATCTGCAGCTGGTTTTTTAACACCCGTGGTTGCTGACCCAGACTATATCGCCAATTGGGCCAGTTAGTCTTTTTAAAAAACTGAAAATTTTTTCCGAACAAATCGCCGCATTATTTAATACAACTTAATGCGGCGGTTTTTGTGTAAACAGCCCACTACTTACTTTTGTAGATGCAATCCACTGTGTCTCCAAACCGATTTATAACAGACATTGCCAGTTGATGCTCGTCCACTTCAAACAGTAAAAAGTGATGCGTTCTTAAACGTAAAACAGAGCCATTACGCTTGGGCTCTTTGAAACTGTATAGAAAACTGCCCCCCCCACCAGAAACAATATACTGGACACCTTGCATTTCAGAAAACCGCTCATACCCATGATCGTGGCCGGATAAATAAAAGTCGACTTGATTCTCAATTAGCAAGGGCTCTAGAATTTTCTTAAGGCCTTCGGTATTCCCGTTCCGTCCAGAGGAGTAAAGCGGGTGATGCCCAACAACGATCTTCCACTGTGCGATGCTGTCCTGGAGACTCTTTTTTATCCAGGTTTGCTGTTCAGGACTTCTAACAAAAAAAGTGGTGTTTAAAATAAAAAAGTCAGTATTGCCGTGAGAAACTTTGTAATACTTGTCCGGCATTTTAAAGTACGCCATCTGATCAGGCAAATGGGCTTTTCTATCATCATGATCCCCGATGGCAGCCAGAAAACGAACGTTGTTTCTGATCAGATCAGCATAAGGCTTCTCAAAACGTGAAACCCTGTATTTTTTAATATTGCCATCAGGGTAAATGTTATCACCCAGCAAAAGTGCCGTGGCAAACGGTTTTTCTCGATAAACCTCTCCCATAACAGTACCCAGTTGCGTTTGAAACGGGGTCCCCTGTCCAAAATCACCAAAGGCAATAAAGCGCTGATCACGTGTTATACTGAGCGAAGCGTCTCTCTGGCTAACCCCACATCGCAAGGGCTGTTCAGGACGATCAAAATCAAAGTCATTCCACCAGTAGGCCCAGGCTAATACTGCTAAAATCAAAATAACAGAAAAGCCTGCCATTAGAAATACTGTTTGCCTTTTTTGGACTTGACTCATTTGGAGAATGCTTTTTTAGACCAGCTTTCTTCATCAATGACACCACCTGCGCTGTCAATAACTTTGTATTGTACGGTGTCAGTTGACACTTGAAAGCTAAGAAAGTGATGGGCTTTTTTCTGAACCAAAGAATGTGGAAGATAAGGTGTTTTTAAATCACGCAAATAGGCCCCGCCCCCACCGGATACAACATGAACAACCGAATCAATGGCAGAAAAGCGTTCATAATCATGCTCATGGCCAGCCAGGTAAAAATCAACATGCCCATTAATCAGCAAGGGCTCTAACTTTTGCTTCAATTGCTTCATATCGCTGTCATTGCGATGGGCACCGGAACTGTAAATTGGATGATGCCCCATGACAAACCGCCACCGGTTCGGTGTTTCCAGATAGGCGTCATGTAACGCTTTTGCCAGCCACTGTTGTTGCTTTTCGTCTTCTGCAAAGGTGTTGCTGTCAATAATAAAACAGTCGGCTGTATTCAATTTTTTCAAATAATAATTGTTAGGCATCTTAAAATATTCAATTTGCTCTTGGCCATGGCCTTCTATCACATCATGATTTCCGAGTGCCACAATAAAATTAACTTTCTTTTCAATGAGCGGCGCGTACATGGTTTCAAAGTACTGTTCGCCCCGTTTTATTACATCACCAGCAGGGTAAATATTATCACCTAACATAAAAACAGAGGCGTAAGGTTTGGCTTGATGAAATGTTGCCAGCTGTGCTGCAACCTGCTTTTGAAAAGGCGTCCCTGCACCCCAATCACCGAGGGCGATAAAGTGATCCACAATTTCTTCTTTTTTAAGCTGATCTTGACGTATTTCTGCTGCAATACAACCTTGTAGAGTGTCAGAAAATCCAGCCAAAAAAATGATAAACAGTCCCAGCAAGACCCGAGAAAAGATTGCTTGCTTGACGTGATTAAAATTCAAATTGTTCTGCTTAGAAATCCTCATAATCATAATAGTGCTTATGCCTTTTTATTTTCACATTTAACTAACTGAAAAAATACAAATCAGTTCAAGGTTGAAATAAAAATTGGTTTCACAAAAACAGTTTATATTAAATACTATTTATTGCTTTTTTTACTTTCTCTGTAGAGAACGTGGCGGCGGAGTTCAGGGTTGTATTTTCTCAACTCAATACGGTCCGGATTTTTTTTCTTGTTTTTAATGGTGTGATACTGGTGATCGCTGGCTGAGTCAGTGCATTCCATAACAATATGAACACACCCATCACCTTTTTTCTTTGCCATGGTGTTTCCTTTTAACAGGTTAGATTCAGAAAAATGAATAGACCAGTATCATACCCGAACCGAAATTAGAGTCAAAGCAGTTTTTAACGCTTGATTAAACGCATTTTAAAACAGTTGGTGCCGCATGAAAGCGTATCTTCTTCGTTCATTAATCGGCAGACAAAGGCATCACTTTTAAACGACGGTTGGGCTCATCCCCAACACTTATACTGGTTAATCGATTTTTTTCGACATATTCATGCTGAATCCGCCGAATATAAGACCGCCGGGGCGATAGCTCCTGGGCTTGCTGGGTTTCCTGAATGTTTTTAACAGCCGCTTCCACTTCTTTCATTGCCAGCGTTAACTCATCTTCACTATGCTCAGCCTGCCTGGAGAACTGATCTGCAAAAGCCCCAACATCTGCGTTCATGGCTTCACGAAGCGCCCGTTGAATTTGCGGCATCGTGTTTGCTTTGGTGTAAAAAACAGGCACTTCATAATCTTCAGCCAGCTGCATCATTTTGGATCCAGGCCTTATACTGCTTTTGAGGGCAATAATGGCATTGGCATCATACACATTTTTACTGATCCGCACATGATGCAGGCCAAGGCGTTCCAGTATTTGATCGATGTATGCCTTACTGACCCCATAAAGGTAAAGACGGTATTCTTGTTGTCCAGCAGGAATAGGCGCCCCGTCTCGAACATGGGCTTTCATCATTGGATTTCCTACCATGCTTTGCAGCGGGTTTTGTTCCAAGAGGCCTTCATGAATGTCTGGCTCAAACTTGGTTTTTAGAACCCGGGTTGCCCCTGTCTCTGTGTCTGTTTTCCGAATTTCAGGAAATAAGGTCCAGCCCCGCAGCAGGTGATCCACCGCTTCAGCAACATCCGGGTAAACAGCCAGTGTATGACGATCCCGTATTTCAATACAGATATCAAAGGTGGGTTTTTGAGAGCGCTCCAGAACCGTCTTCTGAGAACTTCTGCGCCGGGCTTCTTCATCGCCAAGCGTCACGGTCTCTATGCCACCCACCAAGTCAGACAGCATGGGGTTTTTAATTAAGTTTTCCAGACTGTGCCCGTGGGCGGTGGCAATTAAAATCACCCCGCGTTCAGCAATGGTCCTGGAAGCCAGTGCCTCTTCTTCCGTCCCAATTTCATCCACAATAATAACTTCTGGCGTGTGGTTTTGAACCGCTTCAATCATGGTTTCCCGCTGGCGTTCACGCATCGGCACCTGAATGCGGCGGGCCCTGCCCACTGCCGGATGCGGAATATCCCCGTCACCTGCAATTTCATTGGATGTATCAACAATCACAACCCGCTTGTTGGCCTCATTGGCCATTAAGCGGGCAACTTCCCGCAGCCTCGACGTTTTGCCCACCCCAGGCCGACCAAGCAGCAGAACACTTTTCCCGGACTCAATGATATCTTTAATGGGATCGACTGTGCCTGTAACCACTTTACCCACCCGGCAGGTCAGGCCCACAACTTCTCCCTGGCGGTTTCGCATTGCACTAATTCGGTGTAATGTTCTGGGGATACCTGCCCGGTTGTCGCTGGTAAAAGCCCCCATAAATTGAACAACGTGATTAATTTCATCTTGCGTAATCTGAGCCTGTGAGAGAGCCACAATATTGCTTTCTGAAAGGCGGGCAGCAAAACGGGCTTCTGCAGGACGCCCAAGATCGAGGATAATTTCAATAAGGTCATCCAGGGGCATGCGCATTAGAGCGGCTTGAATTTCCGCGGGTAAAACGTCAATCAGAGATTGTAAATCAGTTGAAATTGGGCTTTCCTCTTGTTGGTTAAAAAGGCTGTCTATAATAGGTTCAGAGCTTTTATTCAGTGACAAGGCATTGACGGGTTGCAAGTAAAGTTGATTTAATGCACTGGTCTTTTTCATCATCAATGTGGTGTTTCATCCTTTTTATTAAACAATACGAACATTAAAAAAACACGATCATTAAAAAAACGAGCGTTAAAAATGAATACACGGTATCCCCTGGATTAACTTTAAACAGTAAAAAACGCAATCATAAAATTTATTTAAAAAACGAGAATTTCATCAAAAAACACAAAGATTGGATAACGCCCAAGAAAAATTGGGGGAACTCTATTCCTTAAAGTCGCTTGGGCTACTTATGAACTGCACTTAAATGGATTGATTGTTAATGTATTGATTGTTGCTTTTATTATACCGTTTTTTTCTGCCAGTGTGACCTTAAAAAATTGCCCCTACCCAATTAAAATTTGAAAAGAGCATGAGGCTCTGGGCACACTGGCAATTGGGTGTATTTGGAGTATAATAAAACTTAATCAGACGCAGCAAAAAAAATCGAAGCAATTGTATTAATTGACACAAGCTTTTTCCCGAACAAGCTTCCAGGTTGAAAGGCAGATCCCTTGAGTTCTCAGCAAAAAGTTTTTGGCGATGGCAAAATCGTTCCTATTAGCATTCGTGATGAAATGCGCCGGTCTTATATAGATTATGCCATGTCTGTTATTGTGGGGCGGGCTCTGCCGGATGTACGTGATGGATTGAAACCGGTTCACCGACGCATTCTTTACGCCATGCATGAAATGGGGCTTTCGCCTGAAAAAGCCTTTAAGAAATGCGCCAAAGTGGTTGGGGAAGTGCTGGGTAAATACCACCCACACGGGGATACCGCTGTGTATGATGCGCTGGTCCGGTTAGCACAGGATTTCTCAAGCCGTTACCCGCTGGTTAACGGCCATGGCAATTTTGGCAGCATTGAAGGGGACAACGCGGCTGCCATGCGCTACACTGAGTGTAAGCTAACCCCGGTTGCTACGACCATGTTGCAAGACATTGAGCTGGACACGGTTAATTTTGTGCCCAACTACGATGATTCTGAAGAAGAGCCTTCGGTATTGCCATGCCGGTTGCCGATGCTGCTGCTCAACGGATCCAGCGGGATTGCTGTGGGGATGGCAACCAATATTCCGCCGTTTAATTTAAGTGAGTTGGTGGACGGGGTTTGCGCTTACATTGATGACCCCACTTTAACCCCAATTGATATGATGCAATACGTTAAAGGCCCTGATTTTCCGACTGGGGCTCAGATTGTTGGGTACTCTGGAATTAAAAGTGCATTTGAAACCGGCCGCGGCAGTGTTTTAATGCGGTCTGTTACTGCCATTGAGCAAATACCGGGTAGTGCAGGCCGTCAGGAGCGAACAGCCATTGTGGTGACTGAATCGCCATTTCAGGTGAATATCAGTAATTTGATTGAAAAAATGGCCGATCTGGTTCGCGATAAAAAACTGGATGGCATCAGTGATTTGCGCAACGAGTCGGATCGTGACGGTATGCGACTTGTCATAGAGCTGAAACGCGATGCCAAGCCCGATGTGGTGTTGCGCAACCTGTATAAGTACACCCAGTTACAGACCACGTTTGGCGTGAATATGCTGGCCCTGGTCAATAATCAGCCGCGTTTATTAAATATTACCGATATTATCAGTGAGTTTATTGAGCACCGGGTGGATGTCATTGTCCGCCGGACCAACTTTCTGCTGAAAAAAGCCCAGGTTCGGGTTCATATTTTATCGGGCCTGATGATTGCTTTGGGGGACTTGGACAATATTATCGCCCTGATTCGCAATGCCAGTTCTGCAGACAATGCCCGTGAAAAATTAACAACCCAGTACAGCCTGGATCTCGATCAGGCCAATGCCATCCTTGAAATGCAATTGCGGCGGTTAACCGGTTTAGAGCGTGAAAAAATTAATGCAGAATACACCGAATTAATGGAAAAAATTGCTGATTATGAAAGCATTCTAAGCAGCCGTGTTCGTGTGTTGAGTATTATCAAAACAGAGTTGGAAGCAGTCCGGGCAGAATACGGGGATGCCAGAAAAACCACAATCATTCCTGATGAGACCGATGGTTTCAGCATTGAAGATTTGACCCCCAATGACGCCATGGCTGTTTTTATCACGCAGCAGGGCTACATTAAGCGGATTTCACTAGATACTTTCGAGCGGCAAAGCAGAGCAACCCGGGGGAAAGGTGCCATTAAAACCCGAGAAGAAGACGATGTCACGCATTTCTTCTCAGCAGGCATGCACAGCCATGTGCTGTTTTTTACCAGCAAAGGGCGTGCGTATGGGCTTCGGGTTTATGACCTGCCAGAGGGCGGACGGACTGCCAAAGGGCTGGCCATTATCAACTTACTGGCGCTTGAGCAGGATGAATTTATTACAGCGGTACTGCCCCTTGACAAGTACAATGACGATGATCATTTGATTATGCTGACCAAAAAAGGCTGGATCAAAAAAATTCAGTTGAGCCACTTTGAAAATATTCGTCGTAACGGCATCATTGCCATTGGCCTTGAAGACAGCGATCAGCTGGGCTGGGTCTTGCGCTCCAGCGATCAAGAACACCTCTTAATCGGATCAAGTTTAGGGATGGCCATTCGGTTTGCGGTCAGTGATCTGCGCCCGATGGGCAGAACGGCCCGAGGGGTGACGTCAATGAAAATGCGTGCCGGGGATTCTATTGTGGATTTCAGTGTAATGCCTGCCGATGTCACGAATTGTGATGTGCTGGTCATTACAAACGATGGCTTTGGCAAACGAACCAGTGTCTCTGAGTTTAGAACACAAAACCGCGGCGGAATTGGTCTGATCTCCACCAAGTTTAAAAATGCACAAAGCCGGGTAACCAATATTGCCATCGTCAATCACGATGATGAACTAATGCTTGTGAGTGCAAACGGGGTAGTCGTTCGGTTGACAGCCTCCGATATTTCCCGTCAGGGGCGTATGGCCACCGGCGTTCGATTGCAAAACCTGGATGAAAACGACTTTGTTGCCTCTGTCACCAAGGTTGTGTCGCTTGAAAAAGATGTACTGCCTGTTCTGGATCAAGATCTAGCCCGGTAATTTTGTAACTATTGTTTCGCGTAAATCGTCTGTTCATTTTATTGGATTCGTCAGTTCTATTAACTCTATTCTATTAACTCTATTCTATTAACTCTATTCTATTAACTCTATCAAGCAGTGAGGCAAGCGCTTGTGAAAATAACAATCATTGGTTCAGGGTATGTTGGTACCGTAACGGGGACTTGTCTGGCTGAACTGGGGCATCAGGTTATTTGTGCAGATGCCAAAGTCTCTCACATCGCAGGGCTTCAGAAAGGTGAAGTCTCGTTTTTTGAAGAAGCCTTGTCCCCCATGATCCGCGGTAATCTTGAAGAAGGCCGTCTGGCATTTACCACCGATATTGTTAGTGCTGTAAAGTCGTCTGCGGTGATCTTTTTGTGTATTGGCACCCCCATTTTGCCCACAGGCAAACCTGATTTCAGTGCCCTCACAATGGCGGTAAAAGATATTGCTGCTGGCATGGACGGCTATCGGTTGATTATTGAAAAAAGCACACTGCCCATTAAAACAGGCACATGGTTGTCTTCGTTGCTGTGCGAGCATGTGACTGGAGAAGTGGACTTTGACATTGCCGCTGTTCCGCAGTTTTTACGCGAAGGCCATGCCGTGCAGGACTTTATGCACCCGGACCGCATTATTATTGGGGCTGACAGCAAAAAGGCCCTGGACACCATTATGGAAATTTACCAGCCTCTGAATGCTCCGATATTGGTAACTGATGTGAATAGTGCTGAGCTCATCAAGCATGCAACCAATGCATTTCTGGCGACAAAAATTTCATTTATCAACTCCATTGCACAAATCTGTGAAAAAACAGGGGCTGATATCAACGCTGTATCACGCGGTTTAGGCCTGGATCACCGTATTGATTCATCGTATCTCAATGCAGGTATTGGATATGGGGGGATCTTCTTCCCCAAGGACATTAACTCGTTACTCAATATTGCCGATGAATACCACATTAACCTTGATTTACTGAAGCAGGTGGACCACATTAACCGTTACCAGCGCATCAGTTTTATTGAAAAACTAGACGCTGCTCTGGATAACCATCTGGAAGGGAAAACCATTGCCATCTGGGGAATCTCTTACCGGCCCAAAACCAACGATCTTCGTGACATTCCCAGTTTTACCATTATTCGCGGGCTCGAAAACCGCGGGGCCAACATTCGGGTTTACGATCCGCTATCAATGGCCAAAGCCAAAGAGCAATTGCCAAAATTGACCTATTGCGACAGTGCCTACGATGCTGCCAAAGGGGCCGATGCCATTGCCATTCTCACGGAGTGGGATGAGTTTGCTTACATTAATTTCACTAAACTTCGGCAAGAAAGTGATTGCCGTCTCATCGTTGATGGACGAAATTTGTACTCACTCAAGCGGATGACCAACCTAGGCTACACGTATGTCAGTATTGGCAGACAAACGGTAACCCCTCAAATGCAGTCTCCAATAACTGGCTTATAAACTGGCTGGTTTCAGACTGGCTGTTTTCAAAGAGAGAAAAAAGATAATGCACTATCCAGACAAAAAAATGAGTCAATCGCTCAAACCGGGGCTTTCATTGCCTGAAAACAAGCCGGAATGGCCTGGCAGTACATTTTATGAAGCCAATGCCGTGCGTGCCATTCAGCAAAAAGTGGATACATTAGCCCTGCATATGCACAACCAGCTAAAAGAACATGATGCAGCCATGAAAAATACACGTCAGGTCTTTGAATTGTTGCTGGGCGATCTTGAAAATTTTGTAGACTGCTTTGAGCAGGCTTTTATTTTTCAGCTGAATGAAAACAAGCTGAATGAAAGTAAGAAGGACGCAGCGGTTCGAATACAATCACAGGTAGATCCGGATCGTTCTGTAGGTATTTTAACCATCTTATGGCATTCCATCAGTTTTACGACCCGGGGCAATACCAAGCCACTGGCACTAAACCGGCCTGGGCGGGTGCCATTGTTTACCGGACGCATTGTTGCCCTCAACGGGGATTTTCTGGATCCGCGCAGTCATTTGCAGTCGGCCAATTTTTCAGGGTTGTTGCAACAAGAAATTGCATCGTTGTTTGTGCCAGCCGATCCCACAGCCCCAGCAGTAATGAATATTAAGCACAGGGACGGGGAAGAAGTTTTTTTTCACCAAGCAGATGCCCCTCGGCGCTTCTTACTAAAAGTGGTTGAGTTGGTCTGTGGTGGCGGTTTCTTCCACGAATCGTCAAGTTAACTGTATTTCTACTACTTGCGGTGAATTCGACGGTATTCACTGTTCCAGTGTTTGGGGAACATTGCACCAGCCACTCCTTCTCCAAAAGGTGACATTCCGTATGTGTTAGCAACGCCAATAGCCCATCGTATAGGCATTTTTATAATGCCGGGTAACCAATCATAAACGGCTTTTAAAGTCCGCCCAATGGCAGGGGCAAGTTTCTGATAAACCATAAACTGCTTGCTACCCCACAGTACTGTTTTTACAGCTTCACCCACTGATTTGGCATTGGCTACTGAATGTGTGATTTGTTTGCGCAGCAGGTACTCACTGTTACATAGCGCCCCTTTTGACCATCGACTGATTGGCCCTTTGATGTAATGCTTAAAAAATGACGCAAGATGCGGGTTGCCTGGCTTGGCTTGAAAAGTAGTTTCCAGCCAATCATTAATAACATTTGGCAATTTCATTTCATCGGTCAATGCAGGATTTCGACGAAGCAACCGGCTAGCGTCATGCACATGTTTAACCAATGGACTGGGGTTCGTAAAATCTTGGGGTTTTAGGTTTTTTGCAATAAAACGGCCTAAATGACCTGAAATAAACGCCAATGGAACAGCGGTTACCAGGCTTTTTGGGGCTCCAAAAAGCGGGAAAAGATCCGTAAATGTGGTTGCCAACAAATATTTCGCCTCTGGGATACTTTTTATGGGCAAACTGCTGGATGCAACTTCTGACAGGTTTGCTTTTAAGACACGCACTGCTGTATCTGTTGCTTGTTTGGAGGCAGACAAGCCAAACCGTTGGCTCGTATGGGCCATAACTTTTTGGGGACGTTGTGCAAGGGAGGAAGGGATCATCGCTAAATTCCGCTTGAGGATATCAGTGTATAAAACAAAGGCTCGTCTACATTTTCTGCGTTGTGTTCTGTGCAAAAGGCAAGCAGAATACAATGCAAAACTGAAGGATACAGTTGATCTGAAGACGGGTATTAGATTCTAAATTGCAAAACGGTTCAATGGCATTACCAAGAAATATTCTGGCATTCTCTAAAGCCGTTAAAAATGATTTGGTTAGTATACTAGTAAAACCAAAACCCTAACCCCACTTGCTCAATTGTAATTAATTATGAAGTACTCTTTTACAGGTGAATCCGATCGCTTTTAAGCTTCTATTACTTATAAAAATATACTGTTGGATATCTTAGGCAATAATTGCTTACAGCTATACCTGGGCTAACCAGTTCAAGTCTTTTTCATAGTTGTTTTAAGTTGGAAATACAATAAATTAAATATTAAAAATAATCAGCCAATCTTGCCATAACTGTGCAGACCAACACCCATTAAATTAACGCCAAAATACGTGATTAGCATTAACATAAACCCAATAACAGAAACCCACGCAAGTACTTTGGCACTGTAAGACTCACTGACGCGCATGTGCAAATAAACCCCGTAGCCCAACAGCGTGACGAGACTCATTGATTCCTTGGGATCCCAGCTCCAGTAATTGCCCCAAGCTTCATTGGCCCACATTCCGCCTAAAATAATTCCCAATGTGAGTAAAGGGACACCAAAAGCTATGCAACGGTATGTAATCTCATCATACAGCTTGGCAAATTCTTGGCGTTCAGGCATGCCACCCGCGCCTAACATTAGCGTAAAGTTTTCAGTGATTGGCTGGTATTTGGGCTCCAAGGCGTCTTTTATTAAAAATACAATGGCACTGATAAAACTGAGTGTAAACAAAGCATAAGATAATAGAATGATGGGGACATGAATGCTGCGCCAGTAACTTTGCAAAGCAGGCTGTAGGGGATGAATTTCTGTTG
Organism: Cyanobacteria bacterium P01_H01_bin.74; assembly: GCA_038745945.1. Classification (GTDB taxonomy): domain Bacteria; phylum Cyanobacteriota; class Vampirovibrionia; order Vampirovibrionales; family Vampirovibrionaceae; genus JBCDLA01. The sequence goes on along the minus strand of JBCDLA010000003.1, from coordinate 21,883 downwards.
GCAGTTGCAAGTTATAAAACAGTGAAAAAAGAAGCAGGCAGATAACCGGAAGGCCCAGCAGTTTGAGATTAAACCATCGATCCAGGGTTAAAAAAGCAAGATGAATACCAATGGAAACGGTCAATAACGACTCATACATATTTGAAAGTGCAAAATACTGCGCATTTTGAGACCGCACAAACAGAGAAGCTATTAAACATAAACAAGATAATACGACACAACCCCATCCACCTTCTTTAAATCGGGGATTGGGTTTTATGATTAAAGCCCCATAGAAAGCCAATGCAATGAATAAAAAAAATAAGGCAGAATAGTACCAGTTTTGCTCCCAGGATTCAGCTGTCATCGCTTTTAAACGGCCTCCTGAGATGGTTTATGCGGGTTGAAATTGTTTTTATCTGACTTTTCAACAATATTGTCATTCTTGAGTTCAGCTTCAATTTCTTTCAGTTCTTTGTAAAAACTGCTTTTGGCTTTCCGGGTTTTATACAGAACTAACAATTCATTTGGTTTTTCAGGTAATTTTTCATCCAAAGTAATCCACAGTTGTCGCTGTGAAAAAATACTCATTCCCATTCCTATTGCAATAATGATAAAGGCCGTATAAATCCAGGGAACTTCAGGCCCGTGTTTAATCTGGAGTCCGGTTGCGTACTCAGCCTTTTTATACTCAAAAGTCATGTTGTGAAGCGTCCCAATTTGCCCTTCAGCTAAGCGCAAATTGGGAGGCATTTGTCCGGGTTTTTGACCAACAAAGCCCTCTTTATCTCTTAAAAAAATCACCACATTATTTTTTTGAACACCAGGATCCTGTTGAACGAAAAAAGGAAAAACAAGCATTATTAACTCAGGGCTTAACTCAGTATAACTGACTTGCCGGTTCATAAATGTTGTATTAATTTCAACAGGGCGAGGTTTTCCATTAACCGACAAAAACAGTTTGCCTGTGGGTTTAAAGCTTGCCTGATAGAAAACTGTACTGCCCACACTAAGCGGGTGGTTAACAGAAATTGTTTGCTGCTTTATTAATTTTCCTGATGGTGAGTGAACACTGAGATCTGCATAATACTGCTTTACAGGGTTTGGGGCATTGCCCACAGTCTTTGTGTTGTCAGGGTAATATTCAATTTTGAAGTCGTTGACTTTAATTCGCCAATCTGGCACTTGACCTAGCCAAACTGCAGGATTTGCATTGGCTTTAAAAAACTCACTGTCTTCAATTTTAAAGCTTTCTCCGGGAGACACAAGTTTTTGGGCTTTAAACCCAAAAAATGCGCCAAAAACAGAGGATAACAACATCATGACAATGCCAAAGTGAACAACAACAGGGCCTAGCCTACTCCAAGGGGCTTTTGTTGCGTAAATTTGATAACTTCTGTTTTTGTTGGTTGTCTGATTTTCTTCTGACAAATGGGGTTGTTCTTGCAAGTAAACCCGGTAATTTCGCTTTTGCAAAAGTGTTTTAATCCTGGAAAAGCAGATCTGTTGGGGCTGTTTTGTTGAAAACACCCAATGGCTTTTAGCAGTACGGACTTGATTGGGGGTTTTGAAAATGACCTGCGTTGCTGCCATATAGGCAGGTCGCAACCACTGGAAACTGCCAAACAGCATATTAAAGAAAAAAAGAACCTCTAGCCCAATAAACCAACTGGATGAATAGACGTCAAACAGGCCCATTGCATTCATCATTCGGTAATTGTTGCCAAAATTTTGTTTAATCTGGGTGATTTCTACCAAGCCATGTTGGGGAATTAAGACACCAAGCATTGTGGCAACAAGCAATAAAACAAGCAAAACAATAGCAAGCTGAACCGATCGGAAACAAGCCAGTGTATCCCAAATGAATTTAAATGCAGCATGCTTTTTTTTGCGTGAATGAGTATTAGCAGGCGTTATGGCAATGGTGTTGGTTGTCATTGTGCGACAGAGATAATCGTTTTATTCAGAGTAAGCAGGAGAATACAAGGCTGAGCTATTCATAAAGCATGTATTATTTACTTTAATATTATGATTAAAGCACAGTTCATCAACAACAACTATTCTCAAATTTGGTCCAGCAACTTGCCATAAAGCCAAGAAGATCAAACACTTTCTTTACATAACTTAAAAAAAGGTTCAAAGTGTAAAACAAAATGTTTTTATGCAATCACTAGGACATAGGCTGAATCACCTGAAAATATTGCTTTAATCCAGGAATTTTTATGCATCAAAAGATTTTGAAAACTGCAAGTAAACTGTCAACATTGCCCAGTGCAAATCAGTTCTTGCAGTTTCTTTGTAAAAGGTTTTCACAAGGGTAAGGTAAGGTTGTTAGTTATCTAAATTGCGCTTTGCACCGTACCAACGGTGCTTTTTTTTGTTTTGGTGGGGATATTAGACGCGTTTCTTTTTTTTTGCCAAAATATTAAAAAATTATTTTTTACAGCAATTAAACCTTTTTTTATCAAATGGTCAATCTCGACACACTGACTCAATTTAAAGATTCACAATACGCCAGACACCTTATTTTTAAATCCTCTCATGTTGAAATACTATTGGTATGCTGGCGGCCAGGACAAAAAAGTCCAGTGCATGGCCACGGCAACGCTGATGGATTGATGATTATTCTGCAAGGCGAGATGACAAACACCACGTTCACCAAGAACGGACAGAAAATCACAACAGTCTGGCAATCCGGGGCGATAGGACATACCCCTGTCGGCGACCGGCACGAAGTGATTAATAATGCCAACACGGATGCAGTAAGCCTTCATATTTATGCACCGCCCCTTAAGCGCGATCTGCAGGGGGCTGACATGGGGTACAACAATGCTGTGGAACTGAAAGAGGTTAATTTACCTGAGCAGGTTTTTCAATATTTCTTGGGACTTTCAGCAAAACAGTCTTCAAAAGATGCAATTGATCCTGTCCTTTAATTTTTTGCTGCAGATGTACTCCATTTAAAAAAATTTCGTTTTGAAAGAAAGTGCTGACAACTACTGATGCAATATTACCTTGATAACGCTGCAACCTCATGGCCAAAGCCTCAGGTTGTTTACGAAACACTGGACGCCACTTTTAGAACCATGTTCAGCCCAAAACGCGGAACAGGCAAAGCTTCTCAGCAGGGCTCGCAACGCTTAATGCAAGCCCGTGAAATACTGGCCAGTTTGTTTAATATAAAAAAGCCAGAGCAGATTGCTTTTACAAGTGGCTGCACGCAAGCTTTAAACACAGCAATTCAGGCATTTCCTTGGCAATCTGGGGATGGTGTGATCATGAGTGCTGTTGAACATCACGCCCTTTCAAGGCCCATTCGAAAGATGGCAGCAGAGAAAGGCATTGCTTTTTTTCTTGTCCCCTACTCAGAGAACAATCCATTTGATCTGGACGTTTATCAACAATTGCTGGAAGACAACCCTGCTGTAAAACTGGTAGCAACCACACATGCCAGCAATGTGATTGGTTCGGTATTGCCCATTGCTGCTATTGCTAAACGTGCCAAAGCAGCAGGAAAGTTATACCTTCTTGATGCTGCACAATCAGCGGGCGTTTTACCGGTTGATGTCCAGTCACTGGGTATCGACATGATGGCGGTTCCTGGGCATAAGTCTTTGTATGGTCCACCAGGCATTGGGGCGTTGTATGTAAACGAGAATGTGCCTTTAAGCCCCTTTATTGTTGGCGGAACCGGCAATGATTCAGGCAAGCATGCCATCCAGTTTAAAATGCCAGATGCCATTGAAACAGGCAGCATCCCGCTCCCACAGATTCTAGCGTTTGCCGACGGCGTTAAATGGGTCTCGGAAACGGGTTTATCGACCATTCATGCCCATGAAATAAAGTTGCTGAAACGCTTAATTGAGCAACTTCAGGTGATAAACGGTGTGACATTGTATGGTCATACGGACTTAAGCCAAAAAACGCCGGTTTTATCATTTAAACTCGACGGGCACACAGTCGAAAATGCCGGTAAAATTCTTGCCAGTCAGTATGGGATTGCGCTAAGGACGGGATTCCACTGTGCACCGATGGCACATGAAGCGTTGGGAACCATTGCACAAGGCGGTACAATTCGGGCAAGTATTGGCTACTTTAATACAGCAGATGATATTGATGCTTTGGTCGCTGCAATAAAAGAAATGGTTTAATTTTTAAATCTATTCATCAGCCCTTCAACAGTTCTTTAATCTTAAAAACTAAGGCTGTTTTTTTTATGAAACTTCAGCAGTTTTTATAAGCTGATTAATGTCGGCTGCCTTCAGAAAATGAGGGTTGGTTGCAGAATTGTATTCAAAGCCAAGAGGGACTCGCTGTCCGCGTTCACCCAATTGATTGTTAAAGTAATCGATTTCATCCGTAAAATTAATGGTCGGTTCAATCACATAATGGTCATTAAATGCTATGGTCAGGTGTGAATCATCAGCAGGGCACATCACTTCATGCAGTTTCTCACCGGGTCGAATTCCAACTTCTTTGAGCGGTATCCCGGGTGCTAGGCCTTCAGCGAGATCGGTAATTTTCATTGACGGAATCTTAGGAACAAATAACTCACCGCCATTCATTCTTTGGAAGGATTTAATTACAAAATCAACACCCTGCGGCAGGGTAATCCAGAACCGTGTCATTCGTAAATCAGTAATGGGCAGTTCTTTGGCTTTTTCTGAGACCAAGGTTTTAAAAAATGGAATCACTGAGCCACGAGACCCAATAACATTACCATAACGAACCACTGAAAAGCGAGTGGGCCTGTTTCCGACCAGGTTATTTGCGGCAATAAACAATTTATCAGAGGCCAATTTGGTTGCGCCATAAAGGTTGACAGGGTTGGCCGCTTTGTCTGTTGAGAGTGCAATAAGTTTTTTTACATTGCATGCCATTGCCGCATGAATAACATTTTCAGCCCCATAGATATTGGTTTTGACACATTCCATCGGGTTGTATTCTGCAATAGGGACATGCTTTAAGGCTGCTGCGTGAATAACATAGTCCACCCCGTTCATTGCCTGGGTCAAGCGTTCGCGATCACGAATGTCACCAATAAAATAACGCATTGCGGGGGCGTTCAATGTTTTCGACATTACAAATTGTTTGTATTCATCACGAGAAAATACAATAATTTTTTTAGGGCTGTAATTTGTCAGCAGGGTTTTGACCATTTGTTGTCCAAATGACCCGGTTCCCCCCGTAATTAAAATATTTGTATCGTTAAAATTAAAATCAACTGGCATGAGCGTTAACTAAAAATAAAGTTTAATTGCGACTATTCATGTATCCACGGGCAATCAAGTTGCTAGGCAAGCATTTGTAAATGCAACTGGTTAATTCATACAGTAAATCAAAGATATCAGCATTGCCAATAACAGCTGCTATAAAATAGCAATTGTTACTGATTTTCTCAAGAACAAATAAAATACAAGCTGTACAACCTGCTGCAATTTAAAGGCAATTTATTTTTTTAATTTCTTTAAAAAGAAAATTAAGCGCCTAGAAACACAGTTGAAAGTCTCTCATTACATGAAACGTGAAAATGAACCCCTCAAAAAAATAAGCCTGACAGAGTTAAGTCGTAAAAATCAAACGCTACAAAGCCTCTATAAATGATACAATTTTGTAAGAATAAAGGTCGGTGAAAAGAGACTAATACCGCCTTGTAATAGCCGGTCTTTAAGGCATATACACGCGTAACTCTCTTTCAATAAAAGCCACTATAACTTTTTTAATTTTTTTGTTTTTTATGAACTTGATCAGGGCTGTAAACTGGTGAACCGGAATGAGACGTACGATGTTGTTGTTGTGGGGGCAGGGTTGTCTGGCCTGACAGCGGCAAAAGTGCTGAATGAGGCAAATATTTCTGTTTTACTCATTGATGCTGCAGATGCCATTGGCGGCCGGGTAAAAACAAGTGTAGTTGAAGGGTTTAAGCTGGATCACGGGTTTCAGGTTCTCTTGACAGCCTACCCTGACATTCAGAAACACATCACGCTGAAAAACCTGAATATGGCCAGTTTTTTTAGTGGTGCAAGCATTTGGACGGGTAAAAAATTTGAAACAGTCGCAGATCCTTTAAAGCACCCGCTCGAAGGACTTACAGGGGCTTTTAACACCATTGGCACACTGTCTGACAAATTGAAAATACTATCCTTGAAATACGCTGCGGCAGGTTATTTAAAGAACGACGCGTACTGGCATCACACTGAAACCAGTACGGTTCAGTTTCTCAGGCAGTACGGGTTTAGTGAACAGATGATTTCAAAATTTTTTCAGCCTTTTTTTTCAGGTATTTTTCTGGAGCCTGACTTGCAGACATCCAGCCGGCTGTTTGCGTTTTTGTATGCCTGCTTTGCCGCCGGTAGTACAGCACTGCCAGAAGGTGGGATGCAGGCCATCCCAGAGGCACTTGCCGCTCAATTGACCCAGACCACAATTATGCTGAATACCATGGTGACTGCTGTTGAAGAAAACCGGGTGAAAGTTAGACGGGCGGAAACACCTGCTGACACTGAGGGAGATTGGGTCTCGGCCAAAGCCGTGGTTATTGCAACAGATGCCAATACGGCTGAGTCACTGCTGCCAGAGACCGTGGATCGACAGCCTTTTCACAATGTCAGTTGTTACTATTTTTCATCGGCAACGCCGCCGCCTTTTGGAAAAAAACTGGTACTCAATACAGTGCCAGGCAAACGAATTACAACATTGTGCTGCCCCTCAGCCGTACAGCCCAGTTACAGCCAAAACGGACAGTTCTTAATCTCTGTTTCATCACTGGCCCCCCATCATATGCCTGAAACACTTCAGGGCATTGAGTCTGAACTGCGGGAGTGGTTTGGCCGGACAGTTGACCAATGGAAATTTCTCAGGCATTATTCTATTCCACGTGCTTTGCCCATCAAGACCATGCCCTTTAACAGCCTCAGCAAAAAGCCTGTTAAAACCCACTTCAACACCGTTTATCTGGCAGGCGATTACTTGGACACCCCGTCGATCAACGGTGCTGTTAGTTCCGGGGAAAAAGCTGCTGAAGCAGTTAAACAAGCACTCAATTTTTCTTGAAAGCAGTCTTGAAAGCAATAGCAGCTCCTAAAAAAGCCTCCATTCTTAAACAAGAAACAAGCACTCTATGGTTTACTGGTTACCCTTGGCCATCTGGGCCAGCTGGTCTCAAGCCGGTTATTTTTTAACTTCTGAAATTTTTAAACAGCCCGTAAATTTAACCCTCTGGTGCTCCCGGGTTATCTCCCTCAGTGTGCTGCTGCTTTTGTTGGCTGGCAGTAGCAACTACCCCCACGATCAAGAATTTTACTGGCTGGTTATTATTGGAGCCTTCTTAATTACGCTGGCTGATCTTATTAAAATTAACCTGTGCCTGACCAAAAGCGCAGGGCTTCTTTCTCGGTTAAGCCCTGTTGAAGTGATTTTTACATTTTTTCTCTGGACAGCAATTAACCCTGCGCTGTTTCAGTATTATTGCCAAAACCCTTTGCGAATTGGGCTAATGGTTTTGGCTTTATTAGGCTGCTTGGGATTTTCATTGCGGCTTAAGCGTTGTGCACTGAGTTTTTCTGGCTTAATCCAACTGCTTCCTGCTTTTGGGCTGATGGCAGTTGCCATTGTTTTGGGGAAACTGGCCATTCAGCGGGTTCCTGTGGATGAGGCGATTGTACCTTATATGACAGTTCAAAGCGTCACTGGCTTGCTTTTGTACAGTGGCATTGCCGTAACACGGTATCTGGCTGATCAAAAAAACGGCGTAAATTCTGCTTTTTTAAGTACCCAAAGTTTGTTGAACCCATCGGTTAACTGGCGTTGCTGGCAAGCTGCCGGCCTGATGGCATTGTGCTGGTTAATGGCTGTTCCGTGCAAATGGATTGCCATTCAGCAAGTTGAAAACCCCTCTTATATTACCATGATCGGCCTGTCTGAGCCTTTGTGGATTCTGTTGTTTTACAAGATGACCGGTAAGCGAGAACCGGGCGATTTGAAGTCAAGTTTTGGTATTTTGGCCTGTGTGGTTGTCTTTTTAATTGCCACGCAATTGTAGCAGGTTCTGTCGTAGCAGATTCGGTCTTTTTTCAGTTTGAAATTTTTTTTGCTTGCCCTTTAAAACTGTTGCCGATAACATAATTGAAATTTCTTTAAAGCTGCGGGCAAGTGGCGGAATGGTAGACGCGCTGGTCTTAGGAACCAGTGGAGCAATCTGTGGAGGTTCGAGTCCTCTCTTGCCCATTTCTGAATTGGGTTCCAGAGGGTATATCGGCTGCTCTATTGAGATTAAAAAAAGCCGTTTAAAGATGATTTTAAATTGGTCGAATCCGATTATGGTGCAGTAGTTCAAAGTCATTTACAAATACAGAACAGGTACAGCACGTTAAAGGGTTTGATTTACTATGAGTTTTTGGCCTTTTCTCTCCGAATCAAGTTCAGATCATAAAGAAACAAAAACCATTGCGTTACCCGAAGGTGTCGTTTTGGCAAAGCCTGCCGATAGAAAAAAGTCCACGGACAATGACCACTTAAACATTTCAACACGCACGAAAACTCAAATCAAAGAGACCAACAATAGCGAAAATGAAGATCTGGAATCCACGCATTCTGATCAGTCCGAAAATGCATCAGTCGATTTAAAAACCCTGGTCGACAACAATGATTTATCTTTGCTGAGTGCATCAAACGAAAAGCCAGAAGGAAGTGACTTACTGGAAGAATCTTCCGGTAAGCTTGTGTCTGAAAACAATGAAAGCGATATTTTACCAGAACACAGCATTCAATTTTCAGAAAAAACAGATTTTAATGATCCTGAACTGCAAGCCTTGGCACCATTTGATGATAAGCCAGAGAATGATTGTCCTCAAAAGTTCTCTTCAAACCAGCTCAGTATTGATTTAAACCCTCCAGAGAAATCAATCCGTTTTGGAGATGAAGCAATGGATAATGACTTTTCTAACCTGTATGCTCATCCCATTGGTGTTTCCGAACTTGAACTGACAAAGCTTTCAGAAACACTTGATATTGCAAATGTGACTGTTGGTTTTGAGTCTATAGACCTTGTTGCCCCGGAAACAGCCTTAAATGAAGCACAAGCAGTCCTTTCAGACAACAGCTTCAATGACTTGTGCTCAGATTTCAATACGAATGCATCATTGCTTGAGGCCGCAAGCAAGCAACTTGATGCGCATTCACAGAGCACGTCTAATCAGCCAGATTTGACTGCGTCCAATTCTTTTTTTTATGAAATTTTAGATGATCTGGCGTCGAATGATGATTTTGCCCTTGAGTCCCTTGAAGATTACAGCGATTACTTAGAAGAACACACAACTAAAGCAGAAAATCCCGTAAACAATGCGGGAGATGAGGCCACTCTGCAAAGTTGGACACCCGATGTCGATTATTTCTTTGATGCAGTTCAATCCGAAAAAAACGAAGCGCCAAATGAAAAGCCAGAAACCAAGTCAGAAGGCAAAAATCAAAATACCAGTCACTATTCTGAGCAAACTGATCCAAATAAAAACCTAACGCAAGAGTCTGCGGAGAGCAATGGTTCTCATTTACTAGAATCAAATCTGACATTTGAGCCGGCTTTTGATGAAATGCAACCCGTACCCCCATTGGATGCCTTCCCCCCCCCCCATACATCAGACGATCTTTTTCAGGAGTTCGTCTCAGAAACAAATAAAATGGCAGTATTTCCACTGCCAATGGTTGATTTTGAAGACCAGACTAACCCAGATGATGCCTTTACCAACTTTAACGACTCAGAAATTGATCACTTCAATGGTTTTGAACCTGTGGTCGCACCGCCTCCTCCTCTCCCCTTTGATAACAGCACAGAAGCATTGCCTGAAGCCTATGAAACACAAGCCACTGAAGAAAGTAATAGAGTAGAAGAAAGTGATACAGTGTCTGAGTTTGCTGTTGGACAAGAATTCGCAAAAAAAGGACCCAGCGAAGCAACGGCACAGCCCAACCCAGTTGATCCAACAGGTGTAACCGCCGGTTATTCCGGCCCAAAGTGTGAGGAACACTCCGTATCTCAAGTCTTCTCTGATGAAACAAATAACAATATAAATAATGACAGCTTGTCAGCTGGGTTATTCAACGAGAAGCCAGTAACCTATCAAGCCAGTACATATTCTGCTAAAGAAATTGGTGATGATGCATCATCCGAATCCGAAGCGTTGGAGACTGCTGAGTGGGAAGGGGCTGAAAACAAAAAAAACACACTGAAATCTACTGAATTGAAATCCAGTTCCGGCTGGAACGCGAAATTAATGCTTCAATCGGTTGAAACCCTGGAAAACCGTCAATTGTTGCAAAAATCTCGATATGTTACCCATTGTATTAATGCTTTGGTCAACCAATACTTTGAGACTTGATTTTTCAAAGCTTCTATAGGCTTTTAACACTTGTACCCTGCAGTGCTTCCAAAAAGCCATCAAGTGAGCCAGAAAACTGCTCGCCAGTTGAAAGGGTTTTACAAACAATTTTTCTGGCTTGAACGGCATCCTGAAAATAGAGAATGGCCTGTTTGGCCCCTCGTTTACTCGCTTTTTCAAGCTGCTTGCCTGCGGGTTTCTCAGTGAGATCAACTTCAGCCGAAAATCCTTGGTGATACAAGCGCTCAGCCAACTGGAATGCACGGGCATGGCAATCGGTTGCAATGTAAAAATCGAGAGGCGGGAGGGGTATCTCTGGCAGCAGCCGAAGCAGGCGTTCGACGCCCAATGCCCAGCCAATTCCAGGGGTTTCTGGTCCACCCAATGTCTCAACCAGTGGGTTGTAACGCCCTCCGCCGCAAATGGTATTTTGTGCCCCCAAGGCATCAGAACTGGATGTGATTTCAAAAACGGTTCGCGTATAATAATCTAAGCCTCTAACCAGGGTTGGATTTCGGTAGTAGGCAATCTCCAACTCATCCAGCAAAGACAGCAGCTGGTTAAAGGCCTTTTGTTCGACTTCTGCGGTAAAATCTTGGGCTAAAAAATTCTGAATTTCTGGGGTTTGCAATAGTGCCTGACAACTTGGCATCTTGCAGTCAAGCAGCCGCAACGGGTTGGTTTCGTACCGGGTTTTACAGTCATTGCACAATTGGGGCAGCTGATTGGCCAGCTTGGCTTTTAAAGTGACTTTAAACTGCTCACGACAAGCAGGGGTGCCTATGTTATTAATTTGCAGGGTTAGGTCACGCAAGCCCAGGTGCTTGAACAGTTGCATGGCCATAAAAATCACTTCCGCATCGGCTGCTGGGCTATCAATCCCAAACGATTCAATGCCAATCTGATGAAACTGACGTTGCCTACCGGCTTGCGGACGCTCGTAGCGGAACATTGGGCCCATGTAATACAATTTCACCGGCTTTTGCCATCGTGACATACCATTTTCGATGTAGGCCCTGACCACACCAGCTGTTCCTTCCGGACGAAGCGTTAATGTGTTGATATTGCTGTCGCTTTCCTCGGCTGTTTTTGAAGCCAGTGTATACATTTCTTTGTTGACAATGTCTGTTGTTTCACCGACGCCCCGCATAAACAAAGCCGTGGACTCAAAGACGGGCGGGCGGATTTCAGAATAACCGTACTGGGTAAAAATGCGCTGACAGGTTTTTTCCAGATGGTGCCACCGGGAAATCTCCGGGGTGTATAGGTCCTGGGTCCCTTTGGGCCGTTGCAGGGCTTGTTTTTTGGCAGGTGATTTTTTCATAGGCACAGTTAAAAAAATTAGACAGGGGAAAGCACTTGCTGCAGTGCCTGGTTTTGAACTGCTGCAATCTTCTGAATGCCTTGTGTGGCAAGGTTCAAGAGTTCATCCATTTCAGAGCGTTTAAACATGGACTCTTCACTGCTAATCTGCACTTCAATAAATCGTTCGTCGTGGGTCATCACAATATTAGCATCCACATCGGCGTTGGAGTCTTCTGAGTAATCCAAATCCAGCATCGGAACGCCCCCAATTACCCCGACACTGACGGCTGCAACCGGAATAACCTCAGGCATGGTCTCCAAGAGTTCTTTCTCTTTCAGATGGGCCAGACAATCCATTAAAGCCACATAGCCGCCTGTAATGGCTGCTACGCGGGTTCCACCATCGGCTTGAATAACATCAGCATCAATGGTAATGGTGCGCGCACCAATGTTTTTCAGATCCACACAAGCCCTGAGGGTCCGGCCAATTAAGCGTTGAATTTCAGCGGTTCTGCCCGAAATTTTTAATCGGTCCCGCTGAACGCGGTTTCCGGAAGCGCCTGGTAGCATCGCATATTCGGCAGTTAACCACCCGCGGTTTTCTTCTTTTAAAATATGAATGTGTCTTGGGACACGCTCTTCAACGGTTGCAGACACAATCACTTTGGTATTGCCAAAACAGACCAGAACAGAGCCAGGGGCGTAGCAGGTGTAGTTTCGGGTAATTTCAATGTCACGCAAGGCGTTACTGGATCTGTTGTGTGCACGGGAAGTGGTCATAATATACGGGGGCTTCTATTAAATTAAGGAAGAAATAAAAAATACCAGCCGTCAATCTTGGCAGTGTAAAACACTCAACGGATATAAAACGGGTTAATTGCGTAAAAAAGCCACGGACGCCAATTGAACTTACGCTATAATAGCGTATCACAGAAACAATCCCAACACAGAATAACGCCACAGAATCAGGCATGCCCGTGATAGTTAAAGTCCTTTTGTCTTCCATAAGTCATTGTGCTGTACAATTTCATTATAGCCGTAAAACAGGGGGAGTGCTGCTTGCCCGTCTGATAAGCCCGCTTTGCGTGTTTTACTGGGTAGGCCTTCAACTCCACCGACTGCAGCAATGCACTTTTAACAAACCGCTTCGGTCTGATGATTTTGAAAAGAAGCCGTTTATTATCAGTGTTGGCAATATTACAACGGGTGGAACCGGAAAAACACCCATCGTCATTGATTTGGCCAGTTATTTTTTAAAAAACAATAAAACCGTTCTCATTTTATCGCGCGGGCATGCTGCAACCCAAACATCAACCGATGGACAAGTTAACACCGCTCAGGAAGGCGATGAAGCTTTTTTAATTCAACAGAAAGTGCCGGGAGCATTTGTCCGGGTTGGCAAAGACCGAAAAAGCCTGCTTAATACCTGGGTAAAAGAACTGTCACCCGATGTGGTCATTTTGGATGACGGGTTTCAGTACCGCCGCATTCAGCCCGATTTTTCCATTGTGCTGCTTGACGGCAACCGGCTGCTTGGAAATGGTTACTTACTTCCAGTAGGCCCACTAAGAGAACCCATTGGGGCTCTAAAAAGGGCCAACTGTTTAATTCAAACCAAAGCAATCTCTCCAGAAAACCAAAAAAAAGTGCTTGAAATCAAAAAACAAAGTGGTCACCCTGCGTTGGTCAGTTTTACAGCGCCTTTTCAAGCCTCACAGGTTTTGACTGCCAAAGACTGGATGGCAGTTTATACAGGCCAGAGCAGCGCATCGAATGATATAGCCACATCAGCCCAAAAAGAACATGTTTTGCTTAAAGGAGCTTGCCTGCTGGTTTCAGGCATTGCAGATCCCCAATCCTTTGAATCTGCTGTGCTAAAGCTCGGTGGAAAAATAGTGAAACACTGCATTTTTCCCGATCATGCCACTTACCCAGCTGACTCAGTTAACCGTATTGTTCAAGCATTTCATCAGTTGAATAACAACCCAACTGAGCAATTAACTGATTCCCCAACTGAACCAGGAAATAGCTGTGAATTAAAGCTAATCACCACTGAAAAAGACGCCGTTAAGCTGCTGCCCAAATTACCACAAGCTGTTTTAGCGCATGCCGCAGTGCTCTGTGTTGCCCCGCAATTGCCAGAGGAATTATTCAAACAGCTTGATTTGAGTCTGGTAAAAATAAAAAACGGCGAGGAAACAGCGGTAATTCGGCAATGATTAAATCACCTGGCTGATGAAAAACGGCAGGCAAGCCCCCATACTGAATTTGAGAGACTGTGCATTGAATGTCCAGTTTATTCAGCGTCCAGTGTTTTTAAATGTAAGCGGGTTCAAGTTCAGGTAAAGGTTCTGCCCAGTGCCAGGTGAAAAAACAGAAAAGCCAACCGAAAAGCGCCTGTCTGATGCAAGAAAAAAGGGTCAGGTCAGTAAAAGCCAGGATCTCAACAGTGCACTGGTCCTTATTGCTGCAACAGCAGCAGTGGGTTTTTCTGGCCAGCTGGCCACTGAAACAGTATTTACACAATTACACTACACCTTTAATAAACTGTTGCCAAAATTTCATACCCCCGCAGCATTTTCGATGGTTGACTACAACGGACTGATGACGGGTACTATTCAATCCACCGTTTTTTTGCTACTGCCTATTTTTCTGACCATTTCAGTGGTCGCTATTCTGTCAAATCTTTTGCAGATTAAGCCCATGCTCTCCCTAGAGGCGATTATGCCCAAATTGGAGAAAATTAACCCCCTGAGCGGGGCCAAGCGACTTTTTTCCCGACGTTCTGCCGTTGAGGTCCTCAAAGGGATTATCAAAATGAGCATTATTGGCATCTGCGCCACGGTTATTCTCCAGAATAATCTGCAAACCCTGCTGGGACTGGGATCAGTTGATGTGCCGGTGGGTTGGGAAACCGTTTTTTTTGCCTTGGCAGATATTGCAAAGTGGTCGTGCCTCTTTTTTTTGGTCAGTGGTGTCATTGACTGGCGCTACCAGGCCTTTGAGTTTGAAAAACAAATGCGCATGAGCAAGCAGGAAATTAAAGACGAGCGACGCAATGCTGAAGGCGACCCCATGTTGAAAAACCGGATGCGGCAAATTGGGGCAAAGATGGCAAAGACCAGGCAGTTAACGGCTGTTACAATGGCGGATGTTGTGATTACCAACCCAACCCACTATGCTATTGCCTTAAAGTACGATCCCGATTTGGCCCCAGCCCCTGTGGTTGTCGCCAAGGGAAAAGATCTGTTTGCCCAAAAAATTAAATCGGTTGCCAAAGAAAACAAGGTCCCGATGGTGGAAAATAAAGCACTGGCCCGATCGTTATACCCGGTAGTAGAAGTGGATGCCATGGTGCCCCCAGAATTGTTTGTGGCGGTAGCTGAAGTGCTGGCCTACGTATTTTCTACAAACAAGGGCCGGCGGCTTGCCGCGCGAAAGCGGGCTGAAGAGTCCAGACAAAAATCCAGACAAAAATCCAGACAAAAATCCAGACAAAAAAACGCAACAGATCAAAACAATCCCCCATAACACAGAACAGAGCCGTGCAATAAATTCCACCGACCAACGCAAGACCACAGGGTCAATACTGGTTAAACTAGAGGAGTAACCCCCAACAGGCAATTACCGTTCAAGTATTTCCTTAAGCACGTTTTTTTAAGCATGTTTTTTTGTTTTTTCAGAAATTTTCGTTTTTCTTTGCTTTTTTCTTTGCATTCAGGCATTTTCAGAGCCAAGCGTTTTAGAAACTAATATTTTAGAACCTGAAATTTTAGAATAATGACATAACCCTATGGCAACCCCGAACAAGCCCAATCCAAAACTGACCATTGGCGGCTTTAACGTCAAACAGTTCTTTCAGCACAACGATGTCTTTTTGTCGGTGGGTATTGTTCTCATTGTCATTATGATGATGATTCCGCTGCCGCCGCTGTTGCTTGACATTCTGCTGACCCTGAATATTGCGCTTTCCATTACCATTTTGCTGGTCACGCTTTACACCCGGGAAACCCTGGAATACTCGACATTCCCGACAATTCTACTTTTTTCAACCTTGTTTCGCCTTGGCCTAAACGTCAGCACTACCCGGCTGATTCTGCTAAGCGGCGATGCCGGGCAGGTGGTCACCGCGTTTGGTAATTTTGTGATTGGCGGCAACTACGTTGTTGGTTTAATGCTATTCATCATTTTAATTATTATCAACTTTATTGTCATTACCAACGGTGCAGGCCGGGTTTCAGAGGTGGCTGCCCGCTTTACATTGGATGCAATGCCCGGCAAGCAGCTGAGCATTGATGCTGACCTGAATGCAGGCAATATTGATGAAAAACAGGCCAAGGAGAGGCGTCAGACCATCCAGCGGGAAGCTGATTTTTACGGAACTATGGATGGTGCCAGCAAATTTGTAAAGGGCGATGCCATTGCAGGCATTATTATTACGGTTATTAATATTGTTGGGGGCTTGATTATCGGGGTTTTGCAGATGGGAATGCCCATTGAGCAGGCTGCATCAACGTTCACGGTTCTTTCGGTGGGGGACGGTCTGGTTTCTCAGATCCCCGCGCTGATTATATCGGCATCAACAGGTATTCTGGTGACGCGGGTCAATGATACGGAGCAGTCGCTGGGGGATGAGATTGGCGGGCAAATGTTTCAGAACCCCAAGGTCCTGATGACTCTCGGGGTGTTAATGCTGATGATGGGCATGGTCCCTGGTTTACCCAATCTGCCGTTTCTGATGATTGGCGGTCTGGCCATGGCCGGTGGCTACTACTTAATGAAATCGCAGGAGGAAAAACGGGAACAGGCCGTTGTGGAGCAAAATCAGGCCAAGGTTGCCCAACAGCAAAAAAAGAAAACCAGTACCGAAAATGTACTGGACATGCTGCCAGTTGAAGTACTTGAATTGGAAATTGGCTACCGCCTGGTCCCGCTGATTGAAGCCGACGCCGGGGGCGATTTGCTGGAGCGAATTGCCCAAATCCGAAAACAGGTGGCCCTTGAGCTGGGCTTGGTCATTCCATCGGTCAGGGTAAGAGACAACTTGCAACTTTCCCCCAATCACTATCATATTAAATTGCGTGGCGTAACCCTAGAGCAAGGAGAAGTCATGGGGGATCTCTTGATGGCAATGAGTACTGACCCTGAAATGACAGAGCCGATTGAGGGCATTGAAGGAAAAGAGCCCGCATTTGGCTTGCCAGCGCTATGGATTCAGCCAGATGAAAAAGAGCAAGCCGAGGTTTCTGGCTATACGGTTGTTACTCCTTCTGCTGTGGTGTCAACGCATTTAACCGAATTTATTAAAAAGAATGCAGCAGATATTATTAGCCGTGGTGATGTGCAGAACTTGTTAAATACGGTTAAAAAATCAAATGAGTCGTTGGTTACCGATTTAGTACCGGATCCGTTAACTGAAGCTGATATTCATATTATTCTGCAAAACCTGTTACGAGAATCCGTGTGTGTTCGCGATATGGTGTCTATTTTGGAAGCACTGAGTTACCACAGCAAAGTCAATAAAGATGTGGATTACTTGACTGAGCAGGTTCGTATGGCTTTATCGCGCAGTATTTGCAAACAGCACCAGAATTCAGAAACCGGTGAACTTGTAGTGTTGGCCCTTGATCCGGTTCTTGAAGAAAAGATTGTGCAAGGCCTCACGCAAGATGGTCAAATGCTTGCTCTGGGGCCTGTATTTACACAACAGCTCTTTAATGCTTTAAATCAGGAAATTGAGCGGGTTATGAACCAACAGGGGGCACAGCCGGTGATTCTGTGCAATGCAAAAATCCGTCTGCCCTTTCGGCGGCTGATTGCCCGCATGCTGCCCCAGATTGCGGTCCTCTCTTATAATGAAATTGGGCCATCCACCAAAGCAACGGCTGCGGGCTCTATTCGATTTGACTTGCCGCAACCAGTATAGGCAACAAAAACAAACGCGCTGAAGAAAAAAAAGCTATAAAAACCAGAACTGTTATAACATCAACATATGCAATAAGAACCAGAAACTTAATGACCCCGACCCAAGTGCTTGCCCTTAAAACAGGGCCTCAAATGCGATGAATCCAGGCATCAGAACAGCAGGCATCTGTGGCAGTGTGGTATTTATTATCACGGCCCTGCCCGGTTTTTACAGACAGTCTGGCCTTTCTAACTGGGATTTAATGGGCAGTGCCTCATTCTCTGGTTTTGAGCTGCTGATTAGTATGGGGTTCAGCCTCTTGGGTGCACTTGTTGCAGGGGTTATCGGCTACTTTATTGGCAACATCTGGAACAACCCCCAAGGCAATAAAAGGCGTCGGAGGAAAACCAAGCCCGTTAAAACAAAACGTGCCAGTGAAAGTATAGCCGGGCCATCCGGTGAATCAGATGGGTCATCAGAGGAAACAGAGAACCCTGAAGTTTCGGAATGAAAGTGGTCTTTGGATTAGTCAGGCTATAATCTTTGGGGCTATTAATCTTATTTAGATACAATATGTCATTCTGTTTAAAAAGGAGTCTTCAGTATCTAAAATATGCCATGCTGTAACTAGAGCAAGTTACACCGGTTTAAAGTGGCCAGAAAGAACAGATTCGCAGAGTGTTTAAAGAAAAAGCCAGCAGATTTTACGTAAAAAGAACTGGAAGGCTTGCTTTGTTGTCTAAAAGGGTTTCCACGTATTTTTTTTCCGATTTGAAAAATGAGGCAAACTGTTTATAGCGTTGATTCACTTTGCGGTCATTATACAGTACATTAGTATTCACATAACCTAAACGTGTCTGGCTGTGCTTTATGTGATTTTATCTGGAAAGCATTATCATAAAAAGCCTTCATAATGCTCAATGATGAAATATCAAGGGTATTTTCCGGTAAGCGATCTTCAATCTTGGCAATTAATCGCTCTTTTATTGGTGTAAACCGGCAAAGAGCCATCCCTAACGTTGCTGCTATTGGGGCAATTATAAAAGAAGTAAGATGTGCTGCAACAGCCATCACAAAAGTTGGAAAGACGAAAAAATTCCAAATTGCAGTGTTCCCCTTATTAAGAATTTTTTTCTTTCGTTCTTTAACTGCACTGAGATGGTCATCAATCTGTTGATTGTATGGCATCTCTTTCAACTTTCCTTCAAGCGCCCTTTCAAGCGTAGTTAGTTTGCTAAGGCCTCTAGGGCCTAATTATCGTCTTGATTTTGATTTTAATGTTTTTGATGAAAAGCTGTCTAATGACGGCAATGTTGTACTAGAACTCATGATTTTAACCTGTATAATTTGCTTCAAATTAGGGCTTGGGGTCAAAGTTGGGTTTAGAGTATTGTTTTTTTACGTTCCACTTAGGCGTAAAAAAATTGCCTACAGGGCCAGGCCGCTGATCTTCCAAGTTTTCCAGGCAGCGCTTCTGGCGCTCAGATAGGTCAGCTCTTGCATTATTTCCAGACAAAGCTGAGTATATTCCAGCAGAAGTATCTTCAACTACAATGAATAATTTAAGTTTAATATGACGCTTAATTTAAACTAAGAGTACAAAAGAGTCTGTTCTCCGTCAACGTCGACTTGGCTTTTTGTTTTTTAATCTTTTGAAAGGCAATCATTAATTTAAGTGCCAAACAGTGTTTTACGTTGCTGCAAAAGGACTCGCAAAAAAAGATCAAACGCCCATTAATGGCTTCACAGCATCCAGGGTCTCTTGTACTTTTTTTCTGGCTTTTTTTCCCCCAGCTGCTAGAATTGCCTGCACATCAGCTTTGTTTTGCTCAAATTCCTGGCGCCGTTGCCGAAGAGGAGCAAGCATCGTGTTAATGGCGTCGCTCAGTTGCTTTTTACAATCCATGCATCCGCGTTTTGCCTCACGGCATTCTTTTTCTGTTAGTCCGATTGTTTCTTTGCTTGTAAAAACCTGGTAATAAGGATAAACAACCTGACAGTCGTTGGGTTCCCCTGGATCGTTTCGTTTGACACGTTTGGGGTCCGTTGTTGCGGTTTTAATTTTTTTAAAGGTTTCTTCAGCCGTATCACTTAAAAAAATGGCGTTGTTAAACGATTTCCCCATTTTTCGGCCATCCAGGCCCATTAATAAAGGGGTCTCTGTGAGTAAGGGCCGAGGCTCTGCAAAGAGTTTTGTTTTAAACTGATGATTAAAACGCTTTGCAATATCCCGGGAAATTTCAAGGTGGGCCAGCTGATCTTTTCCAACAGGTACATGGGTTGCTTTAACAGAAAGAATATCGACAGTCTGCAAAACGGGATAGCCCAGCAGCCCGTAAGACAGATCGTCTGAAAGCATAGCAACCATGTCTTTCAAGGTGGGATCGGTCTGGACCCATTTAGCCGGGGTAATCATGCTCAGCAGTAAATGCAATTCTGCAATTTCAGGCACATCCGATTGAACAAACAGGGTTACTTTTTCTGGATCCAGACCGGCCGCAAGCCAATCTAAAGCCATATTGGTAATATGCGTTTTCAGTTGAGCAGTTTCTTCGGGCGTGTTTTTGGTGGTTAACGCATGCCAGTTGGCAATGGAAAAAAAACAGGGTACTTTTTTTTCATTCTGAAGCCAAAGCCAATTTTTTAAAACGCCCATATAATGCCCCAGGTGTAATTTACCCGTAGGTCGCATGCCAGACATCACAACAGGTTGAGAGGTTTTATCCGCAGCCGGCAGGGCGATGTCTCTGTTTGAATCCATTATTAGGTGTCGTTTGGTTTAAAAAACTTCTATTAGCCGTGCAAGATCATTGTTTTTAGACGATCTTCAACAACACGCCAGTTCACATTGGCCATAAAAGCCTTAATGTATGCCATCCGGTTGGTTTCATAGTCTATCATGTATGCATGCTCATAGACATCCATGACCAAAACAGGAATAACGCCCATCGGGACCCCATCGTTGTGCATATCAAGGCAATAGTTGTGGATGCGGTGGTCACGCATGTTGTATGCTGAAATTGCCCAGCCTCTGGCAGATTTACCCAGTTTGATAAGATGCGCGATGTAGTTGTCCCAGCTGCCAAATTCTTTCTGAATTATGGGATACAGCAATTCGGCCTTCTCAGGTGGATAGGTTTCTCCGCCAATATTTTCAAAATAGTATTCATGCAAAACAGCCCCGTTCAGCATGTACGTTTGCTCAACGTGTAGTGGCCTGAATCTTGAGGCCTCATCTGCGTTATCCAGATTCATCGCTTGAAGCTTTTTATGAATGGCATTAATTTTTCTGACATAGCCATGATACAGTCCTAAATGCTTTTCAAGTTGGTTTTGACTGATGCCAGTAACTGAAGCCAAGTTTGGAAATGTTTTAGCAGTAATCACTGCTGCTGGATCGTAAGGGTGCAACGGATGATTGTCAGGCACTGCAGACAGGGCTGGTTTTTTTTCCCTTGCCATGGCTGGCAGACCCAGCTGAGACAATGCCAAGGTTGAAGCACCAATGGTTGCCGCCTGCTTTAAAAAATCACGTCTGGGTAATTTTGTTGAAAGTGTGTCTTGGAGTTCTGAATCTGCCTTGGGTTTTACACTATCGCAGGGAGTGCTGTTGTCTGCAGTCATTGATTTACGCTCTCTTTCTGAATCAGTTGAGTACCGTGTTGAGATTAAGCTTATTGAGAAATCAGTATTTTGAATAAAAAAGGCAAAATATTATAAAATAAAAATATCACAGGTCAAAATGTGACTCAACAAGGTTTTGCATATTGCTTTGTTGGATCAAGTTAAGCATTACTTAATTTTTGTTTAAAAAGCTGATTAAACTTGGAAAGTATCCTAACTCAAAGGAAAAGAGCTTGGTTGGATAGAATGTAGCTTTCTTATAAAATCTATTCTCAGAACCTTATATTCTAATAAAAGTGGTTTTTTCCAGCACTTATTTCCTTTATTAATCTAAGAATTCATTATCTTTAAATTTATAGATTAGCATAATAATGACATTGAAATCTTTTGGAGTTTTACCAAAAGGCGATTTATTTGCATGGCTCTAGATCAGTTAAATAAAAACAATCAATAGTCGTCGTAACTGTTCGACCTGTTTAAAACTCGCAGAGTTTTGAACAGCTCGAACAGTTCTTGTTCCATTGTACCTGTATCCTTCTTCCAACGCCACTCACATTCCTTCAAATGCAGTTCAAAGGTGTGTTTGGCTATACCGTTAAAACGCCTTAGCCTCCTTTTTACAAAGCTCCAAAAACTTTCAATCCCGTTAATATGCTGACCTCTGCCCAGGCTGTAGGTTTCGTTATGATTGACCCGT
>JBCDLA010000002.1:0-70880 GCA_038745945.1 Cyanobacteria bacterium P01_H01_bin.74 | reverse complement strand
CTAAATAGCATTTAACATACTAATGAGTAAAGTGGAAAAATTAAACAGTCTCATTAATTGAGAACTCTAAAATGATTTGTCTATTAATGTTGAAAGACATAAAAATTTAAATGGTGTATACTTTACAATTACTTGCATTTAGTTTTTACTAAATGAACTCAAATTAGGTGAATAAGTTTAACTTGCTGTTCTGGTATATTTCAGTAAAACTTGTTTTAGTTATTTTCAATGCTAGCCATTATTATTCTTTGATTGAGAACAGTTTTAAAGACTTATTTTTTTATACTAAATTGCGAAGGCCAAACGATTTTGAAAAAACTCTCCTTTTTACTTTGCATCGATGTACTTTTTGTTTTGTAAAGTTTCAAAAGTCTGCAACCATAGCATAACCTACTAAATCCAGAAGAACTTAAAACGTTTTAGACTATTAACGATTAACCCAGGAGTTTTTTATGTCCCTGCCAAAAGTTGCTTATTTTTCAATGGAAATTGCTATTGATCAGAGTCTCAGAACGTATTCGGGAGGGCTTGGCTTTCTATCGGGAAGTCATATGCTTTCTGCTGGCCGTTTAAATTTACCGATGGTCGGTGTTAGTGTTCTTTGGGGATTTGGTTACGGTGATCAGCAAATTGGTGCAGATGGTAATGTAGAAATTATTTACAAGAAACGTGAATACCCATTTTTAGTAGATAAAGGCCTTGTTGTTGAAATTACTATTTTCGGAAAACCTGTTAAAGTAAAGGCACTATATCTGGACTCAAAAACATTTGATACGGCACCGATTTACTTTTTGACCACAGATATTGATGAAAATCCGCCGGAAATTAGAGAGTGGACAAACAAGCTTTACGATGGTGACAACCGGGTCAGAGTTGCCCAAGAAGTTATTTTGGGTTCTGGTGGCTATAAAATCTTAAAAGCCGCAGGTGAGGCTTATGATGTCATCCATTTAAATGAAGGCCACGCTTTGCCTGCATTATTCTCGATGCGTGATGATTTTGACGGTGATTTACGCAAGGTGAAAGACAAAAGTGTTTTCACAACGCACACCCCTGTGCCTGCAGGGAACGAGCGGCACGATGTAAGATTGCTCCATGATGCCGGGTTCTTAGGAACGTTTACAACCATTGAAGAAGCCATCAATATTGCGGGTGAAAATTTCTCTTTAACAGTGGCAGCTTTAAAAATGAGCCGTTTGGCCAACGGAGTTTCACAGCTTCATGGGCTTGTGGCCAATGATATGTGGAAAGAAGTCCCCAAGCGCTGCCCTATCATTGCAATTACCAACGCAACCAACTTACACTACTGGCAAGACAGCCGCTTGCACAACCTGACCGATCCAGAACAACTGGTTAGTGTTAAACGCGAAATGAAAAAAGAGTTGTTTGATTACATTGAACAAACAACAGGCAAGCAAATGGATCCTGATATTCTTACCATTGTTTGGGCAAGACGATTTACAGAGTACAAACGTCCCACGCTCATTTTTAAAGACATGCAGCGCATCAAAAAATTGTTTTCCAGTAAAAAAATTCAATTGATTTATGCAGGGAAGTTCCACCCCAGTGATGTTAAAGGACGCGACCTTTTCAACGAAGTTATTGAGCACGCCCGCAATATTCCTGAGTTGGCTATTTTAACAGGCCCCGGGTATGAGCTTGAGCTTAGTGGCCTTCTAAAGCGTGGCTCAGACGTTTGGTTAAATACGCCGATTCGTCCTTTAGAAGCTTCAGGAACATCAGGCATGTCTGCCAGCATGAATGCTTCCCTTCATTTTTCAATTTATGATGGATGGGCAGTAGAAGGAACCTTTGACGGGATCAATGGCTACCTGATTAACCATACGCCAGGTGCCGAAAAAAGTTATGCCAACGGAACGGTTCGTGATGAAGCTGACTACAACAGTATGATGGATATTCTTGAAAGCCAGATCATTCCAACTTACTATAGCAACAAAGAAGAATGGACCCGGTTAATGGCTCAAGCCATTCGTTCATCTCAAAGTTACTTTGACTCTGATCGGATGGCACTTGAATATTTTGTTCGGTTATACAAAAAAGTTGAGCTCTAAGAAAATCTAAAGGCTTGTTAAAATCAGCCTTATTACAGAAATTATGATGCAGCAGCCAAATAGGCATTTACTCTTTTTGCAATCATGTTTCGAAACAAAGTTTTTCTAAACCAAGCTTGCGTGTAGGGTGCCTGCTCTCCAAAAAGGAGACGGCAGGCATCGTATTTAAACAATGCATCTGCAGTTAAATCGTGACAATGAGCCCGAATCATTTCCTCAGACTGGGTCATCGTGTTTAAAAAAGTATGAGCTTCAATTAAACTTTTACATTTTTTGTTTAAGTAAATTAGAATGCCAGCGGCATACTCAGCACAGATTTTTTGTTGTTTTGTCTCATCCAATGATTCCTTGTAAAGCTGTCTACTGGCATCAAAAAGCCACTCTGAAAAATGTTTTATTTCAGTGTAAATCAACTGATAAGAAGTGCTTTCTTCCATCGTATTGTTGTTAAATCCCAGAGTAAACCCTGCATAGGCTGAACCAGCTAACCAAACACTTTTTGCATCAAGTGTGATTTTTTTAAACAACAAAACTTGCTGTTGCGTATTACACGGCAGAATGCAATCAAACTCGTGGTTCAAAACAGCTATTAGGTTTGAATTTGAAAATCCAAAATGAATGCAATCACGTTGAGAAACAGGTAACGCTGCAAGCATTTGGCGCAAGTAAGCCAAGCCTATCCTATCAACGGTCTCTTCAAGGCCTGAGAACTCACCCTCAAGCATGGCAGCTTGTGAGTGCAAAATCGATTTAAAACATGCCAATTGATTTATTTTTTCAATTAACAAACCACTTGTGTTTTGAACAGACGATGTCATACTTACGATTCCCACACCCTGAAAGCTGCTTTCCTCGACTCAATCCGGTAAAGTATCGGGTATTACTGTTGATTTGATACTAGTTTATTATACGTTTAAATCCAGAACGGTAGATGGAATAAACAATCCAAGAAAAAATATTTTTACGTTTTCTGGCTGTTTTCTACTAACGCTTGTCTATCCCGTTAACCAAGCGTTTAAAGTCTTCAGGTCGCGCCGTTTTAGAAAGGGCGTCCTCAAACGAGACCAGGCCTTTTTGATACAAATTTTTAAGAGAGGTCTCCATAGTTTGCATTTGATATTGTGCACCCGTTTGTATCGATGAATAGATTTGTGCTGTTTTTGCTTCACGAATCAAATTCGCAATGGCTGGAGTAATTACCATAATCTCCAGAGCCATTACGCGGCCCACTTTCTCTTTAACCTGATTTAATTTGGGCAAAAGCGTCTGAGAGAAAACGGCTGCCAGACTGTTTGACAACTGCACACGAATTTGTTGCTGTTGTTCTGGTGGAAAAACATCAACAATTCTGTCTACAGTTTGCATCGCACTGGATGTATGCAATGTGCCCATAACCAGATGCCCTGTTTCGGCAGCTGTTAAAGCCAAACGAATGGTTTCAAGATCACGCATCTCCCCAACCAGTATCACGTCAGGATCTTCTCTCAGTGCTGCCCGTAAAGCATTGTCAAAGCTGCGGGTGTCTTGTCCCAATTCACGCTGATGAATAATACTGCGCTTGGAGGTGTGTAAAAACTCAACAGGATCTTCGACTGTCAGAATATGGTGTGCTTTGGTGTTGTTAATAAAGTCGATCATTGCTGCCAACGTTGTTGATTTGCCTGAGCCTGTAGGGCCTGTCACCAAGACCAAACCTTTGGGTCGGTTGGCAACTTCTTTTACAACCGGCGGCAATGCAAGCTGCTCAAACGAAGGAACTTCGGCCTTAATGGTTCTCAGTGCGGCAGCGTAAATGCCTTTATCTTTGTAAACATTTACCCGAAAACGCCCAAGTCCTGAAACCCCATATGAGCAGTCCAAATCCCAGTTCTGCTCAAGAATTCGCCGTTGCTCGTTGGTGAGCATACTAAAAATAAGCCGCTGACAGTCTTCTCGGCTTAATGGACGTGCATCCATTCGAATTAACACTCCATCAATTCGCAGAATAGGCGGGAGTCCTGCCGACAAATGCAAGTCGCTTGCACCAAGTTCAAATACATGTGCCAGGAGATCTTCTAAAATCATTGAATTATTGGATCCTGCTCAATTAGATGTTTTTTTATTTTATAGCTTTTTAAAGAATTTTTCTGAGAAAACTGCATCAATTAAAAAAAAATCCTGCAGCTAATCGAAATGAGCATTCTCATTAAGTTATAATAAGATTAATATTTTCTAGCTTTTCAAGATATTATGTTAATTTTTTCCATAATAAATTGAATTCGTTTAATCAATCCAGGAAACAATTAACCCTTTAATGCAGTCAACACCTCTTAAGTTAAATACTTTAGTTGCTTTCACTAGTTTTGTTTTAGCTTTGGGCGCTTTACTGTTTGTGTGTAAAGCCCTATACGGTGTGCTTGCTCTGTTATGCGCCGTTCTGATTGCAACTTATATTCTCATACTGCCAGTCAATCTGCTCGAAAAAGCAATTCAGTGGGGGTACACCAAGATTCAAATTAACCGACTTGTTTCTTTACCACCGGTTTTAACCTTTTTTTATCAGGCCTTCCAGCCTCGGGTTCTTGCTGTTATTGGGGTGTTTTTATTAGGTATTATTATTTTATCCTTTAGCTTGTTTAAAACCATCCCGCTTTTACAATACCAGCTTGGTGAACTTGGAGAAAAACTGGGAACCCAAATTATCCAAAGCTCTAATCAGTTTTTTAACTGGCTCAGCCAGTTTATTGGAAAAGAAACGGTTAATAGCCTGCTTGAAAATTTTTCTGTTAACACAACATAATTAAAAACGGCGACATCCATTAAAAGCAACCTATTCAACAAAGCTTTGGGTCAACTTGAAACAGTGCTAGCTTCAGCTGTTCCCAATGTGCTCTCTTTTGCTGGCGGAACCATTGAGAGCTTTGTTTACGGTGTTGCAGGACTTATGCTGACATTTTACTTTTTACTTGATGGCCATTATTTTAAGCCTTGGGTGCTTACGTTTATCAATAAAGAAGCTAAACCTGCTGTGGCGTACGTATTACAAAGTTTTCATCAAGTGATGCTGTCATTTATTAAAGGCCAGGTTATGTTGGGCATACTGACTGGCATTTATATGTTCATTGTCTACTTGGGCTTTAATGTGCCCTATGCACTGTTATTGGCAGTTATTTTTGCTATTGCAGAGTTTATCCCTGTTCTGGGAACTTACATTGGTGTTTTCTTTGGATTCACCGTTATAATATTCACCAGAGATCCTGTAACCTTGTTTTGGGTCTGGTTTTTCTCGTATGCGTTTCAGACGGTTAAAGATAATATTCTTGCACCCAAAGTGGTTGGAGATGTTATGGGATTACACCCGATGGTCATTATCCTTGCCTTATTGCTGTGTGCAAAAGTGGCCGGATTTCTGGGTATTCTTATTGCACTGCCGCTAGCAAGCAGCGTGAATGTATTAATAAAATTTTTAAAAGAGCCTAAAAACATTAAAAAGATTGATGAGCTTTGACTTCTGTTGAAAAAATCAAGTATGGCAGGCCTTAAAATCTAGCTGTTACAAAAACTGTAAAAATGAATAAATGATTTAAACTGAGCCCCACAATAAAATGACCCCAAGCGAGCGTCCGTTTCAAGCAAAAAAACAACTTGCAAAACCAAAACCTGGTCAAGATAAAGCAAGTGAAGATCCCTTATGTACTGGATTCTCAAAGCTTAATATCGGCTTAATTTGTCTTTGTGTGCTGATGTTAACTGGTATTTCTTTAATGGTTTTTTTTACTGATGCAATCAGTATGTTGGCTGGGGCAATCATGCTGACATACCTGCTTAAGGATCCGGTTTTGAAATTAACACAGGGGTTTCAAAAAATACCGTTTTTTTCACCAGGCCTTAGCAAGACCTTTTCAATTGTCTGTGTATACCTTCTTATTGTTCTTGTTGCTGGGGTTCTATTTTATGCTGGCGTCCCCAAACTGACCCAACAACTAAAGGGCCTGGCACAAGAGCTGCCCAATCAGTTTCATCACATAGATTCAGTGCCCCAAAAAGAGATGCAGGATACTGAAACAAATTTATTGAATGGGCATTTAAGCATTCCATTGAGGCACTCTGTTCCGTCTCGGTTTACCCGGGCTGACAGTAACTCTATTGCGGTTTACCCCACACAAACCGGCATAAATCTTGATTTCCAGATTGAAAAATATATCGCCAGTTTGTCTCAATACTATCAGAAGTACTTAACAACGTTGACGAATATTCTCCTTCAGCTTGGGGTTAGTACCATTAACAGCCTGATTTACTTATTAACCTGCTTTGTTCTTGTTTTTTATTTGCTGAGTGGTGGCCCTGCCCTTCGCAAAAATATGCTGGACCTGTTTCCAAGTTCATACTACTCACTTGCCTGCACTTTTACACAGAAACTGCATGAACACTTTAGACAAACCATTCGCGGTCAGGTATTGATGGGCAGTATTGCTGGCATTTTAATGTATGCTGTATTAACAATACTGGGTATCAAGTACCAATTGTTGCTTAGCCTGATTTTTGGATTTTGTTCCATTATTCCGGTTGTTGGGATGTCGTTTGGAATTTTACCGGTGGTTTTATTTATTGTGATTGATGCCAACTACAGTGGGTTAATTGTTGCTACAGCAGTGTTGATCTTCTTTTTTATTCTAAAAACATACTGGCTAATCCCTCAAATGATTCATCAAACTTACCAGATTCATCCATCAGTTCTAATTTTAACATTTATACTCTGCTACAGCTTAGTAGGCTTAGCAAGTATTTTACTGTTTTTCCCTCTGGCAAGTCTCATTCATGTGTTGATGCTGACTTGGCAAAATTCAATACAGACAGAATTGTCTGAGCAAAATTAACAATTATCAAAAAAAAAGCACCGTGATCAACGGTGCAAAACGCATTAATAAGATAATTTTCATTACCTTATTTCTACCCTATCTGTGTCAAACTCTATCTACACTCTTAACTACTCGATACCTTTACTACTACGCTACTCAATACAGGTATTTTTTCTGAACACTATCAATAAAGTTTCATAACAACTAAAAACACTTGAATTGAGCCCTTTCATCGGAATTTTCTGCTGAAAAACAATTCTCAGAACAGTTATTATTAAGCAAAAGGCAATTTAAAATACTGCGATACATTACACTAAATCGGATAAAAATAATAATAATTCTATCTTGGAAGATGATTCTTTATAATAATAACCTAACCCTTTGCAAGTAACCCGTTTCTTTCTCTCTCTCTCTCGTCTGTTTAACCTTTGTGTTTATATAAAACCCTGAAAAAATGATGTTTGAACACTATATTAAAACTTGTTAACAATCCACCAATAACAAACATCATGTTTGTGACTTGGCTTCTAATAATACCAGAATCATAAATCTCAAGTGCTGTGGAATTAAGAACGCTGAGCGGCATTTGGCAGTATTTCTATAATCATTGATAATAGGGTTGTCATTAAGCTGCTAATATCTCCCATATTGCCGATTTGAGGTGCCGCAAATTGATTGCCTGACAGTGAAGGTGGCATCCCACTGGCATTCAAAAAATTGGGTTGGCTTTGGCTAAATTGGCCAATAGGCTGTAAATATGCATTTGTTGCTGCATTGGTTGCAGCAAACATCTGATTTAAAGAACTGTTTGCTGTGGAAATATGAGCGTAACCAGTCAGCATTATTCTGAAACTCCATTTTATGGAAAATCTAATACTTCAATTCTGCATTAAAAAGGGATTTATTTTTTTCTAAGGCAGCAATTTTGAGGTATTTAATTTAAGTAAGGTTTATCGCTAGTATCTCGTATATTAAAATAAAAACAATAAAAAAACTTTATTGCTTATAATTTTGAACTCTTTACGTTTTTATTTACTTTATTTAATAAAAAACAAATAATATCACCCTCGACGTAATTTGTTTTTTTAAAAGATATTTTAAAAAATGTCTTATTTATTATTGGCATCTTGTAATTGTTGTTGATCGTGACGTATATGTTTAACATGACGCCAGATGTACCATATCCCCAAGACAGTTAACAAAAGTAAAATGGCATAATCGAACTTGTGCCAAATTTCACGAAATGCTTCCAGATTTTGGCCAAAGTACACCCCAACCCATACCAAGCCATAACACCAGACCAATGACCCAATAAACGTGTAAATGACAAAAGGCCAAAATGAGGCCCCAAGAATTCCTGCAGGCAATGAAATAAAGGTTCGAACAACAGGCAGCATTCGGCAGATGAAAAAGGCCATATCACCGTATTTTTTTGTCCATGACTCGGCTGCAGCCAAATCGTGCTGACTAAGCAGCAACCACTTGCCGTAACGAAGCAAGAAAGAACGCCCACCCCATTGACCCAGCCAATACGATGGGACTGACCCAAGAACACAGCCTGCCGCCCCTGCAAAAGCAGCCCCATGAAAATTCAGTTTACCCTGTTGCGCAAGAAACCCGGCATACGGCATAATAAACTCACTAGGCAGGGGGATATTGGCGGACTCTATTGCCATCAGTATAGCAACTCCCCAGTAGCCTCCTGCAGCAATAACCTGATGAATAAATGTCATCACTGTTTCAAGAATTTGATGAAGAATGCTCATTTTTTGTGTGAACTTTCCTATAAGTAAAATGCAATACTATGGCTTTAGCATAACAAGTCAACCCACCAAGTAAACCTTTTTCGGCAAGCTATTAGAGATAATGCAAAGCTTGTGTGATGTTAAAAAGCCGAAAAAACACCCATTTCTGATCAATTTCTGAAGCCCTAGAAAACTGCTGCTACTCTGCTTGTCATTCTGCAGTACAGGAATCTAGTTAGCTATTAAAGTGGTAACAAATACTGGTTATTGCTTTTTATGTTCAGTGTTTTTTTCAGCGGGTTTTTCATGATTGTGGCAATGCGCAAAAACCTTGAGCTGGACATCAATAATGGTTAAGCCACGTTCTTTGGCCAGTGCTTCAGAGAAGCGGGTGATTTCTTCACTTTCAAATTCTTCGGTTGAACCGCAATCCAAGCAAATAATATGGTGATGCGGAGACTCAGGATTTCGCGCCAGCTCGTAATGTTTGTGGTCTTCTGCAAAGTCCAGTTCTCGAAGAACACCCAAGGAGGCAAGCAGTTTTAAAGTCCGGTAAGCTGTTGCCAGACTGATATCAGCCCCTTCTTTCTGCAACAGGGCATGCAGTTCTTCAGTGCTGATGTGCTCCCCTTCAGGCAGAGTGTAAAAAATATCCAATATTGTTTCTCGCTGGGGCGTTAAACGAAACCCTTTGTCTTTTAGCAGTACAGAAAGGGCTTTGCGTTCATCGCTGTTTAAGCTTTCACTCTTTCCCAGCAGTGGGTTTTCAAAGTCTGATCCTGAATGGAAGGTATGCATGCACCAGAGATCCTAGTCTGTTCGCTTTAAAATGGTATTATTCTTGATAAAATATAACACAGACTGGCTTAATTGATTTTATTTTATTTGCACCATCCAGAACTTATGCAGTCCCGTTCCTTCTCTCTAAAACAAGTTTTTTTGTCTGGATTTGTGCACAACAGAGGAAACCCTCCACATATGGCTTTATTTTTTTCATTGTGGTTAACCACATTCCACTTGCTAGAACCCCAGTTTTTAGGATCCCAGTTGCCAGGGTTTCAGCACTTGAGCAGTTACCCGCTGTTTTTAAGCTTGGGAATTCCTGAGCTTTCAATTATTGTGCTGCTGGTTCTCATTTTGTTTGGACCGGGCAAATTGCCGAGTGTCATGAAAACCCTGGGAGACGGGGTCAAGCAGTTCAAAGACAGCGCTAACGGCTCGCTTTCCAGCAGCAATGAGAACGAAAAAAAGCCCGAAAAATAAAGTCTAATTTGGTATTGAATGGTGGTATTCAATGGCTCGCAGGCTATTTCCCAGATCCAATCGCTTGAGCCAGGTGGCAAAATTTCTCGGGTTGCTTGTTGGGGGTGCAACGGCTGGGCTTGTTTTGATTTGGGCCGTGTTGATGCCCCTGCTTGAGGCCGAATTAAACCAGTCCTTGTCCAAGACTGTAAAAGTGATTGCAGGCGTTGAGCTTCAGATAAAAAAAATCGCCATTGTGCCCACAATTTTTCACGGGCTGCGTGTTGAAATAAAAGACGCCTTGTTTTCTGCAAGTCAAGACAAAGCCGAAAACCCTGAAGTTTCTGCAGGACAAGGCAAAGCCAAAAACCCCGATCATCAGGCATTACTGGCAACGGTGAAGCGGGCTTATGTGTCTTTTCGGTATTTGCCCCTGTTGCTTGACCGCCAGCCTGAGATTGCTGACATTCAATTGGCACAGGTTAGTATTCCCAAAACAGCGCCACCCATTGGCCTTGCCTTAAAAATCAATTTGCCGCCCAGTCAACCGGATGCCTTCTTAAAGCCACCCATCCTAAAAAACACCCAGGTTTTGCTAAAAAACAGCCGGGTTGGCAATATCAATACACAGCTTCAGGGCTTTATAAACACGATGCCCAGACAGCTTGGCAGCCGCATGCCAGCTAATACGGATGAAGACTCGCTTACCATTCAGCGCCTTCACATTGCACACCTCTCGACAGTCGCAGCCTCCGAAAAAACCACACTCAGTGTAAAGCTGGCATTGAATTCTGAGAGTGCTGAAAGCCCTCAAAAAACGCCAACGGTGTCTGTACAAAGCCAGTTCAATGCAGGCTTGTTTTCTCAGCCACAAAAAACGGCCCGGTCAGAACAACAAAATCTTCAATACTTGCCGGAGCGCATTGCACTATCAATCGAAAATACGGACCAGTTGCCGCTAATCCTGCTGCTAACCCAGCAGCAATCTGGCCTGAAAAAAGAAACGAATGAACCGGCTTACCAGCTGTCTGTATCAAGCCCAGGGATTAATCTGGCGGCATTGCAAAGGGTATACCAACACGTAAACGCGCGCATGGTTGCTTTGGGTCAGCCTGCGTTTCCTGAATGGCCTCCCGTTAACCTGGCCGGTCAATTAAAATTTGATCACCGCATTGCGCTTGTTTTTACGGACGATCAGGTTCAATGCACCGACTGGCAGGGAAAAACCGAGCTTCGCCACGTTTTGGTTCAAGCATCAGAGCTTGCAGCCAGTCAGAAACAGAATCAGACAGGAACGCCAGTACATCGTCAGAGAAACTTGTGGGTGTCTGATGCTCAGGCTGATATTACGATTGCGGGCAAAAAATTGATCCTCTCTAACGCTAAAGGCAATGCTGGCCAGTCCATTCCATTTTCGGCTTCAGGACAGGGGCAGCTGGATTATACGTCTGGCATTGCCCTGCAGTCCGGGCAGTTCACTTTAACAACCCCTGAGCTTTCTGGCCAGCAATTGGCCATGGCAATCAATCCCTTTATTGCACAATCAGGGGTTGCCTTGTTAGTCAATCGTTCAACGGCAGAGCGTCAAACACGCAATGGTGGCACTGCACGGCTTCAGGCAAAATTGACTCAAGTTGCTGCTTCGAGGCTGCCTGAAGTATCTGCGCAAATTGATTTTTCAGAACTGGCACTGCACTCTGAACCCCTAAAGCCTGCTGAACCTTCACTTCCTCAAACCTTTCAAGGCAGCGGCCAGATTTTGTTCTCGGCAAAGCCAGCACAACCTGATTTTTTTCAGTACACGGCAGCGGCTAATTTGAATGGGCTTCAATTTTTTTCACCCAGGCAGTCTGTTGCCATTGCAGATGGGCAAAGCCATTTGACGCTTTCAGGACGTTATAACCCAAAAACAGGCGTGCTGAATACAACCGAAGCTTTTACCGGTAAATTGACAGCCAGTGGCCGTATTTATTCAGGCTATCTTTCTGCGGGGTCTCCCCCGCAAAAAAAACTGCCTGACCAATTGTCTCCAAATCATTTTCCAGGCAATCACCCAGACGATCTCCCAGACAATCTCCCGGATAATTCCTCAGCAAAACTTAAAAAATCAGACCCCCTTAAAAAATCAATTCAGCCCCATTCAGTATCACCAGTACTTCCAAAGGCGTTTATCACTTCAGGCAAGCCTGAAAAATTTTCTGTGGTACTGGCATTAAGCCCTCAAAAAATTGACATTCAAGACTTTCAGGCTACCTTAGCTGGCAGTTTACTTAGCGCACATGGTCACGTTTTGCCCAATATTCAACAGCCAGCGAAAAGTCAGTATAGCCTCACCGTAAAGACACAGCCCATCGAACTGACCGAACTCAAATCCTTACTGCTGGCGCAACAACCCAACACCACCGCATTGAAAAAACAACTGCCAGAGCTTTCTGGGCAGGCTATGCTGGCGTTGACACTTAACAAGTCTGCTTCCAGCAATAATGCTGTTGCAGTGACCGGTGAAGCCCGGTTAAGCAACGTCAAAGCACAATTTCCTGACAGCCACTTGCCCATTTCGGCTCCGCTTCTTGCTTTCCAGTTTAAAAACAATGCCGTTGCGCTGGCTGAAACCCCGATAAAAGCCGGGCCCTTGCAGTTTGTTGTTTCGGGAAAGGGGCAGTCAAGCAAGCAGTATAACGTGGCCTTTCATTCTGGCGATATTCCGCTTGATTTAATCCGCCGGGAGCAGCCCTTAATCCGGCAACTCACCGGGCTTGATTTTCCGGAAATCTGGAACACTGCAGGCACTTTACAAGTCGACGGCCACGTGTTGCCAAGCGAAACCCAGACAGATATCACCTTTAACAATGCCGGTTTATCATGGCGGGGTGGCAATTTGCCGGTATCCAACATTCGGGGCAAATTACAGATTGATCAGCCCGCAGCCCTCAACGGGAAACCGCAGCCCCCGCGCTTAACAATGAAGGCTTTAACCCTTCGCTACGGGGATTCGCCTATCAATATTACGGCCACTCAAAACCAGACATTGACGGCTGAAGCCACGGGTGTTTTATCCCCGCTGGTGGTTAATCATTTTCTGGTGAGTCATCAAACCACGGCAAAGCCTTATGCCGCTATTCCTTTCTTTGCTGACGTTTCTGGTGCGTTAAACCACAAGAACCCGGCTGATAATACGCTGAAAACCACGATGGCTTTTGACTTAACCGAAGTCTTTCAAGCCGCATCCCGGTTGCCCTGGAATGTTCAAAAAAAGAATGTGCAGCATAATAACGCTCAAAAAGACAGCATTCAAAAAAATAACAGCCTGAAAATCACGAATGAAAAAATCACGACCCCCAAAAAAACAACCCTGAATGCCGAGCAAACGACTGATTCTGCATCTCAACCATTGGGTATAAAAAAGAGAATATTTCCCAAAATTCAGCCTGTCTTTTTAAGCAACAAAAAACAACCTTCTCCCCAAACCCAATTGGCCCGCAAGCCGACTGAAACCCAGGACACTACGCATTCTTTTTTTAAAGACAAATCTTTTCTGTTTGAGAGTAATATGAATAATGACAATGCCGCATTTGCCCGCATTGTTGCCCATTGGCAAACCGGCAACCTGGCCATTGACAGTGCCTCACTCAACCTGTTTGACAGTGGTCGTATCCAACTGAACGGCAGCATTGACAACGCCCTGGATGATCAGCAGCGGATCTATCTGCTACAGGCAAGAACTGCACCAGAGATTGACTTGGCCCAACTGGCCAGCCATGTTCCTGACAACCGGTTTTTTAAAAATGCAGCCGGCAGCATTTCGCTGAATGGTATTTATGCCTTTGACACATTGGGCGATAAGCTTGCCAATGGCAGTATTCGCTTCAGCAATATTTCACTGCCCGATTTAACACTCAACAAGCTGAATGGCACCATTACATTTCAGGATGAAACCGCAACCATTACAGTGCCCGAAATTGAAATCCCTGGCGTGAGTGCGACGTTTTCTGGCACCGCAGACAATATTTTTCAGGTGCCAACGCTGCTTCGTGATGTTCAATTGGGCGGCGATTTCTTAAGCATCGACAGCTTAAGCCGTTTTAATCAACAAGTGGTTCACCCCATTTTGGTGGATGAGCTGGCTTACAGCTTTCTTCGCCCCTGGCAGCAAGGGGACCCAACCAGCTCATTAACTTTTCGAGATGGGCAGCTGCATTTTAAAGAAGCCGTGTATCAGAACATTCTGCTTGGCAATCTCAAGAGCCGGTTCTCGCTGTTTGCCAACAGTTTTTTTGAACTGGCTGATACCAAGGCCAATGCAGCCAACGGCGAGGTTTCGGGGTACTTGTCAATGAGTCCCAATGAGAATCAGTTTACAACGCTTGAATTGAATGTAAACCATGTACGGGTGAATGCTTTAACCCAGGCCTTGTTGAACGTTTCCAATCAAATTTTTGGTGATATGGACGGCAGTGTCCGGTTTACAACTTATGGCAACAGTGATGTTGCCATGCAGAAAAACGCCAATGGATTGGTCAACATTGCAATTACCAATGGCCGTTTGCCAGCCATTGCCCGAATTGAGACCGTTTTGGCTACGGCCAATATTTTTCGTGGCGGGATATTGGGCTTTAATTTAAACAATTTGTTTCGGACTTTAAAATTTTATGACACCAACTACTTTGCAGAGCTGACCGGCGATATGCAGATTCACGATCAGGTTCTGTACACGGACAACCTGCTTAGCGATGGTAAAAATCTGGATTTGCTGATGCAGGGCAGTGTGCGAATGGACAACGGCTATGCTGACTTGGTGGTGAACGGCCAGATGCGTCAGAATGTTCGCGGGAAGATGGGATTTTTAGGTCGCCTTAGCATTGGCAAGCTGGTTAATTTAGTGCCTGTGCTGGGACACTTTGGGGAAAACCGTTCCGGGGTGCTTCAGTTTGTGCCAGGCGTGGGGTATTTCCCCGGGCTGGGCGGCACAGGAAAAGCCGATTTCAACAAGTTTCAAGTGAGATTGACCGGGGATATGAATTCTGCCAATGCCATTAAAGGCTTCCGCTGGGTGGACTAATTCATTTTACTGAAGTACAGGCAAAGGCTGATTGTGATCTCTGTAAAGTGTATTAATTTTTGTTCTTAGATTTTCATCTAAAGCTTTCTTTTGTTCACTTGAGGAATGCTGAATGACTTGATTGACTAACTCAAATTGCCTCTGACCCGCGGATTGGGGTGACTCTGTTTCTGCTTCATCCAGTTTGAAAGCAAGTGTCAGTAACTGTGATGTTCCGTCAGCATCTTCTGCTAAGACTTCTTTGACTTCATTTTGTAAATATAAATACTTGATAAATTCTAGCGGCAAATCTTTGTCTTTGCCTTCCGTCTTTTCACTTTCTAACCAATTTTTTACCAATCTATTTAATACAACATATGCAAAAGGCTTTTCAGATTCTTCTTGACTTTCATCCTCCGAATAATATACCTGTTCATTAAACAGTGCCTTTTTTGCCTTTTGACTTAAATAAGCCATTTCTACCTTAAGTTCATCAAGATACGCCTGATCTTCAGAATTAATTAATATAAATATAACATCTACGCCGTTAGAGTTCCCAAATTCCCTGTGCAAAAAATAAGAGTCTATTAAAGTTGGTGGTAATAAATCAAACATTATTTTTAGAATTGGAGCAAGAACACTATTGCCTATTGCACATTTCAGTAATTCATTAGAAGGGGGAATTTCATTATTGGCAAATCTCTTAATATCACCCAGAGTTTCAAGATATTCATTTTTTCCACTTTCATTGTCATCATCAAGGTTTTCGATTGTCCGATTTTCAGAAGCATTAACAGGGTTCTCAACACTCTGATTTTCAGTAGCATTACCAAGGTCTTCAACATTCTGGATTTCAGTAGCATTACCAGGGTTCTCAATACTCTGATTTTCAGAAGCATTACCAGGGTTCTCAACACTCTGATTTTCAGTAGCATTACCAAGGTTTTCGACACTCTGGATTTCAGTAGCATCATCAAGGTTTTCGACTCTCTGGATTTCAGTATCCACTAATTCAATCAATGAACCGAGCAAGCTATTTTTGTATGTATCAGAAAAAGTTTTGAGCCGACGTGAAACACAAGCCAATGAAGCAACATCCTCACTAGAAACAAGATAGGATAAAATTTTTGATCTTTGACTATCAATTTGAGTAACATCAAACGCACTTTGAAAATTAGCAAGACGTTTGCGTTTTTGAAGCCTGGTTTCTACTTTTTGACGCCTGGTTTCTACACCAAGTGGTCGATTGTAGTATTTAAAACGAATTGGGCCTATTGACATAAACGGTGACGCTTCTCTTTTTTTATTGAGTGCAATATATTTTTTCGAAATCATTAACGACTATTTTAAAAAAGCCTGTGAATATAGCGTTGTGCTATTTTTTTTAAACTGTTACATCAATGTTCGGGTAGACTTGCCTTTAGAATCACAAGTGCAGTACTTGTGATTGCCCGGTTGCCTGCAGCATCAGTAATACCTGGCAGTCCAAGCAGATAAGCCCCGTGGACAAATTTGCGTTAAGTTTAAAAACAGGCTTTAAAAAACAGGCGAAACTTTCTTGTTTTTTGCCATTTTTACAATTCATGTGAGACAATACACCCAGTAATTCAACTGATGAGGCAGCAATGGCATAATGACATTATCTAGTGAGACCCAACTTGCTTCTGAGGCCCACCCTAA
Organism: Cyanobacteria bacterium P01_H01_bin.74; assembly: GCA_038745945.1. Lineage (GTDB taxonomy): Bacteria > Cyanobacteriota > Vampirovibrionia > Vampirovibrionales > Vampirovibrionaceae > JBCDLA01. The sequence continues at coordinate 54,265 of JBCDLA010000002.1, read as the reverse complement.
AAAACCTGGGCATCTGGAAACCTGTAACAGTACCAACCAGTCCCCAATCCCTGTTCTTGATTACGGCTTTGTTGCCTTGACTGACAGTATGGGAGATGATTTAACCATTGTTAATGCAGCTCGGGTTTCTTTTGGCAAACGCAAGACGGCATTATCGGATGGCGATAAAAAACTGATTCGTTACCTTGCCGAGCACAAGCACTGGAGCCCTTTCCGGCATGTGCAGTTCCAATTTCATTGTAAAGTTCCCGAATTTGTTGCCCGCCAGTGGTATAAACATGTGGTTGGTATTGCCTATACCGATGCGATGACTGTGGATCATGCATGGAATGAAATCAGTTTGCGCTATGTGGATGCCTCAGAATTCAAATTTTATACCCCTGCTGGATTCCGGATGCAATCAGAAAATAACAAACAGGCTTCTACCAGTCATCTGGTCGCCGATGCTGACAGTCAATTGAAAAACGCTTTTGTCTCACATTGTGACGCCGCCTTGAAACTTTATGACCAACTGGTAACTGCTGGGGTTGCCAAAGAGCAGGCCCGTTCTGTTTTACCACTCAATATCTATACTGAATTTTACTGGACTGTCTCGTTACAAGCCTTGGTGAATTTTATTCATTTAAGAAAACATGAGGGTGCACAATACGAAATACGGCTCTACGCCAATGCCATTGAGCACTTAGCGAAACTAATTGCACCTGTTGCTTTTGAATCGCTGATACCCCCTGAACCTGATAGCACCGTCACACAAGCCTGACAAAACTGCTGTTATGATAAAAAAAATCACTGTTTTTAATTTCTTTGTAAAGCGTTGTCCAACTTTTTTTGTTGTTGTATTTTTACTGGCCTATTTTATTTTTGCCAGTCCATTGGCATCTGCCTGGTGGTTTAAGAAAGAGTCCAATAAAGAAAACACAGAACCGACCATTGAAACCTATCAGCCTCCTCCCGAAGGTTCTATTGAAACCCGGTGCGAACCGATTCGTCAAAAGGCTGTTATAATGAATGAAAAACCCCTTTGGCGACGTTGGGCTTACATGCCTTACCACGTGGTTTTGGTAAAACGCCACAGACATTGTGTGCAAACAGTTATGGAAGAAGAAACCTTGTATTTACGGCATATTGATACTGAGCAAGTACCCAGTTTGCCAGAAATCGATTAGCATCAGCTCAAAAAAAGGACTTTGCCAATGGACTTTACCACGGACGTAATGACGCAAGACCCAACAGGCGTGAAATTACTGTTTGCCTTTGTACCGTTTACACTGTTTTTCATCATTGCCTTTTTGGGATTCTGTTTGTTTAAATTAATCCTGCTCGAGCAATGGTTTCAGACCAATCAAGCAAATTGGCTTAAAGAAATTTCTACACAGCAAACAACGGTTAGAACACTAAGAAAAACATCTGAATCACTGAGTGTTTTGGACTTTGTGACTTTTGTTCGCCCATTGTCTGTTCAAAAGTTGGTCAAGGTTTCTCGGGTTGTTAAGACAGGGCTAAAGTTAAAAACATTTTTAACCCGTAAAAAAACGGTCTAAGCATAAGATAACTGTTTGGTTTCAATGAGTTGACACCCTGTTTGATAAGCAGCAATCAGACTTTCAGGGGTGGCAATGCCTTTCCCCACGATATTGGGAGCTGTGCCATGGCCAACGGATGTCCTTAAAAAAGGCAAGCCTATTGTCACGTTTACTGCTTGCATCCCAGCAACCAGTTTAAACGGCACAAGGCCTTGATCATGGTAAGCAGCAACAAAGGCATCGGTTTGCAATGTCTCTATGTTAAACCCGCGAAAGGCAGCATCAGCAGCAACAGGCGATGGGATTGATAATCTTTTGAGTTTATTAACCCGCCGAATAGCTGGCACTAAGGCCCGGGACTCCTCTGGTTCTATCTCGCTCTGCCCAAGACAATAACTTTTGGCAAGTAAATTTGACTGAGTACTGAGCAAGCAAATTTCGCCAGCATGGGGGTTTACACCCAGTATTTTAAGTTGTGGTTTTTTAATATTTGTATAGACTTCAAAAAAACGAACCAGATTCAGAAGAGACTGGGTAACACCAGCATCTGTTAAGCTTTCAGAAACTTTTGCCAATGGTACATGCCGGGTTAACAACAATAGCCGAAAATTTTTGTAAAGAAACAACATATCAGCTTTACAGAAATGATTGGGGTAATATTGCTTGCTGAGTGTTTCCAGTATTTCGGTATGACCGCCTTGTGCGTAACCAGCCCGGTAAAGATTTTCTTTACTGATTGGGCCTGTCAGGATAAAGCTGCCATGATCTTTTGCAACAGCCTCAACGGCTAAAACCAAAGATTGATATGAAATATCGCCTGGTTGTAACTGAGAAGAAACAGGGTGATATGCAATAAAGTGATTGGCTCTGGGCAGAGGTAGTTTTAACTGCTGACTTGCTGAAACAAGGGATTGATAACAGCCAACAACTATGACCGGTCGAAATGGGTTGGGCTCTTTTTGGTTCTGAAAGTTCAGGCTTAACCAGTGCAGAAATTTAACTGTAATTTCTGGGCCAATGCCCAGGGGATCACCAACAGTTAAAACAACGGGAAGGATATTTTTATCATTGTTATTTTTAGGATATGTTGGATATGACGAGTTGTTGTTGGCAATGACAGCAGGTGGTGGTTTTAAACCCAAATTAGTCATAATTTTATGAAGTATAGGCTGTTGTAAGTTCTTTTTGTTTTAGAAATTGTACCACATTGGCAATCGTCAAGGGGTCTCCAAACCCGCCTGATTTTGTAACGATCCATCGGCCACTTTGATCTTCTAATAAGGGAATGGATTGAGTCGCCTGATCAATAATTTTAAAATTGGTAACATTCAAGGCATTACAAACTGATTCCGTTGTATCCCCGCCCACTAAAACCAGTTTTAACCTGTTTTGCGCCGAATCAATTGCGCGTGTAATTTCACCAAGCACTTGCTGGACTTTTTGGCTGGCTTCTTGGGGTGAAATTTGATGCTCAGTTGCCAGGTTAATGGTCTGAACGTAAGACTGTGCTTGAAGTGCTGAAGAAACAATCACCGTGTTATGGTTTCCTAAAGCAACATTAATTTTATCAATTACAGGTTCAATGGGACTAAGGCCCAGGATTTGATCGGGAGACAAATCAACGGCTGTAATACTGGAGTTATGCCCGTAGTACTCGTAATGATCAAGCAAGTTACCCAGTTGTGTCCGGGTTGTTTCGGTATTGCTGCTACTCACAATAAGAATGGGCGATGGCTCTGTCTCTTTGTAATTCTTAGATTTGTTTGCGCTTGAGACTGTTTCTTGTTGCCATTGACCTGCCATCGCCTGGGCCAAGCCTGCCGAACCACAAGGCAATAGGGTATAGGTCTTTTGACCTTTATCAATTGCCAGGGCGATTTGTTCAAGATCTTCTTGACTGGTCGCATCTGCAACAACCAGTTGCTTGCCGTTTTGAATGAGTTCTTTCAGCTTTAAAAAAATGGGGCCAGCCCCGTGCAAAACAACTGAAAGAGGAATATAACCCACCAGACTTTCATCAACCATTTCTGACAAAAGCGACGGGATCTGTGACTGACGAACCGGAAACAGTGGATCTCGGCTAACCTCTGTTTTTTCAATCGGAATCCCCCGAACCAGTTGATACCCGCCCACAGTAAGCCGTCCTTCTTCGGGATATGCGGGAGCAATGACAGCACAAGATCCATTTAAAGCCGTTAACGCTGCCAGGCACTCTTGGGCAAGATTGCCGCGAAGGGTAGAGTCTATTTTTTTGTAAAAATTTTCAATACCCAATTTTTCTTGAGCAAATTTGACCGTTTTTTTGACAACCTGTTCCGAATCACTGGGATCCCTATGTCTGGATTGTGTATTCAAAGACCAGACTTGGGTTTCGTGAGAATGCGTGATTCGACTATCCACTGAGATCTGATCTTGATCTTTGGGGTTGAGTAGAACTTGCGGGTGTGTTTCTGCATTGTAGAACTGAAGGGCTGTGTCACAGGCACCTGTTAAATCATCCGCAATGATACCAATATTTAATCCAGGAAATTGCATTGTTTAAAATTGTTTAATCTTACAGACACCAGTAATAACAAGGCCGTTGGCTTAAAAAAATTATGCGACAGAAGTTGGTAAAGCATTATCTTTCTTACTGCCAACAAAGCCAACATCACTGGCTTTAATAAACCACCATTCTTTGGGGTTTCCAGCCTGGTCATTGTATCGGTTCACTTCCAATTGCCCCATAACATTGACCAAAGCCCCTTTTTTTACCCATTCACCGACAAATTCTGCCCGCCTGCCCCAAACTTCAATTGAAAACCAATCCGTAATTGGATTTTCTTTTGAGTAATTGCGGTTTACGGCCACTGAAAACTTTGCTTTAACACTGCCGCTTTCAAAATACTTTATTTCAGGGTCTTGCCCAACGCGACCAACAATGATAACAGAATTAGACATTTCAAATCCTCTTTAGGAGTTGTTCTTATTTTTTCAATTATATCCAAAGCAATACAGTTTGTGTATCTTATCAAGCTACCTTGGTTAATTAATAAGTAAAAGTTAGGGCAATGCTTTTTTACTAAATTTAGAATTGCTGAAAAAGCAGAGTAACATATGAAAGTATTAAAAAATTACTCTTCAAAAAAAGATATTCACATCCATATGTTCAATTATGTTTACATAACATCCTAAATTTTAGGATGACTATCACTTTTTTTTCTTTTTTATTTTTAATGCCAATAAAAGAGAACAAGGGTTTGAGGTTTTAAATTAGGAATTCGGCAATACTGTTTCCTCAGTTGCTTGCAGGACATACTGCCAAGGACTGGATTTTTCAGTGAACAATTTGGAGAGTTTATCACAATGAGTCTTTTGACAAGAATTTTTTTACCGCATCATTTTAAACCCACCGAAATGGAGAAAGCAAAACGAGCTGCAAAAAAGAAAAAAAATAGATTTTCAAGTTACTATACATTGGGCATAAAACTCCCTTCTACCGAAGACAACTATTCTGGTAGAAAAATAGAAACCGAAGCCAAAGAAACAAAGAAAGCCGCCAAAAATACAGCAAAAGCAGAAGTAAATCAGTTAAAAGCTTTGCTCAGCCATACCCAAGGACAAAGAATTCTTGAAAAATTAGAGTCTAATGACAGTTTAAGCCCACAACTTATTAAATATGCAACTTCAGTTGCTTATCCAAATCTCTCTTCGCGAAATGCTCGTGCTTTAAACCCTAAAATAAGAAATCAAATTGCAGAAAAACTTTCCAAAAAAGAACTTACACTTGACCAAGTCAAAAATTTGCTTACTAGTTCAAGACAAGCACTTGGGTATGAGAAGGCCAAAAGCCAAAAAAACCTGGTACATGATGGATTTACCCCTGATAAACTAGCAAATAACATATTAAAAAATACATCATCTTCGGAAGGTATTAAAACGTATGTACATAATTTCCTGGAACGTGCAAATAACTTAAGAAATAGTTTTGTGTAAATTCAAAAGGTACTAATATTGTTAATGGCAACTAAATCATGATCGATTAAGAGTTTACTCTTATTTGATAGTTATTAAGTCTAAAAAATCTATTTTCTTTGTCTGATTTTTCCTAATTTGCTGATAGCAAGATAAAATACAATACAAAAATGTTATTCAAGCAATAACAATAGGGGTTAAATCTTTATCCGGAATAGTTTTTGGTTTACCGGCTTGTATGTATTGATCGACAGTTAATCCTATATTTAAAGCATTTTGTTTGTTTTGCATTAATACTTGGGCCATACCAAGCAGAGCACTTGCTGTTGAAGCAATTGATTTGTCTGCACTTGATGGATCTCCCGGAGCCAATGCCGCAGCTCTAACAGTGTTATAATCATCGATGTTACTTTCGGGATTAGCTGGGCTTAAACCAGGAATAGTTATGGGTACATGGCCAGCAACAACAACCCCATTGCTATCTGTTTCAAGTGCAATGGCTCCACCCAAATGACCTGCTGCAGAAGCATGGGCTTGTTCATGCGCAATGATATGTGCATAGCTGTCAGCTTTAATTTTTTCTAAAATACGGTCTGGTGTCATTGTGGTAACATCATGAGCACCACATTGACAGCCAGGATAATGGGCCAGCAAAGACTTTACTTCATTTTGAACGTGCTTTGGTTGAACTTGGCCTTCCGGGGCTTGGGCATGCATTCTGCCAAAATATTGATCGCGGTTTTGGTTTGTTAGGTGTTTCGGAATTCCGAGTGATTGCATCAAAACATCTTTCTATTATAGCGCGATAGGTTAGTGCAAACTGTTGTTGTATTTCTAGTTTATCCCCTTATAAATTGTTAAATCTTATATTATGTTGGTCCAACATTTAATGAGGCTTACTCTTTGTCCATTTCTTCAGGATCACGTGTTGACACATTTTCACGGGCAGACATTGGCTTTGAATCATTATGACTAAAAGCAGCCCCGTGAACACGTTGATAGGAACCGGCTCCTGCTGCCCGTTGGCCATTTCTCATTGATACATGAGTGCTGCCAAAAAATAATGCGTTTGGCATTACCATTGAATCATAGCGAGTATTTTTTTTGTCTGTCTGTTTTTTAGTTTTCCTTGATGACGGTTCATAAGCACTTTTTGATTGGCTATTCTTAAAATCAGAAGAAAGGGGGGACATTGCTTTGTTTGTTTGCTGATAACGTGATCGAAATTTTAGTGCAGACGGCAATTTGCCGACCTTATGATTTAGTGGTTGCATATCTTAATCCTCTCTCAGCGTTATTATTTTTAAGACAGTCGTAATTTGGGGCTCTCTTTAAAATTTGAAAATAACGTCATTTTTATTCGGGAAAAAAGGGCAGTTTCGTGCAGGCTTTTACTAGCTGCTTAGCAAAGTTATAATGTAAACTATAAAAAATTGTTTTTACGAGGAAATAAAAAACAAATAAAGATAATCTGAAAAGAAATAACCAAGCAAATTAAAAAAAAATATTTTTTATCTCAAAAAAACGTGTGATTGAAACATAACTAGAATTAAATAAGTTTATTTTACTTATATAGTAACATTAGTTTTTACAGTATTCAATTTAAGTGGAGATTGAACTAGTAAAATATTTACCTTTGTTTACAGTTGAGTATTTTTCTCAGGCAACTAGACCCAGCTTAATAAAATTTCAATCCCCAAAAATAAGCCGGTCCGATAAAACTTCTGCACAGCGTGCCGTAGAAATTAAATCATCAGAACTGTCCGAAGCCTCGGCAAAACGCAATAAGACTGTTGCTGTAACCCATGATATTAGAAAAGGAGCATAAGCAGCCCATTCAACCAATAAGATAGAATCAGGGTAGTGCATAAAATAATCATTGAGCTCTGATTCAAGTTGATTGGCATTATTTTCAAGCCGATAAACATCACAATGTAAAATTGGCTTTTTGCCACTTAAGTACACATTAATCAGTGAAAAGGTTGGGCTAGTAACCAGTTCCGAAACACCTAGGGCTTGGCAATAAGCTTGAACAAATGTTGTTTTTCCCACTCCCAGAGAGCCATCCAGTGCAATCACATCACCTGATACACTATTTAAAGCAACTGTTTCGGCAAAGTGCTCAAAATCTTTGCGGGTTGTTAACAAACAGCTGTGTTTGTATTTATGGTTATGCTTTTTGATTACAGGCATTATTGATTACAGACATTCTTGCTTTTTTTAAAACTAGTATGACACAAAATGATATTGACACGGTTTTAATGGGTTACAGTTTAAAAGATTTTGTTAATACGTAATCTTGTAAAGGTATGTTTAATTAGACTGGGCTTTTCATAGGCACAAACCAGAGCAGTAAGGATTTTTTGTAAATGATGTCTCCAAACAATAACGCTGCTGCATATGGGAATAATTATACGTATTTAGTCAGACCTAACCCAATGAATTCTTTTTTAGCCAATATGTTTGCTTTTACGCCTTTTGGTCAAGCACTTGCTGAGTTTAACAAGTCAAGATTTTACACTGCTTCAATTGCTGATCAGTTTAACAGGCAAAAAGTCTTTCAGTCATTACCGCAACAACCATTACCGCAACAAAATTTTAGACCGCTTCCACATCAAAATTTAAAACAGCCAGTTTACAGGTATAATCGTTTTTTTCCCCAGTTCATTAAAACAGGTTCTGTACTTTTAGCCAGTATGTTGGGAGGCCTGATGTTTGGACCGTCTGGTGCCATTGCTGGCGGTGCATTAACTGCTTCTGGACTTGGAGCCTTAGGGGAGTTTCAGAAAACAGGACGAATTAGTTCAACAATGGTTTTGTTGAATACAGTCATTGGTGGTTTATCCCCGGTTGTTGGGAAGGTTCTGCTAAAGCGTTTTCTTGGGCCAGCCACACTTTTGCAGTCTGCCAGAGACTTTATTGGACGTGGCATTGGTACAGGAATAGTTGGCGGCAGTTTGTTTGCCTATCTCAGCAATTTTGTATCAATCGCTAATCTTAGCAAGCACCACACTGGGAGAATTCAATGGCGTGCAGCCCATACCGCAGGTATTCAAGCATTACCGGCAGGTTTACTATCTGGCGCGCTTGTGGGCGGACTTTTTACATCGCGCAGCAAATTGCATTTCTTGCCTTTTGAATCTCCAGACAATTTGCCATCCCTGCCAAATGATCAAACCCGTCCAGTTTTGAAGCCAAGCAATAAGGCATCATTGGCATTGTTGCAATCCTCAGAAGATGATTTTTTAATGAACCTACACTTGGTGGACGCACAAGCCAGCCCAGCAAAGAGTGGCCGAAAAATGAGTTTGTATCGCGGTGCAGTCCCTCACTGCGAGGCAGCATTTGATCGGTTGGCCAACGATTACGACGTTGGCACAATTATTGACCTTCGCGGGTCAAAAACAAGCACTGAAAAAGAAATAGCCTTTGAAAAAGCACAAGCTGCCCGAAAAGGCATTCAATACCAACGTATTTCAATGAATAACGATGAACCAATTACGCAAGAACACTTAGACTCTTTTATTTATGCTTTAATTGACGCACAGAAAAACGGAACAGGAAATGTATTGGTTCATTGCAAGCATGGTATTGATAGAACTGGTGCCTTAATTGCTGCTTATGAAAGACATTACATGAATTATTCACCAAAAGAAATCTGGTCCAGCTTAAGAAAATGTGGATATAATAAAAACCACGAACGTGCCCAACCGCATACTGCCAGTTTTGTGAATCAACTTGATGATTTCACGGTTCCTATAAGCTGATTTGCCTGTTTTAAAGAGTACTAGGTTGTTCATCTCACTTAGTTCTGAAACTTAATAACGAGTTTTCAAATATTCTACAAAATGATCATGCAGTAGGCTATTTTAGAAATACAGGAAGAAATTTTTGATTTTTAAAGCCCAGTTAAAATGAAGCTAAGCTAGCCAAAGTTTATACATATTGATTGAAAACCGTGCATTTCAACCGGTTGTTAATGACTGTTTCTGGCTGTGCATTATCCTTCGCCGGTTATTTTTTGTTTCAGCGCTTAGTTTACCGACTTTCTAAAAATAGCGTGCCTAAATTTTGTAAGTGTTTTTTCTCATTTGTTTTTTCTAAACTATTCAATAATAGAAGCGATGAAAAGTTTAATAGCTGGTGTGTCCCATAGAACTGAAAACCCAGAATATTGAAGCCATCTGCCTAAAAACACACAGCTACAGTGAAGCAGACACCATTGCACACATTTACAGCAGCGAGTACGGCAAATCATCGGTTATTGTAAAAGGGGCCAAAAAAACCAAAAGCAAGCTGGCTGGGGCATGCCAGCTTTTTTCAGTCAATTTGCTGCATGTTTCTCTTGGGCAGTCGTTGTACCGGCTCATTCAATACCAGCCGGTGGATCACTTTTTAAACATTCACAACCACTTGCTAAAACTGGCCTATGCGCTGTTATACATTGAGCTGGTCTATATATTGCAGCAGGATGTTGATTCTGAAAAAATTTATACGCTGTTACGTGGTAGCTTGAAAGTGCTCAATCAATGCCGTGAGAGTGATTTAGAAATTACAACCCATGGCCTTCAGTTTCAGCTGGCCTTGCTCCAAGTCAGTGGCACGAAGCCCGATTTTTCTCAGTGTATCTTAACGCATCAACCGTTTGATCAGTTTTATCCCTATTATTGTTTTTCACCCCAGCTGGGCGGCATTACAACGGCTGAACAAAAAAAGCAGTTTCAGAAAAAAAATAATAAGCCAGATGCTGAGCACAGCAAAGCCAGCCCCTGGATTCAGTGGGTTTATGTATCCAATAAAACGTGTGCACTGTTTTTACCCCAATCAAAAGAGGTGCAGGAAACAAACCACACATTGGATGCAAAGGCCATCCTAAAAGCACAGCGGTTTCTGCAGTTTTACTATCAGACGGTCGTTGAAAAACCCATTCAGGCCTATGATTTGATTTTGAGTTTGTTAGAATAATTAGTAAGAAAATAAGAGGAAAGCAAATGTGGTCTGTTGAAGCCAAGCTATGAGATTTTGCCCTCTGTTATCCGCGTTTTTATTTTTTGTAAAAGCATTAGCCTATGCCTATTCCAACCCAATTGAACCCCCGAAACCCCAATGATGAAGAAACCCCATTGCCGGTTTCTGATGCGGCTGAGACCACAGCCGGGTATTGGCCGGTCTTAAAGAATAAAAACTTTCTGGCATTGTGGGTCGGGCAAATTTTTTCACAAGTGGCTGACCGCATTATTTTTGTGGTGTTTATCAGTTTAATTGTTTACCACTTTGGGGCAAGCGACCGCTACAGCAGTTTTTTATACATTGCCTTTACCATTCCTGCCATACTGTTAACCGCGGTTGCCGGGGTGTTTGTGGACCGCTGGCCCAGAAAAGCCGTTTTAATGACCACCAATTTAATTCGGGCGGCACTGCTGGCACTGATTCCCTGGATTGCAACGCTCACCGGTGGCTGGGCAATTTACGGGGTGGCTTTTTTAATTTCGACGGCGACCCAGTTTTTTACTCCTGCCGAAGCCGCCACCATTCCTGATATTGTGCCCAAAAGCAACCTGCTGACAGCAAATTCCTTGTTTACAACCACCATGATGGTTGCTGTTATTTTTGGCTTTGCACTGGGCGATCCGTTAATTAATCTGTTCTCATTGAAACAGGTGCATTGGGCCATCACGCTGTTGTTTGTCCTTTCTAGCATTGCCATTATGCAGCTGAGGCTGCCAAAACTGAATGCAGACAAAAGGACTGCGCAAAAAAAGCCAGGATTAAACGAATCGTTTAAGCGGCTCTTAAACGAAATTGCAGAAGGCTATGATTTTATCCAACAGAACCCGCTGGTGCGTAACGCTATGATTAAGTTGGCCTTGCTGTTTTCGACGATGGTGGCCTTGTGTATTTTATTTATTAGCTTTGCCAAAACTTACCTGTATGAAGATCCGCTTTTGGCCTCTCAAAAATTTGCCTATATTATTACTTTTTCAGGCATTGGCATGGCCATGGGGGCATTTTGTCTGGGCAATGCCTTTCAACACGTTCGGCGCAGCAAACTGGTTTATTCAGGATTTATTGCCGTGGGTGCCGGGCTTTTGTTGCTGACGTTAACCGGGTTAATCATAAAAAGCCAGTTTCCCCTAAGCCTCTCAGAACTGCTAAGCCCGATCTTTCAGATTGAACCCATTGATTTTACTTGGCGAATGCTTTACACCTACTGCCTCTCGATGATAATGGGCGTAGGGGCTGCATTTGTTGCCGTGCCACTGCAGGCGGTTCTACAGGAACTCATCCCCGAAGACAAGCGTGGCAAGGTGTTTGGGCTTCAGTTTACCGTCTTAAGCACCTCCTCAACGCTGCCTGTTTTGCTGGCCGGGCTTGCCGTGGAGTACAGTGGTGTCAATGCATTGTTCTGCTTGATTGGATTTCCCCTTTTAATCGTCGGGTTGTTCGGGCTAAAGTATTGCTTAAGTAAACAAGGCAGAGAGCCCGCCTATGCCAACTGGTAGTCGTAAAAAATTTAAAACCAAATCCCGCATCCTAGCCAATAAAATTTACTTTTCATTTAGCAGTGAGGGCTACGGTCATTCCAGCCGTGTTCTGGCACTGGCAAAACAATGCTCTGATACAAGCACGTTGCTGATGGGGTCATATGGGTACGCGCTTGAACGGCTTCAATCTTTTGGGTACCCGTGTGTTGAGGTTACCCAGGAGGTCAAGTTTGTTGGCGATGCCGGCCAGTTTGATGTGGGTAAGACCATTTTAACCAACCCATCAAGTGCACTGGGCTTAAACAACCTGATTCAAGAAGAGGCGACTATTATTAAGCAGCACAACATCTCGCTGGTGATTGCCGATGGCCGGATTGCGCCCGTTTTGGCAGCAGAACGCCTGACAATTCCCTGTCTGGTTGTCACCAACCAGAGTGCCTTTTACCCGTTTTTTGAAAGAAATTCAACACTGGTGAAGCTGTTTGGCCGCTCATTTGAGTGGGTTATGAAGCTTTGGCTTTCCAGTGCTGAGGAGATCCTGATTCCAGATTTTCCGCCACCTTATACGATCTGCCTGCCCAACTTGTCGCATCACTATCAGGTTAAAAAGCGGACCCGTTTTGTTGGCCCGTTGGTTGCATGGCAAGCAGCTGATGTTGAAGCAATTGAAAAGTCAAATCCGGACAGTCCACTTGTGGTGGTCTCCCTGGGTGGTCATGAATACCGTCGCCCCCTTTTTGATGCCGTATTGGCACTGGCCGCCCAGATGCCGCAGGTTCAGTTCATTGTCATCAGCAATTTTAGTGCCACCATTCTCCCGCCGAACCTGGCTTTAAAAGCCTTTGTTAAAGATGCTGCCCCGTATTTTAAAGCAGCAGATGTGGTGATTACGCAAGCCGGACACAGTACTGCCATGGAACTGCTCACCTTGGGCAAGCCCGCTGTGATTGTACCGGATGCCCAGCAAATTGAGCAGGAAAATAATGCGCTCAGAATGCAGGAATTGGGGGTTTGCAAGGTTGTCTCCTACCAAGAGCTTGTTGACAACAATAAGGCTTTAAAAGAAGCATTGGAAATGGTTCTGAATGGGCCGTGCTATAGTAGTAAAAGTGCTGAATTTTCTCAATTGGCCAAAGAACAGCACGGTGCTGATTATACCTACAAGCACATTGCTGAATTTGCCCGCCGCTTGAGCGCCTATTAAGGCTTTCAGTGCCTTTAAAAACAATTTTGGCCAGATTCCAAAGCGCGCCTAAAGTAATCATAAATAAAATTGTTGTCTGTACTTACTATTGCCTTGTATTACAGATAACACAGTGAACCCTTAAAATAGTACCCTATAAAAACAGGACAAATACCGACATTGCGAGATAAATTGACACTGGCTTTACTGATTACTGTGTTGTGGCTGATTGTTTATCTCACAGGAAAAGTAATGCCGCTTTACTCTTCGGTGGCCTTGCTGCTTATTTTTGTGCTGTTTTATACCTGGCTTATTACACTCGGGATGGTCCATCAAAAGCGGATGGAAATCAAACGGCCCAAGCCTTTGCCGAAAGATTACCAGCCCAGTGTGTCTGTGGTTGTGGCTGCACACAATGAATCACAGGTGATTGAAAGCACCGTGAAAAACCTGCTCAATCTTGATTATCCTGATTTTGAACTGCTGATTGTTGATGACCGTAGCACCGATGATACAGTGGATCAAATAAAAGCGTTGCAGCAGCAATTGGGGCTTCCATCAAACTTAAAGTATTATTGCCGGCCCGAAGACAGCCTGCCTGGGAAGCCGGCAGCATTAAACGATGCCCTTGAAATGACCCAAGGCAGTATTATTGCTGTTTTTGATGCCGATGCACTGGTTGACCCTGATTTCTTGAAGCAGATGGTTCCTTTTTTGGCCGATGACAATGTGGGTGCCGTTCAAGCCAGAAAATTTATCTATAATTGGCAGGACAACTGGCTAACCCACTGCCAAAATGATGAGTACGCGCTGGATGCTCATTTTCAGTCTGGGCGAGACAGCATTAAAGGGGCCGTTGAGTTGCGCGGCAACGGGCAATTGGTTAAACGGGAAGCATTAAATGAAGTGGGTGGCTGGAATAATTATACGCTGACGGATGACTTGGACTTGTCGACCCGGCTGCATATTGCCGGGTGGGATATCCGGTTTGCCCGAAACACCTGTGTGTATGAAGAAGGCATTCAGAAATTTGGGGCTTTGGTTAAACAACGTCGCCGTTGGACAGAAGGAACTTTGTTTCGCTATATTGAGCATGCGCAAGCCCTGCTTCACTCTAAAGCGGTTTCCATAAGAACCATGCTGGATATGGTAGCCTACTTTCTGGAATTTCTGCTGCCCATTTGGCTGGCACTGGATTTTATTCAACTGGGCTGGAGCGTGATTACTTCAGATCCAGCACCCATCCGGATTTTGTCCTCACTGATGGTTGTGCCCATTTTTTGCATCTGCATGAGCGGTGCTTTAATTATTGCCATTCTTCGCTTTAACCGTCCCAAGATTTTATCGGCTGTTTTCTGGGGATTTTTAACGGGCTGTTATATGACGGCAGTCTGGTTTCCCCTGGTTTTTGGCATTACAGTGAAGGTGCTGTTTGAAAAAAAACGAAGAACCCGCTGGGACAAGACCGAACGGGCAACAACTGTTTCTCGCGAGCAATTTGGGTAAGCCCTGAACAATGTATCGCACACATTCTAGCGATTTGGCCTTTGTTTTTAACGCTCTAGAAAAGCAGGGGAGTTCGTGGGTCCCTGTTGACAGCAGCCAACAGGTCATTCAGCCATTGCTTTATGGGTATGGGTGTTATACCAGTTTTCGGTTGTCCAGTTTATTGCCTGGAAGCCCTGCCCATTGTCATTCAAGCAATCCAGACGATTATTTGAATTGGCACAAAGCCCGGCTGATTGAAGACAGCAAAGCACTGGCGTTATTTTTTGAGGGCCTAGGGCATTTATCCCGTCTGGATATTCTGACTCTGTTTTTTGGGCAGACCACCGATGTACCGCAGTGCGATGAAACCGACAAAAAGCAGGGCAAGGATTGTGTTATTCGTCTGAACATCGTACCGAACGGAGGAAGGAATGGAAACTTCACAGCCATTATACAAGCCCGCAAAAATAAGCCCATTCAAGCAAGCTTGCTGCTGACAACACGAAGCGTGGCAACGGGATTTCAGTCTTTTGAGCATGCACGTCAATCAAGAAAGGCGCTACGTCTGAAATCAATCCGGTATCAACGGCCTTTTGCGGGCATTAAGCTGAATGCTTTGGCTGAGCCCTTATTGTTCCGGCAGCAGGCCCTGGCTGACGGCTTTGATGATGTTCTTTTCATTAACCCCGACGGCAGCATTGCTGAAAGTTCAACCAGCAGCCTGGTGGTATTGAATGAGGAAAACAGATTGATTACGCCCTCTCCCAAGAGGGACTTCTGTTTGCCGAGTTCTACAGTAGCCATGCTGCAAATTGACATGCGGGCTGCAAATTCTGAGCCCATCAACAAAAAAACATTGATGAGAAGCCGGGGGGTTTTTCTTTGCAATGCGGTTTCTGGTTTTCAGCCCGTCAGTCAACTGGATCAGACAGATTTGCCACTTGCATACACTAAAACCTAAGACTATCGGTTTTCTTACGGCATGTTGTGTTAATAATCATTTTGACAAATGGCCATTGAACCATGTAAATTCTTCTATAATAAAAATCAATTTTTATGTTTTAGATGTTTTTATTGTATTAAGTAATAGGGTGACTCTACGTATTATCAAGTGCAATTCAATGGGTTTAGACCTGAAAAAAATTTTTAATAGAGTAATGCATTGGCCAAACAACAAGGATAACCCGGTATTATGGACAATTTAAAAAGCCAGCGCATTGATCCCTTGGATAATCCCGACAAAACCTTGTCACTTCAATCTGAAACCGTTGAAAACGGCCCCCTTCCCATTAATGTAAGACCGCTAGCCCCAGAAGTCAAAATTAAAAGCGCAATCAAGACCGATTCCAATAGACAAACTGAAAAAGTTGAAAAAAAAGAAGCCACTTTTGAGCTCGATATTGCTCGTCGATTAAACTTTAACGCGCTAGAACTGGGTGCCGACTATGCAGTCGAGATTATTCAAGCAACCCTGAATATTCTATTTCAAGAGGCACAATCCGTTTCAGTTGCCCTGTTAAATGATACAACTGAGCTTTTTTTAGATTGGCAGACCTATGCCATGATTTCGCCTCAAGCCAGTTTAAACCAAGATAACGGGTTTTTTATTAAGAAAAACAGTGAAAACACAGCTTGTTACCAGGTATTAACCACGGATCAAGGCAAACCCATTGCACTAATCGAAATATCATTTGCCGCCGCCAATTCTGCAGAAGCATTGGTCCCTGAATACCGCCAAAAATTACACGTTATGGCACCGTATTTAGCAACAAAAATTTCAGAAATAGAATCGCTTCGTCAGCAAGCCACGAATGACGCCATGAACGATGCTTTACGTGCAATGACGGCTCAGCTGGTTTCCGCAGAAAACAAGCAAGCCATCTTTCAGGTGGCAACCACATCAGCGGTTCACTACATTAACACAGCGTTATGTCCCACTTTTGGGGCTTTGTTTTTTGAATGGCAGCCTGAACTCAAGAAATTTCGGTTTGCAGTGCAAGTGGGGGCATTGGCAACAACAGAAGATTTTAGTTTCCAGCAAGACGAAGGATTTCCCACTTATGACCCTGCAGCAGGGCAGTACCATCAGTCTGTCAACCGCAAACGCTGGAAGACACATAATCAGGTTTTGACAGCTTGCCAGGATGTTTTAACAAACTGCATTGTTTTCCCCACAGAAAAAGTTGCTGAAAATTGCTCAACGCAAGAAACTGAAAACAGTGGGCCCCGTTTTGATCTGGATCTGTTTTACAAAAACAGCGGTAAACTTGAATCATCTGTTTGCACCGTGCTCTCGATTCCTGAGCAACCGCTCATATTGGATGGTATTTTAATTGCGTCAGAAATAGCGAAGCCACTGAGTCAACAACCCCACTCTGATGACAAGTTATTGGGCATTTTAATCATTGCTTCCTCAGGTGCCAATCGCATTCAAGCCGAAAATAAAAGCCCTGTTGATTTAAGCATTGTGCTAGAAAGCGCTCCCTATAAAACCTGGTTAACCCGGTTCAAAACCACGGTTGCCTCAGCAATAGAAAGAACCCGTCGCCTGGAGATGGCACTGGCGTATGCGTCAACCGATGAGTTAACCGGCCTCATCACAAGGCGCGTATTTTACCAACGGTTTGAATCTGAGCTTGAGCGGGCCAGGCGACAATCTTCATCGCTGTGCTTGGCATTGCTGGATGTTGACCATTTTAAGCAGTTTAATGACACTTATGGGCATTTGAGTGGGGACTTAATCCTGAAGGCCCTTGCCAAGCAACTCACTGAAAATATTCGGCGCAGCGATGTGCTTTGCCGGTTTGGTGGTGAAGAATTTGCACTGGTTCTCTCAGACACAACATTGGATGATGCCTTGCAATTAATGGAGCGAATCAGAACCAGTATTGAATCCATGGTGGTCTATGGGTTACACAACGAAAGTCTTAAGGTAACCCTTAGCATAGGCTTAACGGCTGTTGACAGCAGTCAGACTACAGGAGAGTCACATCAATCTGTTATTTTAAGCAGTTTGGCCAATGCCGATAATGCACTGTATTGTGCTAAAAACGCTGGACGAAACAGGGTTTCCATCTGAGACAGGCGCTTTGCACGCAATACCAACGGCAGGCAAAGATAAAAGTGATAAAAGCCAGATGAAATCCTTTTGAAATGCCTGACTATTTGGCTGGCTCGAGTTTTCCGGATGATATTTCTTAGGTGTTTCCGCTCATACGAAGCAATAATACGGTTGCATCTGCCATCAGCTTTAGCTCAAACAACCCATTCCCGGTGAGGGGCCGTCCAGAAATCTTTAGATGGCTTGAGTCAACAGAAGATAAACTTTCTCGAAGTTTGTCGGTTGTTGTTTGTATTTCAGCAGGCTCTTCCCGCAAAGGTTTTCCTGTTTTGAGCGTGTGTGCAATGCGGCGTTGTGTTTGTGTGGTTTGAATTAAGGATAAAAACTGTTCTCGCTCAAGCCTGAGCAAAGTTTGTTCACTCACTGGCATGCTAACGCCCGCAGAATCACCACCGGTTATTGCGGTTGCCAACGCCGCAGCAACAACCACATCATGATGGGTTGCCAACTGACGGACATAAAAATCATCCACAGCCATATTTAACGCGGATTGCCCGGCAGGACCAGCCAGCCGGTGACTTTTCTGATTAATCATATATTCTGAATCCGGCGGTGGTTCAGGCCGGTTGTTGTTCTCAGCCAATAAGGCCAGTGCTTTAGCTTTGGCATCGGCAAGAACACGATCCGGGTTCATTGTAATTCCGTCTGTTTCTTTTCGAAGCCAGCTTTTTTGCGGGTGCATGGCATCTTGGGCCGAAGTTGACACCGCATTCTGGGGCATCAGCAAGGCCTCAAATGCTGATCGGGTATAGGGGAAAGGCCCCTGAATTGTGGCATTGGGTTCAAAACGGGACAGGGTTTTAAGACAGCCACCCCAACCGGGAATCAGCCCGACACCACTTTCTACAAGGCCCATATAAGTTTCGGCGCCAGCCTGAACGGCATGGCAATGCAGCAAGATTTCACAACCGCCTCCCAATGCCATGCCTTGCGGTGCCCCGACAACCGGGAATGTGGCGTAATTCAGTGCTGTAAACACGCTTTGACCCTGGTAAATCAATCGTTCCACTGTTTCATAGAGCTGCTTTTTTAACGGGCTGGATAAGGACAGGTTTTTTAGGGTCGGCAATTTAGCAAACTTCAGTCCTGCATCAATTAAGCCCAGATTGGCGCCCAGAGAAAACTGCTTGCCCTCATTGTAAATGACCATGGCATGGTATTGTTCACTGGTGTTAATGAGTTTAATGCTCTCATTAATCACATACAAAATGGAAGGATCGAGGGTATTCATTTTTGAATGAAATTCCAGACAAGTGACCCCGTCTCCAATATCCCAAAGGCTGGCAGATCCATGGCTGACCAGTGGCTTGGTTGCAGCCCGTTTCACGGCAGACAGCCGCAAAACACCCGGCTTGTCATTCAGCGGGGTATAGGTTGCTGAGCTGGTGGCAATATTAAAAGACAACCGGTGCAATTGCCCTTTTATTTCCTTATAAAAGGGTTGCCCGTCTGCCAGTTCCAGAATTTTGGGCAATGCAATGCCATCGGCTTTCACCCGGTTACAGAACCAGTCAATGCCAACACGATCGATAATCTCAAACGGTCCCCATTTGGCATTATAGCCACCGCGCAGTGCGGCATCCACATCGGCAATGTCCTCTGCAATTTCCGGAATGAGGTGTGCTGCATACAGCAACGTATCGCGAACCACCACCCACGCAAATTGGCTGAGTTTGGTGTCGCTCTCAAAAACAGCTCGAGGTCCCTTGGTTTTGGCATCTTTGATAATTTGCGGTGTGTTTTTTTTGGCATCCTGCTTGCTTGGCAACGTGTAGTAGTTGGATGGGTTAAATAGGCTGACTGCTTGCTTGACGGGCTTTGCATTTTTATCCGGTCTGTTAGGGTCAATTTGCCGGCGGTAAAATCCGCCTTTCTCTGCGTTGCGACCGGTTCGGCCGTCACGCAGCAAGGCATTGACCAGCATTAAGCCTTTTTCCTGGTTGAGTTTTCTAAACGGATCGGTTTCGGGCAGAATTTGCGTTAAGCTGTCAGTCACCAGCGGAATAATGCCAATGCCCACCAAATCCAGCAGGCCAAAGATGCCCTCTTTGGGAAAGCCAATGGGTGTGCCAAGAACAGCATCCACGTCTTCAATATTCATCTGGAAATCAATCGATTCTGTGATGGCGCGAACCATGTAGTAGATGCCGATGCGGTTGGCCAAAAATGCAGGTGTGTCTTTGCATTCAATAACGTTTTTACCGAGATGAATATCCCCAAACTGGTAAATCGTTTGGGTGACTGCTGGCAAGGTCTTGGGCCCGGAGATAATTTCAAGCAGGTGCATAAAGCGGGGCGGATTAAAAAAGTGGGTAATGACAAATTGTTTTTGAAAGGCCTCACTGCGGCCAAGGGTTAAATCTTTCAGGGGCATGGTTGAGGTATTGGAGGATAAAATAGCATCCGGCTTAACCAGCGGTTCTAAGCGCTCAAAGAGTTGCCGTTTAATGGCTAGGTTCTCGATGATGACTTCAACCACCCAGTCTGCATTGGCCACGGCCCGTTCTAAATCATCTTCCAAGTTGCCCACTGTAATACGTTTGGCATTGTCTGGGTGCATGAAGCCGGCATTTAACGGATCGGTGGCAGGGCTGGCTTTCAGCATCCGTTTGATGGCGTTTTCCGCCAGGCAGTTGCGTGACTGGCCTTCATCCAGAGTATTGGGCACAATATCCAGCAGAAAAACTTGACAACCTGCATTGGCACATTGTGCGGCAATGCCTGAACCCATCGATCCGGCGCCAATGACGGCGACTGTTTGTATGGTGGCTGTTTGACTGGGGACTATTTGACTAGAATGGGAGCTGTCTAAGGGGGGTGAACTGGCCATGACGCTTTGACTTCTGGGTTATAGGGAAGGGAAATTTAAAATAAGGAGGAACTTGAAATAAGTATGAGCTTAAAAATAAGGAGGGGCTTAAAATTGGGGTTAAATGAATTTAAAATAGTGGCAGAGACCGTCTTCTGCCCGGACTCATCCAAAACGGAAAAAACACTGAGAAAGCTTTATAGGTAAAACTTTGCTCTTAAAACTTGGCTATTAACAATCTGGTTGTTCACACATGAAAACCACGTCTTAAACCGCTTCAAGAACCATGGCAACCCCCTGACCGCCGCCAATGCACATGGTGGCCAGGGCAAATTGCTTACCAGTACGGTGCAGCAGGCTGGCTGCTTTGCCCGTAATTCTTGCGCCAGAGGCTCCCAACGGATGACCGAGCGCCAGCGCGCCACCGTCAATATTGAGCTTCTCGCAAGGGACTGCCATACCATCGGTTTCCCAGGCCTGCAAAACAGCCAGGGATTGTGCGGCAAAGGCCTCATTCAACTCAACAATATCCATATCCGCCATAGTAAGGCCCGCACGCGAAAGCGCTTTTTTACTGGCTTCCACGGGGCCAATCCCCATCACTTCTGGGGCGCAGCCTGAGCCGGCAAAGGCCCGGATTTTTGCCAGAATGCTTAAGCCGTGGCTTTTTGCAAACGCGGCAGATGTCACCAGAACCAGTGCTGCCCCGTCCGTCACTGGCGAAGAGGTGGCTGCCGTTACTGTTCCATCATGTTTAAAAGCGGGGGACAGTGTGGCCATTTTTTCAGCGGAACTGTCTTCCCGGATGGTATCATCGGCATCAATGCCATCAATGGCAATCATTTCCTGATGAAAATAGCCTTGTTTTCTGGCTTCAGCCGCTTTTTGGTGGGATCGAACGGCAAAAGCTTCCTGCTCTTCCCGTAAAATACCGTACTGGCTCACCAGATTTTCAGCCGTGATGCCCATATTCATAAAGCCTTTGGCATTGCCCTCATAGACAGCCGGGTTAAGCATCGGGTTCCACCCGGCCATGGGGATGCGGCTAATTGATTGCACGCCAGCACACAGAATGGCTTCGGCTTCGCCTGCCAAAATGCTGTTTTTTGCATCTGCAATGACTTGCATTGAGGATCCACAAAATCGATCGACAGTAACCGCCCCCACCGACTGCGGCAAGCCTGATTTTGGATTTAACACAACCAGCCGGGCGAGGTTCAGGCCTTGTTCCGCTTCCTGGTGAACACAGCCGGTGACCAGGCTTTCAATGTGCTCTGGCGGAATCGGATTTCTGGATAAAGCAGACTGGACCAGCTGCGCCACCATATCATCCGGCAGAACATGGGCCAGTTTTCCGGTTTTTGTCCGATGCCCTGTGGGTTCAAACGCTTTAACAAACGGGGTCCTCACAAAGTCAACAATAACGGCATCTCGCGCCACAGAATCGGTTTTACTCATGTCTTATGCCTGTTCTTGTTTTGGATATGCAGTATCTTCTTCTGGATGTTCTAGTAACGGGACAGTGTCCGCGTCATCGGGCTCACCCACTTGAAGGGGCAAGCCTCGCTCTCTGTCCTGCAGGGTTTTCCAGTCGGGCTTTCCAACACTGGTTTTTGGCAACTCCTCTGTCACAAACACAAGGTGTTTCGGAATTTCAATCCGACTGAGATCCTTTGCTAAAAACCTTATCATATCTTCTGCAGATGGGTAAGCCCCCAGGCCTGTTTTTAGCCGAACAAAGGCTTTCGCGGCTTCACCAGAACGGGGATCCGGCACGCTGATGACCAGGCATTCCTCGACTGCCGGGTGTCGGTGTATGGCTGCTTCCACTTGCGTCGGGTAGACATTCAGGCCATTGACCAGAATCAGGCGCTTTTTGCGGTCAGTAATGTGGATGTAATAGGTGTCGTCCATATACCCCAAATCACCGGTATGCAGCCAGCCGTCAATAATCACTTCGGCTGTTTCAGCGGATTGCTTGTAGTAGCCCAGCATCACCTGCGGCCCTTGAATGCAGATTTCACCCACTTCACCCAACTGCAACGTTTTGTTCGGATTTTCAGCATCCACAATTTTAATCTGGGTTTTGGGCAAGGGCAGCCCCACCGAATTGACCTTGTTGTTGCCGTAAGCCGGGTTGCACGCAATGACGGGTGATGCTTCCGTCAGGCCGTAGCCTTCTTTGATGAGGCCTGGGGTCTTGGCCAGTGCCTCAAAGGCTTGCTTAAGCTGTTCAGGCAGTGCGGCGCCACCTGAAATAACGGTAGTTAGTGAGCTTAGATCGTATTGATGTACTTTGGGATTTTCCTTCAGTGATTGCAGCAGGCGCGGCACCGCAGGAAAAAGCGTGGGCTTTTTCTCGTGGATGGCTTTTAAGGTGTCTTTGGTGTTGCGCGGATCGGGCAGAATAATGCACTCGTTGCCCATTTTAACCGTGCACAACATGGCAACCGTTAACCCAAAAATATGAAAAAACGGAATATTGCCCAAAACGCGTTCGTTTCCCTGTGCCAGGAGGGCATCGGTTTTGGGTTTGTTGGCACTCTCTAAAAAATAATGTTCAATCTGATAGACGTTGGCCAGCAGATTATAATGGGTCAGCATTGCCCCTTTGGGCGATCCGGTTGTTCCCCCGGTATACTGGAGGGCTGCCAAATCATCTGGTGAGATTTTTTGCGGACAATACGGGGTTCTGCTGTTGACCACTGCTTTATAAGTTACCAGGTGCTTGTTTTCCGCTTCATCTGTCGATAATTTATCCAGGTTCACAACACTGTCTTTGCGCAAAAAACGGAAGGCCTGGGCTTTTAAGAATGGCAACACTTCGCTCATGGGGCAAACCACCACATGCTCCACCACTTTGGCCTTGCCAAGGGCATCTGCCTTTTCAAAGGTGTTTTTTAAATTGAGTGTTACAAGAACCTTGGTCTCACTGTCTTCCAGCTGTTCTTTTACTTCCGGTGTCGTGAGAACCGGGCATACATTGACCACCACAGCCCCGGCTTTCACAATGGCAAAGAAAAAGATGGTGTAGTAAGGCGTGTTGGGCATAAACAGCGCCACTTTGTCGCCTTTTCGAACGCCTAGGTGTTGTAGCCCGGCGGCCACCTTGTGGACCAGATCGCCCAGTTCCTCGTAGGTGTACTTTTTGCCCATTGAGTCAATGGCATTGAGTTTGCCAAAGTGGGCCACGCTTTTATTGAGTACATCCACAAGTGTTTGCCGCGGAATATTTATCTGCCAGGGCGTGCCCAGCGGATACTGATTTCTCAGGGTTTTACCGTTGGCCAGTGCCGTTTTTTTTTCAACCGGATCCAAATTCAAATTAAAGTCATCCACCCGAATGACCCGCTGGCGCAACTGCTCGGCAGTGGCCAGCTGTTGCTTTTGCTCTTCAGTAATTAAGCCTTTTTCCAGTGCGTCATTCACCCAGGCTTCCGGGGAATCACCCGCCAAGTTGCCCGCTTTTTTCTGCTGGCGCAATGTTTTTAATGTGGTGTCCGCGTGAACCACAGCACTGAATGCTGCTTCCATGACGGCCAAGGGTTCATCGGTGTTTTGGGGCTGATACACCCCGCTGGTCAAGCGGGCACGGGTTTCAGGGTTTTTCATCACAGCGTTTACCACCGCTTTGTCCAGCCGGTGGTTGGCCTGGTTAAATCGCCGGCCTTTTGGAAAGACCAGCAGGTAGAGAAACGGATTGGCCCACTGCAAGGCACTGGGCAGCGGAAAGTTATGAATCAGTGTGGCCAGACTGTCTTCGGCCTTAAACAGCAGATACTCACAAGACCATTGCATCAGTGGCTTGTCTTCTTCACGGCTGCCTTCAATCCGGAAATGCCGAAGCGCGCAACTGGACAGGTACAGGTAACTCATTGTATCCCCCAGCAGGGCAGAAATCCGCTCTTTTCGCTTTACCCCGTCTCCCAGAAGCATCAGTGTGATGTCAGCCATCGTGGCGTAGGCCGCACACAAGCGGTTAATCTGCCTAAAATACTTATACTCAGTAGCGGAGCAGGCTGGGGTATTGCTCAGGTGGCCGTCTGTCAGGCCGAACAAAACGCTGTTAAACCCGTTTCGGGTGCTGTCTGCCACGTGGAATGCCATCAGCTTTGTAAAGGCCGCTTTTGCAGCCTTGCGGTCTTCCAGCTTGGCTGCCCGCAGTTCTTTCAACAGATAGGGATGAGAGCGCACCGAACCTTGCCCAAAGATAATTAAGTTGCGCGTTAATATATTGGCCCCTTCTACGGTAATGCCAATAGGGATGGCATGGTAGAGTGCCGCCATTAAGTTGTCAGGCCCTTCGCAGATGGCCTTGCCGCCCAGCACATCCATGCCATCATTGAGAATGGTACGGGCCATTTCGGTGGTGTGGTACTTCATTACCGCAGATAAAATCGTGGGGTGCTCCCCGCGATCCAGCATTTGCAACGTGGCCACCCGGGCTGCTTCCATTAAATAGGTGTGCCCGGCAATGCGGGCTATCATTTCTTCAATGCCTTCAAATTGACTAATGGCCAGTTTAAACTGCTGACGTACCCGGCTGTAGGCGGTGACCATTTGCGTCACCAATTTGGCAGATCCAACGGATAAGGCAGGCAATGAAATGCACCGGCCTACGGAAAGGCATTCCATCAGCATGCGCCAGCCCTGGCCAGCATACTCTTTACCGCCGATAATGGCATTAATAGGAACCCACACGTCCTTCCCGGAAGTCGGCCCATTTTGGAACGGAACCCCCAGCGGGTTGTGCCGCCGGCCAATTTCAACCCCCGGGCTGCTGGCTGGAATGAGGGCCAGCGTGATACCCAGATCGTCTTCATCGCCCAGCAGGTGGTCTGGATCAGAAAGCTTGAAGGCAATGCCAATTAAGGTGGCAATGGGGCTGAGTGTGATATAACGCTTGTCCCAGTTCAGTAGAATGCCCAGCACGCCGTCTTTTTTGCAAACTGTACCAGCGGATGTCATGCTGGAGGCATCTGAGCCGGCATTGGTTTCTGTCAGGCCAAAGGCCGGAATTTCTTCACCACGGGCCAGCCGGGGCAAATAATAGCTTTTTTGCTCCGGAGTCCCATAAACTGCCAGCAATTCGGCAGGCCCCAGAGAATTGGGCACCATGGCCGTGACACATGCTGTTGCACTGCGACTGGCCAGTTTTAAAATAATATCGGAGTGGGCCCGTGCAGAAAAAGCCAGTCCGCCATAGGCCTTGGGGATAATCAGGGCAAAAAAGCCAGCGTCTTTCATAAACTGCCAGACCTCAGCGGGCAGATCGTGGGTTTGTGTTCGAATTTCCCAGTCATCCAGCATGGCACACAAGGTTTCAACAGGGCCGTCAATAAAGGCTTCCTCTTCCCGGGTCAGGGCTGGTGTCGGCATATTCAAGAGCTTTTCCCACTGGGGGCTGCCCGCAATAATTTCCTGTTCGTAGCCCACAGATCCAGCATCGAGGGCCTCATTTTCAGTTTTTGAAATTTTGGCGTTGCGGGTGCTGTTAAATGCCTGGTCGCGCAGGGGGCGCATCCCCGTTAGTACCAGCGTTTTAAAGAGAAAATGAGAGAGGGTATTCGGATTGTCTTCTGATGTCATCGGTGCCACTTGTCCTGTCTATAATGATGTAAAAATGATGAAAGCTTTTCAAAAATTCTTTTAAAGAGTCCAAAATTCTTTCCAGGCCCCTGTTTTAAAATAAAAAAGGGGTTAAAGCCTAATTTATCAGGTGCTGTGGTTCTGCTAACACTGAATCTGGGAAACAAGTCCTTCATCAAGCCAGAAGACTTACAAGCTCGGATTTTGGCCCGATTTTTGGCCCGTATGAGTTAACCCCTTACTAGCGCATTTGATGAATCACACAGTAAATAAGGCGTTGGCCAGGCCACAACTTTATTGTTCAGTCCATTAACCCGAATTAGTGCTTGCTGACTTGAATTGCAGGTGGTTAAAGTCTTTACTGGTCTTGATCATACTTGCTGGTTTACCCTGCTTTCTGAGTCTTGCCAGTTCGGTTTCTTGGTTAAATTGATCAGACTTTATTGAACCACCACAGAACGACACACTTGTATACTAAATAGTATATCACTTTTTCGGTTTCTTTAAAAGCACAGCTGGGATCTGTTGAAAAAATACCCCATTTGGCTGGTGATTCTTCATATTTTCAATTATAAGATGTCTCAGAAAATATGTTGATACAGTTTGTTTGAAGAATCTGTTAAAAACAATTCATTTTTGTTCTGATCTTTTTTTGAAACCTGATGGTATAATTCAATATATCGTGTTTATTTAATGTAAAGGGCCTCTTTATTATTGATTGTGCCTTTTCTATTGATAAATTTCCTCAATTGCTTTAACTAAGCATAAAAAAATAGTCTTAGAGAGTCAGCTGGAAATTACTAGCAAAGTGGTCTGCGTGTATGGCGCATAAATTGTTCATAAACCAGTCTTGTTTTGATAGGGCGGTTTAAGTACGGAAAAATTTTTTTAATTAGCTTGGAGAGTAGGGAGAATACATTATTATGAGCACCTCGCGTGAAGAACGGCTTCGGTTTTTAAAAATCAATCAAGAGACATCAGAGTCCTTGAAAGACGTGGTGATGCCGGCCATTAAAGATCATATTGGCCCGGTTTTAGACAAGTTTTACGAGCATATCTTTCAATGGCCACAACTGCAGGCTAAGTTTAAAACAGCCAGTTCCGCAGAATATGCCAAAAAAGCTCAGCAGCGCCATTGGGAAGGCTTATTTTCAGGGGTGTTTGATGAAAGCTATATGCAGCGGATTGAAAAAATAGGACGTACCCACGAAGAACGCGCCATTGAGCCGCAATTTTATCTGGGTGGCTATAGCTTTGCCATTGCAGAAATGGTAGCAGCCATGATGAAAGCATTTGAAGAGAAAAAAGTACCCCTTGCCAAAAAAACACTGGCATTCCAAAGCTTGTTGAGGGCTGCTTTCCTTGATATTGACATTGCCATTACCATTTACAACGATACAGTGAAACAAACCAGTTCTAAAAAACTGGTGGTCTCTTTAAACGATGTGTTAGACAACGTTTCTGATTTGAATAGCAATGTTTCTACCGTGGCCAGTGCGGTTGAAGAGTCGACTGCCAACATTCAGGAAGTGCTGCGGGCCAGTAATACC
Source organism: Cyanobacteria bacterium P01_H01_bin.74 (assembly GCA_038745945.1). Classification (GTDB taxonomy): domain Bacteria; phylum Cyanobacteriota; class Vampirovibrionia; order Vampirovibrionales; family Vampirovibrionaceae; genus JBCDLA01. Next base: position 26,563 of record JBCDLA010000002.1, on the reverse strand, counting down.
ATTGAAGAAAACGTGGGTAATGTTGGACAATCGACCAACAAAATGAGCGATTCAATGACCGTGGTTACCCAGGCGGTTGAAGACATTAACCAGACGATGCAGACTGTATCCAAATCCACCCAGGAAATGCTTTCTTCATTAAAAGAAGTCTCTGAAAATGCTGCAAAAGCATCTGCTGTTGCAGAAAGTGCCACAGAAAAAGCGGATGAAACGAAAAATACCGTTGAGAACCTGGCTTTGTCTGCTAAAGAAATTGGTAAAATTGTGGATATTATTAAAGAGATTGCCGCCCAGACCAATCTGCTTGCATTAAACGCCACCATTGAGGCTGCCAGTGCCGGTGATGCAGGAAAAGGCTTTGCCGTTGTTGCCAATGAGGTCAAAGAGCTGGCAAAGCAATCGGCGCAAGCCACAGAGACCATTCGGGTTCAGGTGGAAGGCATGCAGAAAAACACCGATACGTCTATTTCTGCCATCAACACCATTGCAACCGTTATTGGCGAAATTAACGACATTAACAGCACTATTGCCAGCGCCGTTGAAGAGCAGACTGCTGTTTCCAATGAGATTTCTGGCAACATTACCCAAACGGCGCAATCCACCAAGAATGTTGCCTCAAATGTGACGGAAGCCACTGAGCTATCCAGTAATGTTGCCAGTCGGGTTGAAGACTCGTTGCAGGGTATTGCTGAAATTACCCGAAACATTGGTGAGCTCAATCAGGCGGCACAAGAAATGGCACGAACCTCTGCAGAAGCAGCCACCAAAGCCAAGACCGTAACCATGGGGCTTGAGGGTAATATTGAAGAGGCCAATGCCACACTGAAGCAGTTGGCCCCTGTCTAAAAGATTTTTAGCTACAAAATGGAACAGTTTAAAATGGGTTTGCCAGACAATGCAAGCCCGTTTTTTTTGCCAAAGCACAACGCGTGTTCTGGTCCGGTTTTATCAAAACTTAAAACTTTTTTTAAACTCCTGTAAATGCTGTATCTCTATTGCTTTCATTAACACAGGTGCCCTGTTACCCTTTAAACTGATAATAAGTAATAAAACCATCCGCCAGCCAATTGGGTAATCAGCACCATATGAATGCATTGGTTTCAGATTCAACCGGGGTGAGCCCCCGTTTGCTTGAGACAATCACGGTTGTCCCCTTTGCATCTGCCTGGCAACCCATTCTGAATCTGGCCACCCGATTTTCAGAAGACATCGCAATGTCTTTGCAAAACTTTTGGGGCATTGAGGGATTTTCGGTGAAGTTTCTCGGTGCCAGTGAACAACCCCATTATTTCTGCCAACAGGCAGGCGGATTTCATGTGTCATCCATTGATATGGCCCATTTACAGCCACTGGTTTCATTGGACGCATTGACCGTCGTCGAGTGGCGGTTTTCTGAGCCCTTGTGCAGTCAGCTTCTTGATGCGTCACTGGGGCAATCGCCCGAAGAAGACCATGGCAACGGCTTTTCATTAGATCAGGTGACGCCTTTGGAAAACAGCTTATTCCAAGCCTTTTCAAAGCAGCTGTCTTTGGCTTTCAAGGACTCAGCACTTATTTCAGAAGGTACAAAACTGGCACAACATCAGGCAGCAACCCAAATTATTTACAATCAGTTGCCAGACAATGCTGATGGCTTTATTGACTTAATCTGGGTAATTTCAAGCCCGCAGCGCAATGCCAGCAATGAAGGAGTCAATGCAGACCTGGGTCAGTTGCTGGTCAAAGTGGCAATTGAGGCCATTGATTTTACCGCCGAAAAAAGCAGGCCCAACACAGAGCAAGACTTTTCAGATGCTGTCTTTTTCCAGATGACCCTGTTGTCGAAACTTGTCTTGGGAAAAACCAAGGTCAAGCTGGGTGAGCTGCACTTAATTGAACCGGGTGATATGATTGTACTGGATGAGAGCCAGTGCGATACTTTGTTTTTTTCAGAATGCAGGCCTGGGAGTCCCGCCCAGTTTTCCAAAAAAACCAGCTTGGGCAGTGCGTTTTTAATCCAGTGGGATCCTGCCCGCAAAAAAAGCTTAATCCCCCCTGATGAAAAGGACTTTTTAACTATGGTCAGTCTGGGCAATGCCGATTCAGAAGATTCTCAAGGACAGAAGAGTTCAGGCCTTTGGGACAATCTGCATGTTGACTTAATTGCAGAACTGCCCCCCGTTAAACTGCCGTTAAAGCATTTAAAACAAATCTCAGAAGGCATTGTGGTTGAACTTGGCGATGTTGTTAACAATCTGGTGACATTGCAAGTGGATGGCAAACCGATTGCCGAAGGAGAGCTTCTAATTATTGGCGACAAGTTTGGCGTGCGCGTTCGGGCTGTAAAAATGACAGAGTCCGACACTGAAACCAGCCTTTCTTTGACAACCGTTGAGGCACACAATTCGGTTAATCAAACACGCGTTAATGACCCACTTGAGCAACCAGACTCTGATGTTGCGGGACTCTCGGAAGCAACAGACCCCTTAAGTGATCTGGATGATGCTTTTGACGATGATGATGAAGACTGGGATTAATAAAGACTTGCTGCGACAAAACAGCCCAAAAAGGAAAGCGACATTATGATTGAAGCAAACAGTATTGAATACTACTTGGGCTCTTTTATACTGTACACTTTTATTGCACTGGGTGTGCTTTACTTAACCTATTGGCTGGTGAGCGGCAAACGGGGCAGCAATGCTTCTGCAGGGGCATCCGGTCTTTCACAAGACACAGATCATCCTGAACTGGGCATTGAGTCTTCATTGGCCCTGTCTCCCGTGCAGTCTGTTTATGTGATTCGCAACGGTGATGAACGGTTTCTGGTTTCCAACAGTAATAATACCGTTTCACTGCTGTCTCGGTTGGAGCCTGTTTCTGCATTGGAACGCTTGTCTAAAACCCCAGATGCTGAAACTGGAGACGCGCTCACAGCCAGTCAGCCCTGGTATCAACCGCATGCTCAAGAAGAAAACTACCAACAGCATCCTGTACGTAGGCTCTTCCGTGACCAGAGGGCTGGCACTATGGTTGGTGGCAATGGGTTTCAAGAGCGGTTCTTGAGCAGTATTCGTTGGCTGATAGCCAGTCGAACAGGCAAGTAATGGTTATTATTGCTGAATAGTTTGTCTTGACTTTATTCTGTTTTTAGTGGCTCTCATTGGCAATACATCTTTAAGTGTACTCCAGAAAAATTTTATCCGCATAAATTGGGTTTCATAATTAATTGGATTTTATAAATGTTCAGCAACCTTGATCCGGCCTTACAGCTAATTATCCTAATGTCCAGCCTGTCACTCATTCCTTTTGTGGTGGCCAGCATGACCAGTTTTTTGCGTTATACCATTGTGCTATCTATCTTGAAAACTGCTCTTGGAACCCAACAGGTTCCGCCAGGCATAGTCATGGTGGGCATGTCCTTGGTATTAACGATGTATACGATGGCACCAGTATTTGGGGAGATGTATGCCAATATTGCCCCAGTGATGGCTCAAAAAGGCGATGTTGTTCAGATTATGGAACGAGGATCAGAGCCTTTAAAAAAGTTTATGATGCGACAAACCCGCGAAAAGGACATTGCCTATTTCTTGCAGATTTCACGAAAAAAACCGCCTGAATCACCCAATGACTTGGCTATTTGGGAAGTGGCTCCAGCTTTTATGATTAGCGAATTACGAACAGCTTTTGAAATTGGTTTCATTATTTTTATTCCCTTCATTGTTATTGACCTGGTTGTAGCCAATACCCTACTTGCTTTGGGGATGATGATGCTGTCGCCTACCATTATTTCATTGCCCTTTAAAATATTAATTTTTGTGGCAGTTGATGGTTGGGGGCTTGTTGTTAATGGCCTTGTTCAGAGCTTTAATTAAAATTTTTTCCGGAAGTTTTACTGTATGGAAATCTTGTTAGAATTTTTAAAGCGCGGCATCCTACTGGTTCTGATGCTCTCTTTATCAACCACCCTGGTTGCTGCAGGTGTTGGTTTGGTGGTTGGCATTTTGCAGGCGGTTACTCAAGTCCAGGAACAAACCATTTCTGCGGCACCAAAAATAGTGGCTGTTTTCTTGGTCCTGCTTTTGGGGGGGGGGTTTATGATAGAGTTAATGACCAATTTTTTTCGGGATGCGGCCTTTATTGCCTTTAATCAGTTGCCGCAAGATGGCATTTTTGTTTTGAAGCCAAGCAGCAGTCAATCGGATGGCTACAGCCGGGCCCGTGCTTTTTTTGAGGCACAAGTTAACAGCGCCGATGGCAACTCAGACAAGCTGAATGCTTTGATGAAAGGCTGGAGTGGGCAATCACAGGTGGATTCTGCATCAAAAAGCACAAGGGTTTTTAAGCCAGGTCAAACTCCTGCAAATCCGGCCTCACATGCTGAACAATTGATACTCGACAAATCTTCAGCCGAGAATTCAGCCAGACCGTAAACAACCAAATGTCCTGTTAAATAGAAGAAAATCCCGAGATAATACCAAGAGAACACAATACGACAATGGACTTCTCACTGGCGCTGCAATCGTATATGGGCCTGTACGAAAAATTTGGGCCGTATTTAGACGGTCTACTTTTGCTTTTTTTCAGAATATTGGCATTTATGCGAACAGCCCCGTTGTTTAATCGAAAAAATATTCCAATCCTCATAAAAATAAGTCTGGCGGTTTACCTGACTATAATGCTTTCGTTTACCGTGTCCCCCCATCCGGCAGGCGTGGTCAACAATATGGATGCTTATCCGGTGTACATGCTTCAAATCTTATTAAATGTGGTGGTCGGTGCCTTTATTGGCTTTATTGCCAACATGATTCTGCAAGTCATTAATGCAGCTGGCAACGTATTAAACAATCAGATTGGATTGTCTTCGGCCATGATTATGGATCCCTCTCAGGGGTCTCAGACCATGCTGTTGGAGACCTTATTTAGTTTTATTGCCATTGGTGTCTTTCTGTACCTGGGTGGCATGTATTGGCTGATTAATGCATTGCACCACAGTTTAGAAGTATTTCCGTTGTACAGTGTGACACACGATTTCAGAACAGCGATTGATCTGTCGTATTTGGTCCACTTGTCCAGCCATGTTCTGTCCATCGGGGTTCAAATGGTTTCTCCGGCTATTGTAGTCACCATGGCCGTTGATTTGATGCTGGGTGTGGTCAACCGGACAGCCCAGCAGATCCCGGTGTTTCAGCTGAGTTTTGCATTAAAGCCATCGATAGGTTTGGCGACTATGTGGATTACATTAACCATCTTTATGCAGATGGTGATTGAACACTTGAATTACTATGCCAAAATATTTTAAATATTTAAACCAGAATTGGTCTTTTTTAGGACTCTCTAACTAAAGACTCATTTTAGTGTCACTGATTCTGTGCAATGGTTGTGTAAATTCATCGGCAATGACACAAAAAATGACGTTGCTCATTTAATATAGCTATTTTTGCCAATCGAGTGTAAAAAATAGTGGCAGCGCAGTTTGTACCTTATGCAATGCTTTCCTTCTGAATCTTACTAAATAGTGTGTATTTCTGTTATTTTAGCTTTCCAATGCCCAAGTTTTGCCTTGGTAATGACATAATTTGGATGATTAACAATGCTTGGATATGTAGAAAAATAGTCCGTACATAACTTATTCTATTTCAAAAAGTTTAAGCTGTTTCTACAGTTTCTTTCCTGTAGAAACAATTCTAAGTGCTAGTTGGACAGTAATACAGTGTTTTTTCTCTATTTTAGACAAGCCAAACCCACCACTTTTGTGCTTTTTTTGCACAAAATGCCACATCTCATCTAACTCTAAGTCATTATCTTTTCGTTTCTATGCTAAGCACTATCAGTGAATTTTCTCATGGTTTAAAAAGATTGCTTTTTCGATTTCGGGCATTCTTTCATTTTGCTGCTACTCTTCAATGGCTTAAATAAATTCCACAACAGAACCTGGTTAAAGAATGAAAAAAGAAAAACTCTTAACCGCTGCCGAGCCTCTTTAATTTTTTGATATACTAAAAAAGTCAGCCATTGAGGCAAGCTGACTTTAATAAAAAATAAAATGCTGGTTTAAAGAAATTTGGTTTAAATAAACACAGACAATCAATTAAAAGATTATAAAAATTAAAAATTAAAAAAGTAGTAACGAGAAAGCACCCTCTTGAGCAACGCTTCGATCGCGGTTGAAACACAAGATCTGACCAAATCCTATGCACAATCTGAAATCAATGTGCTTCAGGGGGTCAACTTAACCATTGAAACCGGAGAATTTATTGCATTGATGGGTCCCAGCGGCTGCGGAAAAAGCACGTTGCTGAATATACTGGGGGCCATTGACCGGCCCAGCAGCGGCAAGGTCATGCTGTTTAATGACTCATTGGGTGAAAAAGATGACAGGGCCTTAACCCAGCTTCGGCGAACCCGATTGGGGTTTGTGTTTCAGTTTTTCAACCTGATGGCCACTTTAACCGCTTATGAAAATGTGGCTTTACCGTTGGAGCTATCATCGGGTGCGTTAACAGATTCAGTCAAAGCGCAGCGTGAGCGGATTGAAGCCTTAATTGAGCAAGTGGGTATGACACACCGCAAACACGCCTACCCATCAGCGCTTTCAGGCGGAGAAATGCAACGGATTGCCATTGCCCGGGCACTGATTCATCAGCCCCAAATTATTTTGGCCGATGAGCCCACCGGCAATCTGGATTCTGAAAATGGTGAGCGTATTTTGGATCTGCTCAAAATACTGACCCAGCAAAACGGACAAACAATCATTATGGCCACCCACAGCAATGAGGCTGCTGCGGTTGCCAACCGAACTGTCCGTATGAAAGACGGGCAAATTCTTGCGGCATAAGTTGCACGCAGTAATAAAACACGCTGAGTCAAAATAATTTTGCCGCATCAGTTTTTGCATTATTTCCCGTAAGAGTCAAAAATTTTTTTTAGGACAGTCGATTTGGTTAAACATTATTTTTTGCCGCTTAAAGCCGGGTTCAGAAAAATTGTGGTTCGCGCGTTGTGGCACAATAAACTGAGGACCAGCTTGACCGTTCTTGGGGTGGCATTGGGTGTGGCCATTCTGCTTGCCATTAATCTGGCCAATGATATGGCCTTTTCAAATTTTAAAAACAGCATTGAAAAAGTGGGCGGGACAAGCACGCTGAGCATTCAGCCCTACCAACGAGACACGTTGCCAGAGTCACTCTTGTCGCATCTACGGTGGTTGTGGCGGTTGCCTGTGGATACAGTCAACAACGCTGAAAACCAGTCCGGAAAAACCAGACATTATCAGGCCTCAACACTCATTCTGCCTATTATTGAGCAAACGGCACTTTGGTATCCGCATCAAAATCCAGAAAAAACGCTCGAAAATCACAAACAGAACAAGCTACAGCTTGCCAAAACGGTGCCCGCATTGACTGAGGTCATTCAGGTTCTGGGGGTGGATCTGTTTTCACAGAACCCACAAAACAATTCAGGGATGATTGTTCTTGAACAATCAGACGATCCGGCGGCCCTATTAAAAGACGGGGCGGTCTTTATTGGGGAGGGCCTAGCAGCAACGTACAATTTAAGGGTTGGCAATGTTTTTTCCTTGCTGATTAATGACACGGTTAAAGCCTTTACAGTATCTGGCATTCTGTCTTCAACCGGTCTGGGCAGCGCTTACGATGGAAATCTGGTTCTGATGGATATTGGGGCGGCCCAAAAAGTTTTTGCAATGCCTGGTCAGCTTAACCGGATTGATCTGCGAATTCCACCTGATGATGTGCCGTGGGTCAAAGAAAAACTCCAGCAATCGCTGAATAAACTGCCCGGTATTGCGGCAGAGGCTGTTCGTCCTGAGCAGCGTAGCGCCCAGCTGGATAAGATGCTGCGCTCGTATCAGTACAATTTAACCACACTGAGCTTTATTGCCCTGCTGGTTGGGGTTTTTCTGATTTACAACACGATGTCGATTTCAATTATTCGCCGCCGCCCTGAAATAGGCACATTGCGGGCTATTGGATTAAGCAAGGTGCAGGTGTTTAATCTGTTTCTGCTGGAAGCTTTTGGGCTTGGCCTTTTGGGTACTTTGCTGGGCATTGTCTTTGGCATTGTCCTGTCGCGGTTTTCATCAGAAGCTGTGGCAACCACGGTGGCCAACCTGTATACCGGGCAATTGCTGACACATTTTTCAATCAACCCGTGGCTCATTGTTCAATCCGTTGCCTTTGGGTGTATTATGACAGTATTAGGAGCCATCGTGCCGCTTTATGAGTCAGCCAGTGTGTCTCCCGCTGAGGCAACACGGCGGTTTTCGTATGAATCAAAATTCAGTAGCCAGACGGTTTTGTTGGCAGTCTTGGGGGTTTTACTACTGGTTTTGGGCGGATTTTTTGCGGCACAGCCCGCGGTTGACGGCTTACCTGTTTTTGGATTTTTGGCAGCTGTGCTGGTTATTTTTGGTGCCGCCTTACTCTTGCCTGAAATGATTCAACGTTTAAGCCACTGGGTGCTGCCAGGTTTAAAAAAGTGGCTGGGCACGGAAGTCTATCAAGCGGGCCTGATGCTGCGTGGGTCGCTTGCGCGAACCGCAGTGGCCGTGGCCAGTTTAATGGTGGGCATTGCCATGATGGTCAGTTTGGCCATTATGATCAGCAGTTTCAGGCAAACAGTAAACAGCTGGATTGAGCAAACCCTGAAGGCGGATCTGTGGATTGAGCCGGCTTCAAAATTTGGCAGCAAGCAAACCGGGCGCATGCGCTTGGAAACCGTTAAAGCCATTGAAAATGTCAAAGGGGTAGCAGCGGTTGATCCGTTTTTTGAGTTTCCGTTAACACTTGACGGGCAACCCACCAATCTGGGGGTGGGCAGCTTTGATGTGTTGGCAGCCTATGGCAACCTGAAGTTTTTAAGCGGTGAGTCTCCGAAAGCCATTCTGGCCAGAATGAAAACCCATCCGGCAGTAACCGTGACCGAATCTTTTTCAACCAAGTTTAACAAGACTCAAGGCGATACCATTGTATTGCAGACCCCGGCCGGGCAAAAAAGCTTTGTCATTGAAGGGGTTTACACCGATTATTCCAGCGATCTGGGGTATATTGTCATGCCCCGGTTCTGGTATACCCAATTTTATAACGATGAGCGCATTAACAACCTGGCCGTTTACGTAACCAACGATGAAACGGCAGATGCCGTGCGAAACCGGATTTTAGACCAGATTAACCAAAGCGCCCTGCTTCACATTCGCAGTAACAAAGAATTGCGTACTGAAGTGCTGCGAATTTTTGACAAAACCTTTGCCATTACATACGCCCTGCATGCCATTGCCATTGTTGTGGCATTACTGACGATTATGAATGCCTTGTTTGCCCTGGTTCTGGAAGCAAAGCGCGAGTTCGGCATTTTAAAGTACCTGGGTGCAAGTGCCAAACAAATTCAGGCCATTGTGCTTTCCATTGCGGCCATGCTGGGGATATTGGGCAATGTCTCGGGTTTGACGGTGGGGCTGGTGTTGTCGCAGTTGTTAATTAAAGTGATTAATAAACAATCGTTTGGCTGGACCATTGGATTTGATTTGCCCGTGATGTTTTTGGTGCAGGCGACCGGACTGGTTTTAGTGACTGCCCTGGTTTCAGGATTGATTCCTGCCCGGCTTGCGGCAAAAACCCTGGCCCCGGAAGTGATTAAATCGGAGTAAGACAATGCAAATGGCATACACAACGTTTAAGGTTTTGGCGGAAAAAGGTCGAATTTCACTGCCTTCAGTGATGATGCTGCTGATTTGCCTGGGCATTACCAGTTTTCTGCTGATTTCAATAGACACCCCGTCAACCGATACATCTGTATCAAATGCATTGGGCAATCATGGCCCTCTAAAAAACAATGCATCAGAGAAAGCAGCTGCTTCTCCGAGAAAAGAGCCTGCCAAAACCCAGACATCAGCCAATACCGAAGCCAATGCTGAGGCTGATACTCCTTTCCAGCTGGCATTGCCAGGTTATCAATATCAATTTCCAGCTGATCATGCTGCACACCCGCAATTTAAAACCGAATGGTGGTACTATACTGGCCATTTGAAAACCCCGGATCAAAAAAACTATGGCTACGAACTGACGTTTTTCAGGATTGGCCAGAAGCCCGTCTCAAAATCCAATGCCTTACAAAACACATTAAATCAAATTTTTCCTTCCCAAGCGTCGATGGCCTGGCAATTGAATGCGGTTTACGCCACACATTTTGCAATCAGTGATGAAACGGAAAAAACCTTTTACTATGCAGAAACATTAAACCGGCAAGGCGTCAATATTGCAGGTGCACGCACAAGCCACTACCATGTTTGGAATGGGTTGTGGCAGGCAGAATTGTTGGATGCCAAAAACAATACCATGACACTTGAAGCCCAGACCCCAGACGGCAAAAATCGGATTCACCTGCTCTTATCCTCAGAAAAGCCCCCGGTGATTCACGGCAAACCAGGGGCAGGTGTGAGCCAAAAGGCGGATTGTGTGGGCTGTGCTTCGCATTATTACTCGTTGACACGGCTCAATACGACGGGCACCCTGCTCATCAATAATCAGCTTTCCCCTGTAAGTGGCCTGTCCTGGATGGATCATGAATTCGGCAGCAGCCAACTGTCTGCCAAGCAGACCGGTTGGGACTGGTTTAGCATTCAGTTCAACAACAACACAGAGCTGATGCTTTACCTGTTGCGCCACGCAGACGGCAGTGTTGATCCCAATTCCAGTGGAACCTTGGTTTGGGAGGATGGCCACAGCCAACACCTGGCTCTGGATGAGTTTACGGTCACCCCATCCGGCAAAATATGGACAAGCCCGTCCAGTGGGGGTACGTACCCCATGGGTTGGACAATCCGTGTGCCTGAGCATGATATTGATGTGAGTGTCACCCCCAGCTTTGAGAATCAGGAACTTAAAACCTCAGGAACGACCCAGGTATCTTATTGGGAGGGCAGTGCCGCTGTTGCGGGAAAAATGGGTGCAAAGCAGGTGACAGGGCAGGCCTATGTGGAAATGACTGGCTACGACAAACAACAAACGGTCAAACAGAAGCTCTAAGCAGAAGTACTATTAATGCCTATGTCCCATTTCAATCAGGTTTTTTAAACAGTATTCACTTTTATGTACACAATAAACTTTGCTTAGGCCGAGGTCGACTGTGTAGAGACATTATCACTCGTTGAGCCAGCCTGCAGCATCTTGTGCAAAATAAGTAATCAGAATATCAGCCCCAGCCCGCGCCATGGCTGTTAAGTCTTCAAGAACCACCGCTTTTTCATCAACCCAGCCTTTTTCTGCGGCTGCTTTAATCATGCTGTACTGGCCAGACACCTGATAGGCAGCAATCGGTAAGTCACATGCCTGCTTTGCCTGGTAAACGATATCCAGGTAAGCCATTGCCGGCTTGACCATAATGATATCAGCCCCTTCATAGATATCAAGCTTGATCTCAGCCAGTGCTTCCCGGCCATTTCGGGCATCCATCTGGTATGTTTTTCGGTCACCTGCAATGGGCGTCGACTTTGCGGCATCTCGAAACGGCCCGTAGTACCCACTGGCATATTTTGCAGAATAGGCCATGATGGCTTTGTCATCGTAGCCTTCATCATCCAGGACATCACGAATATAACCAATACGCCCGTCCATCATATCAGATGGGGCAATAATATCTGCCCCGGATTGTGCCTGAGACACCGCGACTTTTGCGAGCAGCTCCAGTGTAGGATCGTTTAACACCTGACCATCCAGGTAAACCCCGCAATGCCCGTGACTGGTATACTCACACAAGCAGGTGTCAGTGATGACCGTCAAATCAGTGCCAAAACGGGTTTTAAGTTTTCGGGTGGCTTGCTGGACAACCCCGCCTTCAAACCAGGCCGTGCTGCCCCGTTGATCTTTTTCACTGGGTACCCCAAACAATAAAACCGACTGAATTCCAGCTTTTAGGGCTTTATCAGCAACAGCCAGGGTTTTTTCAATGCTATACTGATAGACACCAGGCATGGCATCAATGGTAATTTGGTCGTTGTAATTGTCGTGGACAAAAATGGGCAGGACCAACTGAGCGGGATGAACGCGGGTTTCAGCAATTAAATTCCGCAGGGCTTTGGTTTTTCTAAGGCGACGTTTTCGGTTTACAGGAAAATTCATTTGTCCGGTGTATCCAGTTTCATTCTGAGTAACCGTATAATACTTTAAGAAGACTGTATTCTAAAGTGGAAATACCAATTTCCTGGATGAAATCAACGCCTGCAGACTGCCGCAATTTGCAGTTTTATTGCTTGTCTACAAGGAATTTCATGGTCTGACTGCTGTTCAAGTCAATTTGTTGATTGATCCTTTCTACTATTGAGTATTGCGTTTTCTTTAAAATAATGGGTTTTCCTGAGGGTATTATATTGGGCAGTTACCTGAGTCGACTTTTAGTCACAATAAAGCAATGGCCTTGCGCAATGAGTGAAACAGTCCTGTTTGCCGCATTAACGCTAATGTGTGTTATCAGCCTAATAACGGCATGGGTCGGCGAAGGCATCGGGAATGAGTCAATGATTCGATTGGCCAAGTTTAAAGCAAAAGCCAGCCTGGTGGCTGTTCAAAAAATGAAATAACGGTTTTTTTTCAACTTTAGTGGGGCTAAAAGCTGATTTATTAGTCGCTTTATTTTTATAGATTTATGTTCTGTATAAAAATAGATTTATGTTCTGTATAAAAACAGAACAATGAGTTTATATTTTTTATATTGCTGTTCCAGGGTCTGTTAACACTATAATTTTTTTGTTAGACTTTTATTATAAAAAGTACAACTGAAGAGCAGTATGAACTGTTAAAACCTTATTTTAATTAATGCCATTTTATCTATTAGAGAAAACATTTGTAAATGGCGTGCTTTACCCAAAGAATTTAGAAACTGGCTTACAATATACACAAGAATGCAGCCGTAATCAGAAAAAGGGGTATTAGCCCGTTTAATCCGCTTATGCATTTAATTAGTGTTAAAAACTCTAGTCAGCAAGGCTGTTATAAAATTATTGCAAACAGATACAAAATAAATGAGGTGTGCCAGTAATTATTGGGCAATTGCCTTTGTATCTTATTCAAGTAGAACCTGCTCTAGAATTCAGCACTTGTCTGCATTCTATGTTTTGCTTAAGTTATTCGTTAGAATTGTGAAAAATACTTTCTTATAATTTAATTGCTCATTATTCTTTTCTATCCAAAAAACCAATGGAGTTTGTTCATTATTATGAAAACCTATTCTGCCAAGCAATCTGAGCTTGAGCAAACCTGTTGGCTTATCGATGCTAAAGGCCAGACCTTGGGTCGTCTTTCTACAGTTATAGCCAACCTGCTTCGAGGTAAACTTAATCCACAGTACACGCCGCATGTCAATTGTGGTGCAATGGTGATTGTTGTAAATGCTTCTGAAATTCAAGTTACTGGGAAAAAGCCCGTTCAAAAACTTTACCGCAGGCACTCTGGATACCCCGGTGGTTTAAGAACACTGACATTCAATGAAATGCATCAAAAAAAGCCAGAAAAAATTATTGAAATAGCTGTAAAAGGGATGTTGCCAAAAACCTCATTGGGACATCAGCAATTATTAAAACTCAAAGTATTTGCTGGCCCTGAACATACTCATCAAGCTCAAAAACCACTAGTTTATGATATACAGAAGGGGGGAGCACAATAATGACAGCAACCGCTTATCCTCAAGTTGGTACAAGAGGTACTGGTCGTCATAAAGAAGCTATTGCACAGATTCGGCTTATTCCAGGCAAAGGAGATGTCATTGTCAATGGCCGCTCATTAGAATCTTACATGGGGAATTACAATATTCTTCATATTATTCCAAAACAACCTTTGGTGGCCGCGGGTGTTGAAGAACGCTTTACGGTTTTAATTCGTGTCCATGGTGGTGGTATTGTTGGTCAGGCCATTGCAGCGAGAATGGGGCTAGCCAGGGCATTGTCTGCACTAAATGTTGAATATGAAGCCATTATGCGTAAAGAAGGCTTTCTGACCCGAGATTCTCGCGTAAAAGAAAGCAAAAAATACGGGCGAAAAAAAGCCCGAAAACGCTTCCAGTTTTCAAAGCGCTAAAGTATACCCTAATTGAAAAAACCCCTCTTTTTGTTTTATACAAAATGAGGGGTTTTGTTGAATAACAAATACAGTAAAAAATAAGCTTTTTACTGTTCTGTTTGATGTTAACGTTTTCGCTTTCGCGCCGCTTCTCTTTTTCGCTTTCTTTTGACGCTGGGTTTTACATAATATTCTCGGCGTTTTAATTCTGGAAGGAGGCCTGCTTTCTGCACTTTTTTCTTGAAGCGTTTTAAAGCGGTTTCAATATTTTCACCTGATTCAACTTCAACTTCAGCCATTACTATTAAACACCTCCTTCAATACGCTAATTTAATAATTATTGTTTTGTGAATGTTTGCCAATCTGAGTTAAATTGCTGTATTCCTGACACAGTTAACGGGTGGTGATACAGCTGCTGGATAATTTTATAAGGTACTGTTGCAATATGAGCACTTACTGCTGCCGCTTGTGCAACATGAAGCGGATGGCGAATACTTGCTGCCAATACCTGACTGCTAAAACCATGGCAATCAATGAAATCCACAATGTCTTTGACAACCGCAATGCCGTCTTGACCAATATCATCTAGGCGGCCCACAAATGCACTGATGAAGGTTGCTCCTGCATTGGCTGCAAGCAAGGCCTGGTTAACTGAAAAAACCAGGGTTACATTGGTTTTTATTGCATTGGCAGAAAACCACTTAACAGCTTTTATCCCTTCTATGCAAAATGGAACCTTCACATAGACATTGGGTGCCCATGTTGCAAATTGTTTACCTTCTTCAATCATTTCTTCTGCTGTTGTCCCAAGACATTCCATGCTGACAGGGCCCTCTGGGATCAGGGAACAAATTTTCTGAATAACTGACTGAACATTTCCATGGCCTTTTTTAGCCAATAATGATGGATTTGTTGTTACCCCAGAAATAACACCCAGTTTACTGGCTTCTTCAATTTCAGTAAGATCAGCGGAGTCAATATAAAGTTCCATCTCAATCCAATCCTTATTTTCATGATTGCAAATAAGCATGAGCAGCAGGCTGTTAAAAAATATGTCGTGATTGTATCAGAAACATAGCTGTATTCTAGAGCTGTCCGTTAATTTTGATTTCAATAAAATGAAACTCAGATTAAAAAGCTTCCAGATAATATATTCATAATGCTGCAGAGAAATTGCCCTGATTATAAACAGATTAAGCTCTATGCCTTGCCTATTGCTGACAGTAACGGCATACTGGCAATGAGTTTCGATGAAGCCTGTCTCAACTGGGTTAGAGCGCAATGCGAGCCAATGTTTTTATATCGTGTGTACACCTGGCAAGAACCCACTTTGTCAATAGGTGTGAACCAAAGCAGGCAATCGGTTTTTCGTTTTATGACAGGCAACAAAAAGGCCGATCCATCCGCCAGTAGTTTGCTAAGTTGTCATATCAACAATACAAGTAATATATCACCCCGCCGCATTATCTCGCGTCCTACAGGTGGCCAAGCTGTTCTTCATGGGAATGATATTTCTATTGCTGTAATTACAAACTGTTCAGCACTGGTCAATACGTCCGTTAAAGAGACGTATTGCTTGCTTTCCTCTTTTATTGTTGATGCAATTAATGCTGCGATTGGCTCTGCTGAATTACAGGTGCAGTCTGTTATTGAAAGTAAAAAGAACCAAAAAAATTTAAACGCCTTAAATAATGCTTTTCGATGCTTTGACACCCAAGCAATTGCAGACATTGTTGATCAGGCAGGCAATAAACAGATGGGTTGTTCTCAGCTAAGAAGAAAGGGGGGTATTCTCTATCATGGGGCTTTGTTTTTAAATTTCTATCAAAACCATCCCAAAGGGTTGTCATTGTCCACAAAAAAACTCAATGCCGCTATGAGAAACCTGTTGTCGAAACAATTTAACAGGGCTGTAAACATATTGCCACAGCCGAGAATTAATGAAATTCGTGAGGTTCAGGCAGATTTGTTACCAAAGTACTGCGTAAAAAGCAGGGTGTTTCAAAATATACTACTCAATAATTGCTGAAATTGGCTGAAACTCATCGTATCGTTCTTTAACCTGTAAGATTTAAAATTGATTGCATCTTAAACGCAGTTTTTATAGCGCTATGCAATTAAACTAATTTTTTAATAAAGTAACTGTTAAAAGTACTGAAAGATCTGCTTCAAACTAGACCGTATCCAATCAGTAAGCATGATTCAAAAAACATGGTTCAAAATTCAAAGTTATTTAAAATTCAAAAAATCAATTGGCTCATAACGGCTTTGACTGTTTTAACCGCTTAAAACTATAAGATACGGCGTTAATGTCCAAGCGCTTCAATTAACCAGTAACCAGAGATGAATCCCGTATTAAGAGAGCATCAAACTGCAAAACCGTTAAAACTGGGTCTACTCGGTTCGCCCTTAAAACACAGCTTGTCTCCTGTTCTGCATCACACTGCTCTTGAACAACTCAGTTCTATTGGTCAGTACCTGCTTCATGAAGTTTCTCGAGAGTGGCTGCCCTTGCTAATTGACCAACTAGAAGCTGAAGGCTACCGGGGCTTAAATGTTACCATCCCATACAAAATGGATGTCATGCCTTTTCTGGATGAGATTAGTGAAACAGCACGGCACGCAGGGGCTGTTAATACCATTATTTTTGGTAAAAACAATACGCGATACGGTGAAAATACGGATGTCACAGGTTTTTTAAAAAGCTTACCCCAATCTTTTCTTGCGGATGCCCATAAACAGTCTGTTATGCTCATTGGGGCAGGGGGTTCAGCCCGCGGTGTTTTGCTGGCCCTGCTAAAAGCCGGTGGTTGTGGCGTTCAATCTGTAACCATTATCTCTCGTAACATTGAAAAATCTAAAAATTTAGTCCGCCAGTTAGAGCAAGTGGCAGCTGATCCGGCGTGCAAAACCCGTTTTATCTCCAAGGAATTACAAAAACTAACAGTTGATGATTTTAAAAACAAAACCGCTTTATTCAATTCAACACCGGTTGGTATGTGGCCCGATTGCTCTGGGATTCCTATCTCGGAAGCGTGTATTGCCCAACTTCACCCTGATGCTTTGGTCTACGATCTGATTTATCGGCCACTACAGACGCAACTGCTTTCGGTTGCTGACAAGTATTGCCTGACGACAATGAATGGGCTGGATATGTTGCTTTATCAAGGCATTGCGTCATTAGAGCACTGGCTGGGGCAACCTATACCCGAAAGAGCCATTTCAGCATCACGTCAAGCAATGCTTACGGCTTTAAATTCTGAGTAATTCTTGTATGATGATTAAGGCAATACTGAATGACGCAAAGCAGCCGTTAATCTTGAATAAAGCTTGACGGGCTGTTTTGTATTCTGTACATTAATATTTTACTGCGTTGCATTATGATGCCCCCATCGTCTAGAGGCCTAGGACACCTCCCTTTCACGGAGGCGGCAGGGATTCGAATTCCCTTGGGGGTACCACCCACCTTTTTTGATTGTTCTAATTAATATTAAACTGTCTGTCAATTAAATTGCCTGAAAACCAGTAAAGCTTTTTCTGACAAATCAAATAATTGAGAGTTTCATTAAAATAACCCAGGCAAATAACGAAGTTGTAATGCACACCAATCACCGTTCTATTCAGAACAGTCACCCTTAGTAGCTTTTATTTAGCAACTTTTTATTGTTTGCGTTCATCCCCTTGATTGCCATCGTTTTTTTTATCCATTAAAACCGGCTTTGTAACAGCTGATGGAGTGCTCTTGACTTTTGGAATAAAGACACGTTCAATGCCGTCTTGATCGCGGATAATTACTTTAACAGGCCCTTCTTTAAACGGTCGCTCTATTTTATTCTTCTTAGGTTCTTCATTATTCAGGTCCTTAGGCTTCTGGTCTGTTTCAGAGTCATCGGGGGGGTCTTGTTTAAGCGGGTAAACTTCTTTTTTCTCATCGTCAACATCGGCTTTGGTATCAATGGGTTTTTCTTTTAAGTACTGCAGCCTGGGGTTAATTACGCTGGCTGTTTTCTGGTTGTAGAGAATAATATCAACCCGGCGGTTTTTAGCGCGACCTTCTGCGGTTTTATTATTGCCAATAGGCTGTGTTGCCCCATATCCCACAACGGCCAGGCTGCTGGGTAAAAAGGCATGATTGGCAATTAAATGACGAACCACACTGCTTGAGCGCGCTGCAGACAGCTCCCAGTTTGATGCAAATTTAAACGTTGACAGCGGTTGGCTGTCTGTATGGCCTTCAATCCGAATATTGGGGCTTTTAATATCCTTCAGCCGTTTGGCAACTTTATCAATAAATTTTTGACCGGCTGGCTTTAATGCAGCATCGCCGGATTTAAACAAAAGGCGGCTGTCAAAACTGATGCGAATGCCGCGTTCCTGCACCGCAGCTTCAATGGGATTAATTGGGGGGGTAGAATCTCCGGGTCCTTGATTTTGCCCACTGCGGGTTTGACCGCTGTTCTGTTTTAAGGCAACGGCTTTGTTTGCGTCTGCAATTTCTTGGTTTAAGTCTTTTAAATCTTGAGACAGTTTTTGGGCCATTTTTTTAATGGACTTAATCTCACCTGGCCGGTAGGTCATGCTGTCAAACTTACCAATCACCCCAGGCCCAGCCCCCCGCTGAGAACTGAGTGGATCCGGGTTTCGGGTGGGGGGACTCATGCCACTTAAAACACTTTTAATGCCGTGCATGATGCTTTGTTCTTCAAAGCCTTCCCGGATGGCGTTGGTCGTCTCCCGTAATTTTGAGGCATCGGTTTGAGCCAGTGCATACAAGGCCGTAAATGTTGCAAACAAAAGTGTCATAAAGTCGGCGTAAGAAACCAGCCATCGCTCAAGGTTTTCATGCTCAGGGTGTTTTTTTTTCCTAGCCACAGGGGCCCTCCTGATGCTTGATGAAATCCGCTGGCTTAAACGCTTTTCTCATAGGCAGGCTTCAGTTTATTCATTGCTGCCGGCGCTTTTACCCGTTTTACCGTGGGTAAAGACTTTGAGTTTCTCGGTAATAAAATTGGGACTTTCGCCAGCCTGAATCGACAAGATGCCTTCAATCATCATTGTTCTGGCCAAAATAGTGATTCTGGAATTTCCCTTTAGCTTACCGCCCATTGGAATAAACAACAGGTTAGCACCTGCAACCCCGTAGATGGTTGCCACAAAAGCAACAGCAATACCACCACCCAGCTTGCTGGGGTCATTCAAGTTCTGCATTACATGAATCAAGCCCAACACCGCGCCAATAATTCCAACCGTCGGGGCAAACCCCCCGCAGCCTTCCCAGACTTTTGAGGCATGCCCAATTTCATCTTCGTACAGTGACAATTCTGTTTCCAGCAGGTCTCGAAGCAAACCAGGCTCAGTACCGTCTGTCATTAGTTCAAGGCCTTTTTTTAAAAACGGATCGTCAATGGCTTCAATTTCAGATTGCAGGGCCAGCAAGCCTTCTTTTCTGGCTTTCATGGCCATATCGACAATTTTTGTCAAAATGTCTTCAGGCTTTTCCTTAGCCCCCAGAAAAATTAATTGCATACCTTTTAAGGCGTTAATCATATCGCCCATTGTGCTTTGCAACATTACAGCCCCCAACATCCCGCCAAAGACAATAATAAATGCTGTTGGCTGAATAATAGAGCTTAAGGGCAAACCTTCCAGAACGGCACCACCAAAAACAGCCAGTGCACCAAGTATTGCGCCTATTAACGATGCGATATCCACGTTTTAGAAACCCTTAAAAGAAAACCAGAAAACCTCACTTTTTATTATAGACCGTTTCACCAGGGTAGCGCTGGTTTTTTAAACCTGCCCATTCAAAAATACTGAATTCAATGGACCCAGCCCATAAAAGTGGCAGAAATGAAAGTCCGCAGAAAATAGCCTTTTGTTGTAAAATTTTGTAAAAATTCAATTTCATCAAGCGGTATACGGTGGTAAGTCATTAGAGCCTGCGACATTTTATTGTATGTTTTTACTTTAATTGGGTATTCTGTATTAGAACAATGACTTTAGATAACAACAGTTTAGATAACGCTGTGAAAACACCAAGCCCCAAAGTTTTGAAAGTCTGGTGCTTGCAATACTAGCAAGGCCAGGCAGGATGTATCTAACCAAAACGTTCTTTAATTAATCCATTAAAACAAGCGCAAAATTTATTACTGCAAAAACCCCTCATAAAGTTCTCCGCAAAAAAGTATGAAAGTCTTGTTGTACTTTGTCAGCTGTCTCTTTTATTGCCAACACAACAACACCCGCCAAAACCATTCAGGCCCAATTTCAGGCGACAACGCTATCACTGAAAACCAAGCCAAGGCCTGCTGTATCATTCGGCAATGCTTCAAAACTCAATAAGACTCAAGGCCTCCCCCTTTCTCCAGAACTTTCTCGGGTTGCACAAACTCATGAGAATCTGGGGCGTCACCTTTTTGAAATCGAACATCCCCGGCATGCGTTAACAGCCTACACAGAATATTTGAGCCACCACCCAAGACGTTACGATATATTCCACGAGCGGGGCAAAATTAATGCCCAGCTCGGTAACTATGCAGACGCTTATAGCGATTACACACAGGCCATCAAAATAAATCCGCACTACTTTGCCGCTTTAGTGAACCGGGGCATTATCTTGGAACGTCTTGCCAGTCAGGAAGCCAAAGTCAAAAATACCAAAGAAGCCTATCATTTTTATCAGTTGGGACTGAATGATTTCAATAAGGCGTTGCGGATTAACCCCTATAACAGCTCGATTTACGAAAACCGAAGTGAATTGTATGACAGTCTGGGCCTGTCTGATTTAGCTGTTTTGGACAAAATGATGGCCGTTCGTCTACAGTCCCTGCAAAAACCACAATGGATTGCCAATAATATTGATGCCCGGCCCCGATTTGCACTGGTTTTGGCCAATGATGACTATATTGGCACCAAAAATGACCTGCATGGCGGGCCTGCCCAAGATGGCCGTAAAATGATTAAAAGCCTTCAACAAGATGGGTTTCAGGTTCTCTCTGGACTGAATATGACCGGCCTGCAAACCCGGCAACTGGTCGCCCAGTTTGTACACACTCTGCAAACTAATCCTGGCGCCGTTTCTCTGGTTTATTATTCAGGCCATGGTGGTACAGTCAATCACAACAATTACCTTTTGCCTGTTGATTTTACTGGCACCATTGATCAAGGTTTTCTGAGTCATGCTGTTTCAGTTAAATACCTATTAAATCAATTAAAGTCGGCAAGAACCGAGTTTAATATTCTTATTCTGGATGCTTGCCGAACCCCCCTTCAAAACAGAGAAGGATCTTTCACGGTCCAAAGTCCCCGACAAGAAGCCAAGCAGGGTTTAAAACACCAAATGAATCCGGCAGAATGGGTCAGCACTGTTCCTGGACTCTTTAATACATGGATAGAGTATGCCTCAAGAGACTCTCTGCCTGCTATTCAAAACAAAAATTCCGGGTTGTTCACCAATTACTTCATTCATGCAATGCAAATTCCAGGTTTGGATTTGCACGAAGTGTCTTCAAGGGCAAGCCTTGGCCTGGCCACAGATAGCGAAGCCAAACATTGGGGGCAACGGGCGATTACTGAAACCAATTTATCAAAAACAGCCCCACTGGCCTGGGGGTTTCATTTTAAGCCACTGCCTCTACCCAGCAGTTTAAGCACTCAAGCTGGCATGACTCAGCGCATCTCCCAGAACGCTTTGGCAAGAAGCTTTGTATCATCTTATAATTCCGCACCGGCCTACAGTTCTGCGCCGGCATACAGCAATCTCTACCCGATGTATTCATCACCTGTGCAAACGCCACCTGCTATACAACAGATGCAATTGCCTGTGAGATTGTCTGTTACTGCGTAATGATAATAAACGGACTTCTGTTTTTGTTGCCATAGCGTTTTATTTACGGCTATTTACGGCATTAAGGCCACTTTAATTGCCTGGCCTGCTTCAACCTGTTGCAAAGCCGATTCAAATTGAGACAGCGGTTGACGGGCACTAATTAGCTGCTTGGCATCGATTTCCCCTGAGGCGAGCAGCTGCACTGCTTTCTGAAATTGCACGGGGGTATGATGAAAAGAACTCAACAGAGTAATTTGCTCGTAATGCACACGCCTGGTGTCAACAGAAACTGTTGAGCCAGATGGGCAGCCACCAAACCAATTTACACGCCCTCCCTTACGGACCAGCTGTAAGGATTTTTCCCAGGTTTCAGGAAGGCCAACTGCTTCAATGACCACATCAAAACCACGGGCATCTGGGGTGTAGTGCTTAATAATTTCTGCAGCATCTGGCATTGCCCGCAAATGAACCACTTGATGAACCTGACCAAAGGCTTTGGCAAGTTCAAGTTTACTTTCGGTTCTGGCCATGGCCGTAACATGAGCACCTTTAAGCACACAGACTGCTGCCATTAATTGGCCAATGGGTCCCAGACCAAGCACAGCTACCCTGTCACCGGGTTGAATGACAGCTTGGGCTTCCCCATGCAGGCAGACAGCCAGTGGCTCAGAAAATGCAGCAATTTCAAAGTCCAATGTTTCTGGTACTGCATAAGTATTGTATTGTGCAATTTGCTTGGGAATTAAAATATAGTCGGCATAGGCCCCGTTTAGCAAATCAAGGTGATCGCACAAGTTGGTTTGGCCTTTATGGCAGTAATAGCAGGCATAGCACGGGGCCGAATTGGCACAAACCACCCGGTCTCCCACCGCAAATGCAGACCCAAGGGCATTGTTTTTCACGGCACCAGGTCCAACAGCTGCAACCGTGCCTGAAAACTCATGGCCAAACAGAGAAGGCAATGTTTTCAATAAAACCGGGTGTCCACGGCGGTAGCACTTCAGATCGGTTCCACAAGTCAGAGCCGCCTGCACTTTGACCACCAGCTCCCCCTCTTTGGGCACCGGCATGTCACAACGCTCATACCGTACATCGTTGGGGGCATAAAAGCGGGCTGCCATCATATTTTTTTTGGGGGTATCTTTTTGGGTTGTTTTTTGGGCAGGGCTATTTTGTGGTGGCATTGCCGTATGCGACTGTTTTTTTGACTTGGCGTCTGATGGTGGTGTCAGTGACTGCATCACTTTAGAAGTTTCTAAAAGCATTCATGGCTTTATTATGAACTTACTCAAAATCTACAGGGTATCTGAAAGTAGTTTTATTTTGAGAAATGCTCAATTGAATTGTATTTTGGCATTTTAACAAAAACCTTAACGGCTTCGCCACCACAATACGCATCCACACCCGATTGAATATCAGTGAGTTCAACGGTATGAGTCAGTAGCGGGCTGACGTTGATTGTCCTTGAGAAAATCAGATCAGCGGATTGCTTTAAACTGGCAACATCCGGTGAATAGCTGCTAATCACACTAACTTCTTTAAAGTAAAGCAGGTTGGGATCAATTTGCAAAGGCAAGGTGCCGGTTTGCATTGCACTGGCAAAAACAACAATAGTCCCTCCACGGCGAAGCAGACTAAAGGCAGTTTCAAGGGTTTTGGCAGTTACCACACTGAGGAAAACAACATCCAGTCCAACAAAATTGACCCCTGTTTCCTGCTCGCCCTTACAATTAAACACATTCGCCATTTCAGCAAGCACCTGGGCATCATTTTTGTAGCCAACAGCAGGATTGTAAGAAACATCAGTCCACTGCTGCGCTGTTGCGAGTGCAAGACGGGCAGGGTTAATATCAACGCCCATAACATGAAAGCCTTGGTGTTTATAAACCTGTGCAGCCAGAAGGCCTATAAAGCCGAGGCCCACAACCCCCACAGTTTTTTTAACTGCGGACTGCAACGGCTTGAAAAAGACATTCCCGCGCTGAACCCCCTGAATCACACAGGCCAAGGGTTCCATGCATGACGCCTCCTGAAATGAAATGGCATCAGGAATTTTAAAGGTCACGTGCTGCAAATGGGCTTCAGAGAGCGTGACCTGTTCTGCAAAT
Source organism: Cyanobacteria bacterium P01_H01_bin.74 (assembly GCA_038745945.1). Taxonomy (GTDB): domain Bacteria; phylum Cyanobacteriota; class Vampirovibrionia; order Vampirovibrionales; family Vampirovibrionaceae; genus JBCDLA01. The sequence continues at coordinate 2,582 of JBCDLA010000002.1, read as the reverse complement.
CCCCCAGGAAAAATATTGCTTTGCTTAAAGGTGTCACACATCGACTGACTGCCGTTTAAGCAGTACTGGCATGAAAAACAAGGTACATGGTGAGAAAATACCACCCGGTCACCCACTGAAAAACGCTTGGTTGTATCCAATGCATTAATATTCAATATATTAATATTTAATGCATTAATTTGACCCACCACTTCATGGCCCAGCACCGTCCCATCAGGAACTTTGCGGTTTACGAGCTTTTCAACGTCTGAACCGCACAGACTGCAGCCAGCGATGTCAACAACAGCAGTTCCGGTGGTTAGTTCCGGGCACGGTCTATTTGCAATTTCGAATGTGGTCTTGCTGTTTTCGGTTTTTGTCTGGGCAACTTGCATATGTTAAGAACTTAATTGATAGAAAGCATCATTTGGAAGATGGGCATAGACACTCAAGTTTTTAAGTATCTCTAAGTACTTAAGTTTAATGAGAAGCTGATGTTTTTTGGTTTCAGAAAGACTGTTTGTTATAAAATTCAGTCTGTTAAGGCCTAAAAGATCTGCGTTGTATCAGTTCAGAATAATTACGGGTCAGTATAACAAAACCGTGCATCCATTTAAAAGGGGACTTGCTGGGTTTGTTACCAAAGCAACACCCAGTTTAAGGGCTTTCATTATTGAGTAGAATAAAAGTGTAAGGATAAACCCGCTCTGTAAATTAATGACCACTTTTTATATTAATACTTTACTTTTGTTACTAATATAAATACAATGAATTTGTTGATTAATAAGGAGGACTTCCTGAATGAAATCATCAAAAAAAAACACCTTTAAAGCCACATCAAAAGACGATAAAAAAAAGCCATCAGCCACCCGTTCAGAGCCACCGGCTGAATCACAAGACGCAAATGTAACGGCCCCTCACTTACTTAGTATTATTGATCTGCTAAATTCTGCGACAACATCTACTCTCATTCAAGGCCATTATACCTACGCCAATGCAATAAAGACGCACTCCCCAATGACGGGCACTTGGACTGTTCGAAAAACAGCTGTCGGGCTTGTGGTAAAAGGCATTTTCACAGGAGAACTGCTTGAAGATTGCTACCGTTGTGCAGAACCCATTGTCTGCCCAGCCAGTGTTGAAGTTCATGAATCTTTTGTTTTTAACAACGCTATGAATACAAAAGAAAATCAGACTGTGAATAAACAACCCATAAGTAAAGCGGGTGAATTGCTTCTGGAGGATTGCTATGAATGCATTGAGGAAGATACAAAGCTCAACCTGACTGACCTACTGCGACAAATTATAATCCTAGAACATCACCAGCAGTCTTGCTGCCCTATTGATTTATGTGGCTTTGGGGTCAAATATGCAACATAAAGTTGTTTTTAACTTCATGAAAACCTGTCAACTTTAAAAAACTTAACCCTTCAGGAGTTAATGCATTGTTTTTGATGTAAAATATAATATTGATTTTTAACATTGAAAACATTTTTTTCTTGCCAGCACTCACTTAATAATCTCTTACTGTTGTTAAGACAATAAATTAATATCAATAACAACAGTTTTATACTGTCACCCTTGTGTTTCTAATCACTGGTTTTTTTATGGTTTCTATGCCAACATTATCTCCCATTTATACTGCAACGGGCAATGCATTATCGCAGGTGTCACATAATTTTGCAGCGACCAACCGTTTTTTTTCGATGCCTGATTCTACACAGGCTTTATATCATGATCCATACTCTCATAAAATTTATTACTACAAGCCAGGAAATCCTGTTGAAAGTCAATTTATCGCATACGAGAATCTTGTTCCAGTTGCATCTTTAGTCAAAAAATCACCTGAAATATTATCAGACTTTCACCATGACACACGAAGAAATCACAGCCTATTGCAGTCAATACATTTAAAACATTATGACCCAAGTCTCCTGGTTAACGATCCGGGTAAACTCGGGACGGTAACTGGTGCACTCGACGAAATTGTTTCTGGCGTATTTCCCTTTCCTGCTTTTAGTTTGGCTTATGCCAGTAAAGATATTTACCACAATGCAAAAAAAGTCTACAACGAACATCCAGAAGACTCAGCACAAGAGCGAATGAAAAAAGCTGCTAAAGTTTCTGCCGACATGGCAATGTATCATGCTGTTGCCACCTTAGCTTTGCCTATGATTTTGACCCGCATGGCCCAAAAAACCATTGAAAACTATATGGGTCCAACTGAGAGAACTTTTAAGTCTCGACTGAAATCAATGACAACCCAAGCCGCTATTTTTGCAACACTAACCTTTGCTTTAATAGAACCCATAAACTGGGTAACCAACAAATTACTGGATTACACTTATCGCCAGATTAGTGAAAAAGAGCAGCGTGATAAATTAATTCAACATGCAAAGCAAGTTTCTTCTGTTGCAGGGGCCTCTATTCAACCCATCCTCAATCCTATAACCAATACCTGGAGTACTTGGAACAACCAAAAGCCTTTATAAAGAATACTTATTAAAACTTTTAAACAGAAACAATAAATTAATCAGGAGATTTACTTTGATGAACAGTTTTAAAAAAAGGCCCTGCTTTATTTTTTGCCTCATACTTATTGG
>JBCDLA010000001.1:0-79907 GCA_038745945.1 Cyanobacteria bacterium P01_H01_bin.74 | reverse complement strand
CCGAAATCAGAAAGCCTAATGACTTAACAGTTCAGATCTTGCAGGGTCGCGGAAGTTGCTGGTTCTGAGGGGTAGAATGGCGTAAGCCAGACCCCTCAGAAACTGCCTTTGCGAGTGAGCATACCCGCAGGGTAGCGCAGCCGCGAGAGCAGGAAGCAACTGGTTAATTTGCCTTGTCTTTGAAAGGAGTCCAGAGGAAACGGGACGTTTCTTCTGGTGCCAAGGGGTCGTTAGGGGAAAGGGCACAGCTTTCCCCAGACAAGGTAAATGAAAAAAATATGTTTTAAGAGAAAATCTTGGCTTCCAGCAAAAGACTCGAGAGAAAATATTTTTTTCGGGGGGGTTAAGCGGGGGTGTCCCCCCGCTTACGCGGCGAGGGGTTGTCAGGGGAGAGGGAGTGCTCTCTCTCCCCTGACGAAGCAAAGAAAGTGAGTTTGAGAAAATTCTTGCCTTCCCGCAAAAAAGTCGAAAGAAAAAATAGACACCTAACCAAAACTGCGCTATGATTTGAAATAGCACTTACTTAAAGAAGTGCTGGGATTTCGAAGTCCCTCCAAAACCTGACACACTGGCTTACCAGTGTACACTTTCTCGGCCTTTGGCCGGGGGATGACACAGTATGTCCAGGCTTCTAGCTAAAGTGTGTCATAGCCGTGTTTTGGCGGTTTTCGAACTCCCGGCCATTCTTACCCAAGCGTAAGGGTGGTTTTTTTGTATGGAAAACAATGTTCAAAAACAAGCGGGAGTCTTTTTCAAGTGTATGTGCAATTCGTTTTTAAAATTTAAGCGATAAAAGGTATAAAATCACCTTTTACCATGCTGGTCAGGATTTTCTAAACAGCCCTGCCAGTATCTTTGCCCCTTCAGTAGTGAGACGTATGGGGGGCAAGCTCTCAATGTGGATTAATGCCGCTTGAGAAAAAATCTTTACCATCCAGGCCGCATTCCGTACCCAGGCCTGGTTTTTTTTGCTTTTTTTATGTGAAGGCAAGAGCCCGAAAGGCAATCTAATCTCAAGCTTCTCTGAATTGCAACTGGTATAACTTGTGGTACAACCCTTTTGCATCAACCAGGCTAGCGTGTGTGCCATCTTCCACAATACGCCCGCCTTGCATCACCAGAATGCGATCCGCGTGTTGAATGGTTGAAAGGCGGTGGGCAATCACAAAGGCCGTTCGACCCACACGCAGCCTGGATAAGGCCTCTTGCACCATGGCTTCCGATTCATTATCGAGAGCACTGGTGGCCTCATCCAGTATCAGTATTGGGGCATCTTTTAAAAACGCACGCGCAATGGCAACCCGTTGTTTTTGCCCCCCTGATAAAAACCCCCCAGAGTCGCCCACCTGTTTATTCCATCCTTCCTCCAAGGTGTTTACCCAATCGGTTAAATGCGCCATGGCCATGGCAGTTTTTAATTCGTCATCGGTGGCATTCAGCTTGCCCATTAATAAATTTTCTTTAATGGTGCCGCTAAACAAAACCGGATCCTGAGAAACAATGGCAAAGTGCTGGTGCAGGTTTTTTAAGGCCAGCGTTTTGATGTTCTGCCCGTTCATTAAAATTTCACCCGCATCAACATCCATAAAGCGCGGAATTAAATCGACCAGTGTTGATTTTCCGCTGCCACTGGGGCCCACCAGGGCAATGGTTTCACCAGCAGTGACATCAAAGCTGATTGATTGCAGGACCGGGTTTTCAGGCTCATACGAAAAAGACACTGCACGGAATGACAGGGTTTTGAATTCATTGATCGCCACTGGATTTTCAGGGTTTTGAATCTGGGCGGGGAGATCCATTTTTTCAAATACCCGTTCAGCGGGTGCAAAAATTCGCTGCATCTTGCTAAAGACAGAGCCCACTACTTTAATGGGCTGCAGCAGTAAAACCAGGGCCACCACAAATGAGGTGAGATCCCCGGGCGTCATGGCTTTGCTCTGAATTTGATAGACCCCAATCAGAAAGACCGCCGAAAGCCCTGTTGCTGTAATTAAATGCATAATGGGCTTTAATACAATAGTGGCCTTCATAATGCCCATACCCGCGGAAAAGCACTCCTGCAGGCAGCGGTTATAGCGTTTAATCTGATGGTGATCGAGGTTAAACACTTTAATCATTTTGTAGCCCTGATAAAACTCTTGGAACAAAATATAAAGTTCTGAGGTCAGCTCACGGTTAATGTGATCCATATGGCGCACTTTTTTAGAAATAATCGTGAGCGGCCAGACAATAAACGAAATAATAAACAATGAAATCAAGGCATACTGCCAGTTGCGATACAAAATAACAGCAGTCAGGCCAATAATTGTCATCAGTTTAATCAAAAGATCCTGGAGATTGGCGTTAATGGCCATTTGCAGCTGCCCCGGATCAGAACAGTAACGCGTGAGCAAATCCGGCATTGCATTTTTTTTAAAGTACGAAAATTCCATGGTCGAGAGCTTGGCAAACAATTCTTCCCGCATTTTTAAGGTAATGCCTTGCCCAATATAACTGGAGCAATAGGCATTAATATACATGCAGCAGCCTTCAATCACGGTTGCGCCCATTAGCAGGGCCGGGATGATAATCAGCTTGCTGAAATCTTGCTCTTTCAGCAGCTGGTCAGTTAAAGGGCCAATTAACCAGGCTGCCCCGCCCTGCATGAGTGCAACCGGCAACGAGGACAACATGGAGGCTAAAAAGCGAAACCGATAAGGTTTCAGGTAATACAGCATCCGAATATAAAGTTTGGCATCCCGTTGCAATGCCGTTTTAATTTTGGCCAATGCTGTCATTCGGGGCTCCTTGAATGGTGTTGTTTTGGGTGATGACCGCAAAAGTATTGCCGGGCACAAAGAAATCTTTATTTGTGCTGGCATTAAATCTTAAAACTAAGTTGGCATTCATTTTCATTGTTTTGCCATCAGGCATCTGCAGTGTGGTAAAACTAACGGTATAGTTATGTAAAGACGGATCTTCTGCTGAAATGGTGCCCTGAATGATTGTTCCCTTGGGGATAATAAAAGCATTGCCCTGACCCTGATCGGTCATGGGCAAAATGGTCACAAAACCAATTTCATTGCCCACAGCCAGTTCCTTTTCAACAATGGTGGTGGTGGGAGAGACTTGCAAGGTTAAGCCTGTACTGAGAATTTTCTCTTTTTTTTCTTGCTGAACAGCAGTGCGGCTTTTATTAATGGCTTTTAAACCAACCAAAAGCGGGGCAAGATCGTAAACAGAAACGGGGGTCTCAGTGTTCAGACTGAATGGGATTGAATTGCCCGCAGCTGTTAAATCAGGGTAGGCAAACTGAAAAAAGCGCACTCGGATCATTTTGGCCAAGTGCGGCCGAACATCTTTGGCAATGGCATGGGGTTGAGCCAGCATTTTTGAACTGTTTTCACTTTTTTGGCTTGCAACTGGCTGTAAAAGATAGTCGGTTTCTTCTTTGCTGGGCAGTTGCCCTGTAATGGCATTGCTGAGTCCTGTGAAAACCTGTCCCAGTGTGACCGGGGTATCGGGTGAATAAAGCCCATGCTCATCCGGGTAATCAATTAAGGTTTTTTCACGCGACACTTCAATCGCACGGTACGCCCAGTGGTTAAGGTCAACATCCCGGTAAAATGGGAATTCACTCACCAGGTTCAGGTTATGCCCCAAGGTTTTACAAAGCATCACGGCCCAAGTTGCCCGGCTAACTGGTGTGGTAAAGGCCTGGTTTTTTGTAGAATCCGTCTTTTTTTCAAGGATACCATCAGCCATTAGAATTTCTGTGGCGTTTGTTTGGGCTTTTAAAAGTCCTGCGGGAACTTGAGCCGCATATGCTGAGGTCAGGGCACTTTTGCTGGCCTGAATCCTAGTATTGGCCTGAATCCCGATTTCTCCGGGCATTGCGGGTTGTCTGGAGGGAGCAGTAAAGCCTTTGGATGACAGCATAAAAACCGCCACCAGAGAAACCAGGCCTTTTAATATTAAACTTTTTAATATTAGGCCTTTTACTATTGGCATCTGAACAGGTTTCATCCAGAATCCGGTTTTTTTAAGTGTGAACAGCAATAAATTCGGGCTCAATTTTTTCTGAAATCACCCCAATCCCGTAACCGCGCCAGAGCATTAATTTAACGGCTTTTACAATTTCTGGATCTGTATCCAGCGTCATACTATTAACATACATCCCCACAAATTTATCAGCCGTGTCGCGATCCAAACCGCGGGCAAACTGCAAGGCATAATCCAGGGCTTCTTCGCGGTTTTCTAAAGCACATTCAATACTGCGCTTTAACACACGGCCAATTTTCTGAATGGCTGCCATGCCCAAATCCCGACGAATGGCATTCCCGCCCAGGGGCAGGGTTAAATTGGTGTCTTCAAACCACCATTCCCCCAAGTCCACAATTTTGACAAAACCTTGTTTCCCGTAGGTCAACTGGCCTTCATGAATAATGAGCCCCGCTTTAAACTCGCCGGAATTCACCCGGTCCATAATTTGATCGAAGGGCACCACCTGGGTTTGAATATCTGGATTCCAGATTTTTAATGCCAGGTACGCTGATGTCATTTCGCCTGGCACGGCCACCACAGTATTTTTGAGATCTGCTTGACTGATAAAGTCTTTTGCAATGAGCACAGGACCGTATTTATCCCCAATGCTTGAACCCACACTTAAAATGGCATAGCGGTTGTAAAGTTTTGAATAGGCGTGATAAGAAATGGCGGTGAGTTCGTAAGTGCCTTTTAAGGCTTCCTGGTTGAGGGTTTCAATGTCAGTGAGAATATGCTCAAACGTAAGGCCTTCGGTATCGATTTTATGCTTTGCCAGTGCCCAGAACATAAAAGCATCATCAGAATCCGGGCTGTGCGCCACACGAATAACCGATGGCAGGGTCTCTACGTCATCCAAGATGGGGGGTGTTTGCATTTCAGGCATGTATCATCCGTCTTTCTGTTCAAACAAATGAAATTGTTTTTCGGTCTTTCTTTAGCGCCGTGATTTTGATTATTTTTCAAGATAACTCAAACAAGGCCGCATTTCAGCAGATCATGCAAATGGACAACGCCAACGGGCCGATGCGCGTTATCGCAGCAAATTAATGCAGAAATTTTGCTGGTTTCCATAATATTCAAGGCTTCAACGGCCATGGCCTCTGGTGAAATGAGTTTAGGGTTTCCAGTCATCATCGCTGCAAGCGGTGTTTCTGCAGGGTTGTCAAAGCGCACCAGGCTGCGGCGAATGTCCCCGTCGGTCAACAGGCCGGCCAATCTGCCATCATCGGTTGTAACCAAAACAAGACCCAGTTTTTTTTCACTGACTGTAATTAAAGTCTCAGTAAAAGGGGTATCAAGCTTGACCAGCGGCAAATTCTCGCCTTGATGCATAACATCCTGAACTTTTAGCAATAGTCGTTTTCCCAGGGCCCCACCCGGATGAAACAGGGCAAAATCGTTTTGGCTAAAGCCTTTTTCTTCAAGCAAAACCACCGACAAAGCATCACCCAGGGCCAGGGTTGCCGTGGTGCTGGTGGTTGGCGCCAAGCCCAATGAGCAGGCTTCTTTGGGCACGCTGATATTTAATACCACAGCGCTGTGTTTTGCCAGTGTTGATTTCGTTTTGGCAGTTAGTGCAATAATAGGAATACCGATGCGTTTCAAAACGGGGATAATGTCCAGAATTTCCGGGCTTTCTCCGCTGTTGGAGATGGCAATGACGCAATCATTTTTTAATACCATGCCAAGGTCGCCGTGGCTGCCTTCTGCAGGATGAAGAAAAAACGACGGGGTGCCGGTGCTGGACAGTGTCGCTGCAATTTTTTTGCCCACAAGTCCGGATTTGCCCATGCCGGTTACCACAACACGGCCTTTGCAGTTTAATAAAATTCCAATGGCTGTATTGAAGGCCTGATCCAGTTGATTGGCCAGTTGTGTGAGGCCTTCAATTTCAGTCTGAATAATTTCCTGACCGCGTGCAATCCAGTTTGCTTGGGGTTTGCTTTGGGTTTGAACGGGATCTTTTTCAATATTTGCAATGGTCATGGGAAGCGATAAAAAACCCTTCATTAAAAAATTACAGTACCAATTTATCCCAAATGCTGAATTGAATCTACTGCCTCTGCTTTGTAACAAAATTTTATCTAGTGAACAATCTAGTTAACAAAACTTCGTCTGGCAAGATATTTCAAATAAAATGCCGTTTACCAAACGCTTACTTGTTGATTGCTTTCTAAGTTAAAGGCGTTTATTTTTTTGAGCCCGACATTAAATTGGTTGCCGCATAAACACCAGCAGGTGCAAGCAAGAGCGCCATTGACATGGGAACGAGCATGTGGAGAAGCGGAACAAAAGTTCCGATAGCAAGGCCCGTGAGTGCAATGGGTGTCGTCACACAAGCGGCTGCTGTTGAAAGAGCAATGGCCCGAAACGATGGCCGAACAGCCTTGAATAATTTGCCCAGGGTGCTGCCAATCAAACCGGGTTTTGAACTTTTTGAAACTTCTGAACTTAAATCGAGCGTGTCGCTTCCAGTATCCTCCCCAAAGGGAATAATTGAAGATGTCTCGCGACCAGAAAAGCTTGGGGCAGCATTCGGTTGTGCTGCATTGGCAGTAGTTATAGCAAAAGGAGATAGAGAGGGTAGAGCAAATGAAGGCATAACAGGCAGGGTCTCCGGGGTAAAGGGTTATCGGATTGAGAAGAGATGGCGTGTTGCGTTTTTATTTTGAAGAGTAACAGCAATTAGCAATTGAATGCTATGAAAAAATGAGACACAGACAGACTGAACAGACAGTGTAGAAACAAACCATTGAATGAGAAATTAAATTCACTCATTCTTTGGATGTTGATATAAAACCTGAACACTTTGCTTTATTGCTGCAATCTCCCAAAAACAATACAAGACGTTAATAAACTTGTTTATTTTTTTTAATTTGTATAAAAATTCAGTAAAAATCAGCAGGAATATAGAGAATTCTGGTAAAATATTGACCTGATATTAATTTAAAAAGCCAATCTCAAGCGCAAAATTTTAGAAGAAGAAATGACAGGCCATTTTTAAGTACAAATTTTATTAAACTCAAGTGAAAACAAACCGATGACAGCAACGCACAGCCAACAAAACTTAGCCAAAGTCCCTTCAAATATTTACAAGCCCAACACCCCCTATGAAGCCAAAGTCATTACTCATGAACGACTGACAGCGGATGATTCTCCCAATGAGGTGTGTCATATTGTTTTGGATATTGCAGAAAGCAATTTAAAATACCTGGAAGGCCAGAGTATTGGGGTGCTGCCACCCGGTGAAGATGCCAGAGGTAAATCTCACAAATTGCGCTTGTACTCAATTGCATCGCCCAGTGTTGGAGACGATGGGAACGGAGAAACCGTTAGTTTATGTGTTAAGCGCGCGGTTACTGTTGACGATGAGACCGGCGAGCGTTTTGAAGGCATCTGTTCGACTTACCTCTGTAACTTAAGTGTGGGTGACACCGTTAAAATAACTGGGCCTGTTGGCAAAAGCTTTTTAATGCCATCAATAGAGCATGCAAACACAATTATGGTAGCGACTGGAACGGGGATTGCACCCTTCCGCGGGTTTTTGTATCGACGCTACAATGCCCTTGCCCACGAAACCGGCCAGACCTGGTTGTTTTTTGGCGCACAAACCCGGAAAGACTATTTGTATCAGACTGAGCTGGATACGTACAACCAGCAGGAGTCCTGTAGCATTGTCACTGCGTTTAGCCGGGAAGAAAAAAATGCAGCAGGGGGCAGAATGTACGTGCAACACCGGCTGATAGAATACGGCGAGACCATTTTTAATTTATTGCAGAAACCTGAAACATACTTCTATATTTGTGGGCTGCGTGGAATGGAAACTGGGATTATTGATGGGTTAAAAACAGCTGCCGAAAATCAGGGAATAGTGTGGGATGATTTTTTCGCTGAATTAAAGGCACAAAAGCGCTGGCACGTTGAAGTGTATTAGCTTTGATAAATAACAAGCAATTAATATAAACTGTTTGTTATTTTAATTTTTAGACACTCATTAATATAAGTTGTGCAGCATTTAATTTTTTGCACCTTGAGTTGATTGACTTTTTTTAACTACACCCAACCCTGCACGGTTAGGCAATGTAAATTTGCTACCATTGAACACGATGCCTGTATAGGGATCATCAGCAATCAGCAAGGCAGCATCCAAATCGCAGTATCTTACTTTGGGTGCCAAATGCGCAAATGCTGTCACCGAAACAGAGGTTTCACCGAAACCGCCTAGCATGACATCCAAACCCAAGGTGCTGGCCTTCTCAATCATGACCATTGCTTCGGTTAGCCCGCCAGTTTTGCATGGTTTTAAGTTGATGGCATTATAATATTTTGCACAAAACATCAAATCTTTACTGGTATGACACCGTTCATCTGCCATTAAGGGCAACGGACTGTTTTTCTTCAGTAACGTGTAATCTGCTTCAGAAGAATCAAGACGAAGCGGCTCCTCAACCAGCTCAACCCTATGTTCAGCAAGAAAGTGGCAGATCTGAACGGCTTTTTCATATGTCCAAGCTGCATTGGCATCCACACGAATTGTACAATCTGGTGCCAGTTGGCGAATGGCCTTAAAGCAGGAAATGTCTGCCTCAGAACCCATTTTAACTTTTAAAATACTGTACCCACGTTGTAATGCAATAGCTGTCTTATGTTTTACAGTATTAATATCTGCCATACCAATTGTGTAAGAGCTTTCAGGACATTTTGCAGGTTCAAGCCCAAATATTTGCCATAATGGCTGATTAAGTATTTTCCCCTGCATATCATAAAAAGCCATATCGATAGCGGCTTTTGCAGCCATATTGCCTGCATATAACTTAAACCGTTCCTGTAAAGCCGGAATGTCGAATGGACTTAAATTGTCCAACACCTTATCTTGGATCAGTCTTTCATAAAATTGCAGGACCGCTTCAGGCGAATCGTTATAAAGCCTTACAGGAACTGCTTCTCCAATTCCAGAGATGGTATTGCCATTATGAATAAACGACAACGTTATAATAATGGTTGTTGTGTTTGATTTGGCGAATGAAGACACCACAAAAGGGAATTCGTAGGTGAGGGGTTGAAGCTTTGCGGTTAATTTCAATGCGATTAGTTTATTTCAAGTCTAATAATACAATAAAGACTTACATAACAAGATTAATACTTTTTAACAGAATTTTAATACTTATTACGACTCAACTTTTAGTTATCATCAATTGAATTGATGATAATTGAAAATATAAGTTTTTGAAAAGCGATTCAATGGTTATCTATCGATTACTCAAATCTGTTTTAACTTTACCTTAAATACATATGATGGTTACTCAAGTATTCTGTTTTTTATTTATTTAGCAAAGTTTTTAAATAGTCCTGAGCAATATTGATGGATTAAAAACAGCTGCTGAGAACCAGAGAATAGTGTGGGATGATTTTTTCGCTGAATTAAAGGCACAAAAGCGCTGGCATGTTGAAGTGTATTAGCCCTAATAATCTTTCTCTCAACAATAAAATTAGCCTTTGTATCACAAGTATTCCACTCAGTGGGTATTACTTGCTTTTTTTCGTCTCTACAGAATCGGGTTGAGGACAGTAAAACATATGCAATAATTTTTTGTTTTAGTTTAATTTACAACCCCCGCAGGCGATCTTCCGGCGAAATAATACTGGTAATGCGCAAGCCAAAATTGTCCTCAATAACCACCACTTCCCCTTTTGCAATCAGTTTGCCATTGGCCATTAAATCAACGGGTTCTCCTGCAACCCGCTGCAATTCAATCACCGATCCCCGGGTCAACTCCAGCACGTCTTTAATCGGCAACGAGGTCTTGCCCAACTCGACTGTTAAGCTCAGCTGAACATCCATAACCAGGGCCAAGTTGCCGTTGGGTTCGCCCAGAATATTGGACTTGTTGTCAAATGATGTAAACTCAACCGGACGAACCATGACTGGATCCACGTCCACCGATTGCCCTTGAGCGCCACCACCGCTGGCAGCACCTCCCGCAGCCCCAACCGCCGACATGGCTGGCTGACTAATTTCAGACATTAACTGATCAACATCAATAATATCACTTAAATTAATGCCTTCTTCTGTCTCAGCACCTGCTTCTGAAGCGGAGCCACCCATTAAGCTCAGCTGTTCAATTAGGCTGGTTGTCAGTCGAGTTTCTACAATTTCGATGGGCGGTTTTTCACCATTACTTGTAAACTGATAGGTGATAACACTTAGCCCGCCAGTTTCAAAATCAGGGTTGGCCGTTAGTAAGGTCTCTGAAGAATAGGCAAGAACTTCGGGACTGTTGGGCTCAATGGGGGTATTTAGTAAGCTGGCAGCTGCACTGCTGGCAGCGCCCATAATCTGGCTGAACAACTCTCCGGTTGCACCAGCTTCCAGTTCTGTTAGGCTGTCTTCTGGGGCATCGTCTTCGGTGCTGCCCATCATCATTGCAGACAGTGCCCTGCAGTCCGCATTTTTTAAAATATAAACCGTTGCCCCTGCAGGCCCTTTGCTGTGGTTAATTACTACTGCTGTCTTGGGTTCGCCTGGAAAAGGCTCCTCCAGGGCTGCAAGGTTTTCAACCGTATTAACCTCCGGCTCAGACAAGGTGACCTCTTCACCCAACAAAAGGCCCAGAGATCCACCGGCAGCTGTCATCGATTCTGTGATGAGTTGCTTTGCCTGTTCAATCTGTTCTTCGGTCAATGAATTTTCTGTGGTCATTCCAATCCAAATCCTTCCAGGGCTTCAACCCGTTCGACCGGGTCGTAAATATAAACGGCAAGGTTTTTACCCAGTTTCCCTGGCCTGCAGAAAAACTTGGGGACACCGTTGACACACGTGAGTAAATTGTCTGTGGCTTTGCGGTCAAGCAGCAAGACATCCCCGACGCGCAAATTCACCATATCCATAATGCTCAGTGATGTGCCGGCCAACAGGACCTGAACGGGGGTTTTTGCATACTGAAGCTTGCTCAAGACGCGGGCCTGATCTTCCGCTTGCGGTTCACTTTTGTTTTGCCCGTGAAACAGATTTTGGGCACTCAGCTGTGTGATTACAACCTCTAAAACCGGATATGGGATACACAGGCTGATTAAGCCACTGCTTTTACCGTTGCCAATATTCACTTCAAATGTGATGAGGGCAACAATTTCACCGGGGGTTACAATCTGAAGCATGGTATAGCTTTCTTCCATGCTAAGCAGCGAGATGGTCAATGTCATCACCGAACGCCAGGCTTCTTCCATAGCACTCACTGAGCGATCAATCACACGGCGAATGAGTGATTGCTCAATATCGGTCAATTCCCGGGGGTATTGCTCTGAAAGCCCGGGCCCGCCCAGCATGCGGTCAATAATGCTGGAGGTGACTTCGTGGCTAAATCCGATCAGGGCTTTACTGGGCAGCGGATCCATTTCAAGAATGCCGACTGTCATCGGGTTGGGCATGGAGCGTACAAATTCGTCGTAAGTCAGCTGATCAACAGAAACAATGTCAATTTCGGTTTGCATGCGCAGATAGTTCGTCATCTGAATGGCAAACTGGCGCGAAAAGTTCTCATAAATGCTTTGCAGTGCCCGCAAGTGGTCTTTTGAAAACTTATCAGGCCGTTTAAAGTTATAAAGCTTGTAGTTTCGGTTGGTAATATTGCTAATTGAAACCGGTTGTGGCGGTTCTTCATCAACAAGGGACTTTGAGGCAACCGGTTTTTTTTCCTTTTCAGGGGCTGCATTGCCCCCAATTGAGCTGAGCAGATTATCAATTTCATCTTGTGACAGCATCGATTGTTCAAACCCTTTCGATAGCAAGCCAGACTGGCCATTTAGATCTACTTCTGAATGATGAAATCCTGAAAATTAACCCGAATCACAGAATAGGTGGGGGCCATCACGTGACCCACTTGCGCAGAAAGCTCGTCTTTTAAAGCCTCTTGGCCTTCAATACTGGCCAGACTGCTTGCAGTCCGCTTCATTAAAGAGACATTAATAATATCGCGAATGGTGGGAACATATTTGGCCATATTGTTTTTAAACATGTCTTCACAGCTGGGACCTGCATCACCCCCACCACTTGCCAACAGCCTTTGATCTGAGACTATTTGCTTGGTTAACGGGGCTGCTGCACCCACAATACTGCCAGAGCCAGCGGGTTTAATGGTGAATGTCAGGTATGGCCTATTTTTTTCGGGTAAGGACGGGTTTAGCATTGCGTGATGATCCCCGTCGTGGGCGGCATAGCAATTTTCTTCTTCAGGGACTTTAATGCTTAAAGCCACTTTGGCCCGCAAAAACTGATGCCCTTCCATATTGCGATCTTCTTTCAGATTCACGGTAAATTCGTTTAATTCCAAGTTCATGCCCACCTGGTTGTGCGGTACTTCAGTAGAAGCAGCATCATGCCCGTGGTGCTCTTCTTCATGGGCTTCACCGCCTGAACCACCGGTATAGGCTATTTTTGACAATTCAGGAATAATAAACAGTGTTGTCATTAAATAGCCTGCCCCTGCTGTTGACAGCAAAGACGTTACAACCACTACGACCACCAGTAGAATAAACTTTAAATCAAACAAACCACTTCCTCCTGCCTGAGCACCTCCGGCTGGCTTTTCTGTTGACTCCTCAACTTTTGGCTTTGCATCTTTTGTGTTGGTTGGTCTAGCCATTTTTACGGACCCAATTTTAAATGCGTTGAATAAATAAATGGGGGTAAATAATTTAGATAAAAGTGAGCCCTAAAATACCTGGACTATTTTTACTGAGACGTTTGGCTTACGCTTGATCTGAATTTGGGATCTGAACCTGGATTTTGCGATACCAATTGCGACTGACCACTTAATATCACTATATCTACTCGCCTGTTATTGCGTTTCCCTTCAACGGATGAATTCTTCGCCAGCGGTCTGAATTGACCGTAGCCGGCAGCCGAAAGCAATGCCGGTGATAAGCCAGCTGTTTCAGTCAGGTAGCGTACAATGCGGGTGGCTCTTGCTGCCGAAAGCTCCCAGTTGGAGGGAAACTGTGATGTCTCAATGGGGCTGTTGTCGGTATGGCCTTCTACTCTGACTGGATGAGGGTATTTTGACAAAATGGTCTGAAGCCCCGGGGTTAGTTTGGCCAGGGTATCCAATGCTTCCGGGGTTAAGGTGTCGCTGCCGGGTTCAAATAAAATCCGGTCTTTAAATGAAATAATCCACCCGCGGTTGTTTTCAGAGACAGTAACGGCCTCAGAATCAATTAAGCCCGTCATTTCTTGGTGAATCATCTGCTGAACTGCGTCTCGGTGTTGCGCTACATATTCTTCCTTGGTCTGGTTTTCTGCGGTCTGGTTTTCTGTGGCCTGATTTTCTTTAGACTGACTTTCTGTTGAAGCTGCTGTGTGGGGTATTGTTTTTGTTGTTGCTGCTGACTGATCTGCAGTGGCGAGAAAAGAGCCTACTGGCATTGTATTAGGTTGAATGGCGTTCGTTTTTACAAGATTTGTTCTTGCAGCATTTGTTTTTATCGCCTTGACTTGCACAGACTCAGATGCAGCACCTTCTGGCTTACCAGAGTCACTGGTTTGCAGACCGGTTGTTGACACCACCAGAATAAAGCCGATCAATACTGTTAAAAGATCAGCGTAAGGCAGCATCCACCGATTGCTTTCTGCTGCACCGCCACCATCATCCACAAAAAAGCGATGATCCAAGCGGAATTGACGGGTTTGCATGCTGTTTCTCAATGAACCACGTTTTTTCACGGCTGATTGATATCCTGAATTGCTTTAGAACAAGCGGCGTTAAAGGACGGCTTTATAATTTCTGTCTGGGTGCTGGCCGGTTGTTCGGGTGGTTTTCGCAGCTTGAAAAGCTGGTGCTGTTGTTTCATTCTGCTGCACTGGTGGGGTTCCAAACGGCTTGAATGCATCGTTTTGGCTGACTGGCAGTATTGCCTGACTAACCGCATTGCGTGCATAAGCGGTGGATGATGGCTGATTCTGTTTAAAACTGAGCAGGCGCTCTTCAACAATTGCAGGGTGTTCGCCGTTTCTTATGCAGAGAACAGCCTCCTGAATCAGGGCGCAAAGTATCTGATTGTCCCAGGCCAATTGTTTGACCCGCAAAGAAAGCGGCAATAAAATAAGATTCGACAATGCCACCCCAAACATGGTGGCACTGAACGCACTGGCCAGCCCTGGCCCTAAAGATTGCATTCCAATAGTCACTTGCGCAATAGAGATAATGCCAATCACAGCCCCAAGAATGCCCATGGTGGGGGCGTAGCCGCCAGCGGTTTCAAGCACTTTTGCGGCACCCAGCTGGCGGTTAACAATGGCATCGGCTTCATACTGCATGGCACTGAGAATGGCAGACTCTGTGTAATTATCCATCACCATCACCAGGCCCTTGCGCAAATAATCGGTTTCAATTTGGGGCAATAAGGGCTGTAAGGCCAGTACGCCTTCTTCACGCACAAAATGCACAATGTCCATGATTTCATTGACAGCCTGATTGACTGACGGGGCAACCGACTGCCGGTTCAGGGACTGCAGCAGCATCAGGGCATCTTTGAGGGTCTGCCACTTGAAGCTGGTCACGGTTGCGGCCAGCGTTCCCCCAAAAACCAGGACCAGGGCTTCCGGGTTAAACACGGTTGATGCAGGAACTTTTCCCAGCCACAAGGCCGTGCCAATCACACAAACGGAAACCAGCAAACCGGATAAACTCATTTTATCCATTCAAGACAACCCTCGATTATTTTCCCGATTTTCGATAGAACCAAGTTCAGAAGGTATAACCTAAGATCTAGCCCGTTCCAAGGCTTCTGGCAATACCCATAATATGACCAGTGCCGTTGCTTTTTTTAGTATACTGAATTTTACAAGGGTCCTCCTCCTCCTCTGGTTTTATTCTTTTTAAAAAACAGTGATCACTTGGTCTAGGCTGACTGGCTGATCTGGCACGCGCGCTTTTAACTGTTTATGTGATAATACAAAAGCTATTTCGTATCGTTAAATGAGATCCCCATTGACCGATGTCGCCTGACCCCACCCAAGCATTAAAATCAGAGCCAGTGCCTGACGCTGATTGCCGGAAAAACTTTGAGATTCCTGATGATCAGCTGGAAGGCCTGTTGAAACAGTTTAACCTGCTGCAATCTGAGTACGGCAAAATTAAGGCCAACTTAAACCGTCCGCCCAATTTTAACGAGCTGGCCATGTTCAGTGTGTTGTGGAGCGAGCACTGCTGTTATAAAAACTCACGGCACTTGCTAAAGCAGCTTCCGAGCACAGGCGATTGTGTTGTTGCGGGCCCAGGCGAAAATGCTGGCATTGTTGATGTTGGGGATGGCATACAAATTGCTTTTAAAATTGAAAGCCACAACCATCCCACCGCTGTGGAGCCGTTTCAGGGGGCTGCAACTGGTGTAGGTGGGATACTCAGAGATATTTTTACAATGAATGCCCGGCCCATTGCCAACTTGAATGCATTGCGCTTTGGACCAGTAGCGGCTTCTCCAAATCTAGAAAACAAAGACACAGAAAACAATAGTTGTTCAGAAACTAATTATACAGAAACTAACTATACAGAAACTAACTATACAGAAACTAACTATACAGAAACTAACTATACAGAAACTAACTATACAGAAAAGCACAACCGCTACTTGTTTTCTCGGGCAGTGAATGGCATTGCCCACTATGGCAACTGTGTTGGCGTGCCAACCATTGCCGGAGATGTCTTTTTTGAAGACTGCTACAATGGCAATCCCTTGGTGAATGCGATGGCGGTTGGCATTCTTTATGACCGCAATGATATTTCTTCCAAGGCTTACGGGGTGGGAAATCCAGTCTTGTATGTGGGATCTGCAACCGGAAAAGACGGCATGGGCGGGGCAGCCTTTGCCAGCAAGGCGCTGGATGAAAACAGCACGGCAGATCGTCCGGCTGTGCAGGTGGGTGACCCCTTTGCTGAAAAGCTGCTGATTGAATCCTGTTTAGAAGCCTTTGCAACCGGCCATGTTGTAGCAGCCCAGGATATGGGGGCCGCAGGCTTAACCAGTTCCAGTGCAGAAATGGCTGCAAAGGGCAATGTTGGCATTCAGATTAATCTGGATGCGGTCCCAGCACGAGAGCCTGGAATGCAGCCCCATGAATACCTGCTTTCTGAGTCACAAGAACGAATGCTGCTGGTGATTGAACGTGGCAAAACCCAAGCTATCCAAGATATTTTTACCAAGTGGGGGGTTGCTTCTGCTGTTATTGGTGAAATTACGGCAGATTGTACCATAGACATTCGGCACCACAATGAACAAGTGGCTTGTGTACCAGCCAAGCTGCTGACGGACCTGGCCCCATCATATCACCGGCAATTAATGCCCGATGAGCCCCCGTCTGCAAAAGCCCGTCGGGAGAAAGATGTTTTAAAGGGTCTGCCAGATATTAACCCCCAAGAGCTGCGCCAGTTCCTTGAAAAAATGATGCGGTCTCAAAACATTGCAAAACCGGTGGGTGTCATCCAGCAATACGACCGCCACGTTCAAAACGCTACTGTGCTTGATTCAGCGCACTTAACGGCTGGTGTGATTCGGTTGCGGCAAAAAGACGGCCGCTTTAGCGGAAAAGCCTTAAGCTTGACCGTTGACTGTAACCCGCGGTATGTTCACACTGATCCTTACAAAGGCAGCCTGTATGCCGTTACTGAAGCAGCCAGAAACCTGGCATGTACGGGTGCTAAGCCACTGGCAGTCACTGACAACCTGAATTTTGGGAACCCTGAAAGGTCAGAAATTTATCATCAGCTGCATTATGCCGTTCAGGGCATAAAAGATGCCTGTCTGGGTCTGAATACACCGGTGATTAGCGGAAATGTCAGCCTCTATAACGAATATGGGGATGAAGCCATTTACCCAACACCAACCATTGGCATGGCCGGCCTGATTAACGATGACTCCCAAATCATGGGTGCGGCACTGCCCGCCCCCAAAGAAACGCTTGTATCGCTGGCGCTGATTGGGCATTTTAACCCGGTTCTGGGCAGTACAGAGTATTTAAAGCTTCGTACAGGCAACGTTGAAGGAGCCCCGCCAGAGGTCAATGTGGCCTATGAGGCCAAAGCCATTGCACTGCTCTTGTCGCTGATTGATGCCCGGCAAGTGGTGGCTGTTCAGGATGTATCTCTGGGTGGCGTTTTGCCGACCTTGCTGGAAATGGCTTTCTTTAATGAAGCGGGCCTGGACTGCAGCCAAAACCAGTTGTCATCACTGCTGGCTGAGCGCAGCAATTCTGGGAAAAACCAGCGACTTGATTTGAAATGGTTTGGTGAAACTGCTTGCAGTTATATTATTGCTTACGAGGCTGGGCAAGAAGAACCTATCTGGCAGGCTGCCGAGAAGGCAGGGTTGTCTTTTGCCCGTCTCGGTGAAACAACCAATGATCACTTTGCCCTGAAATTGACTGCCGAAGTCCCTCCCATTGATCTGCATGCCATTAAACAGCAGTGGCTGTCGGTTCATGCAAGATAAGACATGTGCCTGTATCACGACCGCTTGCTTGTTCAATCTCTAATTGCTTATTAAATTTTTAAGCTTGTCTTTTTTCCGTATTCAGTTTTTCAGTCGTCAATTTTTTTCATCTGTATGATTGCATTTTAATAATAATGATGGCCATTAATGCAACAACGCAATATTCGGAAGACAACAGCCTTTAAACAATTATGATTCATTATAAGTCTTTAAACGAAGCCTGTGGTGTATTTGGCATTATGGACCGCAATTCCTCGGGGTTGGGGCATACCATTTTTTTTGGTTTGTATGCCTTGCAGCACCGCGGGCAAGAAAGCTGCGGCATGGCCGTGTACGATAACCATCAGCTGCGCTTGCAGAAAGAAATGGGTCTGGTCAATCAAGTGTTTAACCAGACTATTCTCGATCAAATGACCGGCCAGGTGGGCATTGGCCACACCCGGTACTCAACGACTGGCACAAGCAGCCTGGGCAATGCCCAACCCGTGGTGGTTCGGACCAATCAAGGGGCCTTAACACTGGCCCATAACGGCAATTTAACCAATACCAACGAGTTAACAGTCTTTCTGAAAGAACGCGGCTATCTGGGGCATGGTGACAGCGACAGCCATGTGATGGCCATGACCATCAATTTTATGCTGAATACCGAAGGCTGCGACGTTGAAGAAGCTGTTCAGAAAGCGTTAAGCACTTGTGAAGGGGCGTTTTCAATTGTGGTGGCAACTGGTGACACCCTCATTGCAGCCCGGGATCCGCTGGGTTTACGGCCTTTGTGCATGGGGCGAACCCGAACAGGGGCACTGGTTTTTGCTTCAGAAACGGCAGCACTGGATATTGTGGGCGCCACATTTGAGCGTGACTTGCTGCCAGGCGAAATTGTCAGTGCGCGCATTGATGATTATTATTCCAGCCTGCAGTTGCAAGGGAATGGGGTGACCACTTCCGCATTTATTGAATCTCAGGCCCTGGCCAAAGAAGAAAAGCTCTGTGTGTTTGAATTGGTCTATTTTGCCCGCCCAGACAGCACGATTAACCAGCAGTCGGTCTATCAGTACCGGATGAATCTGGGCAAAAAGCTGGCTGAAATATCGCCGCCTGTGGAAGCCGATATTGTTATCCCAGTACCTGATTCTGGGACAGTGGCAGCCATTGGCTACAGCCGGGCTTCAGGCATTCCCTTTGCCGAAGGCTTGATTAAAAACCGCTACGTGGGCCGAACATTTATTAACCCCAGCCATGAGCTGCGGGAAAAGGGTATTCAGTTGAAGCTGAACCCGCTGAAGGACGTGCTTTACGGCAAGCGCATTGTTGTGGTGGATGACTCGATTGTGCGGGGCAATACCAGCCGAAATCTGGTGAGAATGCTGTGGTCTTGCGGGGTGAAAGAAATTCATCTGCGGGTGTCTTCGGCCAAAGTGACGCACCCGTGCTTTTACGGCATTGACATGTCCCAGCCCGCGGAGCTGATTGCCAACCAGCAGCCCGATACCGAAGCCATCCGGCAATTTTTGGGTGTTACCACACTGATGTATCTTTCTGTGGAGAATATGGTGTCGCTTTCAGGGTTTAGTGACCCGTGTACAGCGTGCTTTAGCGGGAAATACCCTGGCGCTGTGCCTGCATAATTCTGTTGGATTGCGCACAAAACTGAATTGACATGCGTTTATGGGAATGGTTTTATCAATTCATTAGTAATATGTTCACGCATCACTTAGTTCACACAGCACTTAAAAAACAATAGAAAGATTTAAAATGGTTTCCTTTTTCCCTGGTAATAATTCCTATAACACTGATTCGACTCTTCGCTTCGGGGGGGATAAGCCTCCAAAAGATTCAGAAGATACTGATTGGGAAGTATATGATAGATCAAAAGATGTTGCTTACGCTAAATATCTGGAACAAGGTGCTAATTATAATGGACCAAGAGTGGAAAAATTAAATAATCCTGAAATCCTTGAACGGTTAACCCAAGCCGATCAAGAAGCTAAATTAAGGGAAGAAAGACAAGCAGCAGTCCGAAGAAATAACCCTAATGTTAATTTTGATGCTGATGGGCCTGAAAGAGACGGCTATGTTGGTTACCCCAAATTATATAATCCCGAAAGGGTGCAATATTTATTCAGTCCTGAGGCTAATAATAAAGCTGATGACTTTTATAACAAAAGAAAAGAAGAAAGAGAGATGGAACAGTCAAAAACGGGCGATTTAACAGATCGGTTTGAGCGGCTCAAAAACATAACAGTGGGTGAAGAACAAAATATACTGGATGCAACTGAGCGTAATCCTGCTACTACAAAATGGTAAGGACCTAAAGAAACGAAGCTATTTTAAGATTCTGATGAAAAATCAAGCGAAACATCATCAACTCTATAAAAAAAGGTATACTTATAATCGCAATTCATCGAAATCTTTTTTTCCAGTTTATCAAGATTTGTCAAGAAAAACTCAATTTTAATTATTACGTCTTTTTATCTTTTCTCAGTAACAACTTGGCGATGAGAAATCCAGGTTAGAATTAGAAAGGAAATAAAATTCTGTGTAGCGGCTGATAAGCTTACAAATTGGATGGCAATTGGCTTTATTTTTTTGGTAATCCTAATTTGTTCAAGAGATTGCCCAGTCCTGGTTTATGGGGTTTGATCCCAAGAAATTTGAAAAGTCGAGGCTCTAAACCATATTTTAAGGAGGCGTTTGGGAGAACTGGCCCACTTGGATTATGTTGTTTATTAAGAATGGGAGTAGGGTTTGCACAAACTGTTGAAACAAGATTCTCTGTATTTCTTATCATAAAGCCTAAAACTGATTCAAGATCATTTTTTATATCGGTTTTTACATCGTTCAATTGATTTTTAAGAGCGAACACTGAAATGCCTGTAAGTATAGTGGATAGTCCTGCACCAGCGGCAAACAACTTTAGTGTAAAAGCATTTTTTGAGGCCGCGACACGATGAAGACCGGCTATTTCGTTAGCTTGATTTGCAATTTGATCTTGCAATCGAGGCAATTTAACGGCATTGTAAGCAGACACCATAAATACAGCTGGCAATAAACTTATTTGCAATAAAGTGACCGTTTTCACCGAGGCATTTTTTATATGCTTGGCTGTCCCCCAAACAATCGGCTTGAGGCGTCGTTTTGTTCCGGAATGCAAGGCAGACCAGTTTGTGCGCAAGGTCCTGTTTAAGTCATAAACACGGCTACTGGCTGTTTTTTTAAAGTTAGTCCATAGATTGAGGACTGGCGCAAGTCTGGTTGAAATTGAAGGGTTCTGTTTGGGTTGATTTAACGGCGTATTTCGTGAATTTTGTTTAGAACGTGAAGAAAGGATTGACGGGAAGGTAAGGTAAGGTTTGTTTTTTTTCGGGATAAAAAAATTGGGCCATTAAAAATTGAGGGGATGTATCTCACAATTGAGTCCTTGTTCTTATTTTTTTGGGTGTTTTAACCAAACTAAAGGCATCGTTGTTTGTATGACAACGTTGATGAAAATTAGGCGACCCTACAAAATTAGCAAAAGCTTACAAAAAACTCAAAACTTTAGACCCCATTGAAGTTACATGAAATAATTTAGAGTAATATACAGGGTAGCAGATACTCTACAGCCGATGAGCTATCGTGATTGTTGTACTATGAGTACTGTTGCAGGGTATTAGTGCACTATGGATACCTTTCAGAGTTTCCCGGGTATAAAATTCCAGGATAACGTTGTCTAAAAATCTGTGGCGTTAAACCGCCCAAAAATGAACTGTTATAATATTATCCCTATGCTGTTGTGGTGTTTTTACGATAGATTAATTGTTTAATTCTGAGCTAGCGTCCCAGTTTGCTTATTGTTTAATCAGTATTTAAAAAAATTAAGCCTTTTTCAGTACCCAATACCATGAGCGTCAAATACAAAGACTATTACAAAATTTTAGGCGTTTCGCGCAGTGCAAGCGACGCTGAAATTAAGAGTGCTTACCGCAAAAAAGCCAGAAAGCTTCATCCAGATGTGAACCCAGATGGGGGAGAAGCCTTCAAAGAACTGAACGAAGCATACGAAGCTCTGGGGGATCCCAAAAAGCGACAACTCTATGATAGTCTGGGCGCAAACTGGCGCCAGGGCCAAAACTTTAACCCACCACCCGGCTTCGACGGGGTGAATATGGGGGGCCAGTTTGGCAATATGGGGGGCTTTTCTAACTTTTTTGAAATGCTGTTTGGGGCTGCTGCAGGACAGGCCGGTGGGGCTGGGTTTTCGGGTGGGCAGATCAACTTAGAAGATATTTTATCTGGTTATTCTGGGCAAGCTGGACAACGACAAGGCTATCAACAATCAAACCACCGGGCTCAGCAACAACGTCAACAACGCCCGCCAGAAAATCTTGATATTGAACAGCCCTTGCCGCTGGATTTAGAGGACGTGTTTACAGGCACGCAAAAAGAAATTTTAACCCTGTCAAACAAACGAATGACTGTTAAAATTCCCAAGGGGGTAAGGCCCGGACAAAAAATCCGTCTGGGGGGAGAAGGCCGCCGAGCAGGAAGTCGACAGGGTGATTTGATGTTGGTCGTGCAGTACCGCAGCCATCCGGTTTTTTCGGTGGAAGATGATGTCCTTGTCTGCAATGCCGCCGTGCCGGTTCCGGTCTTAGCTCTGGGAGGCGACTGGTCAATTTCAACATTGGCTGGAAAGCCATTAACCCTGACCATCCCGCAAGGAACGCAGCCTGGCACAATCCTGCGCTTAAAAGGGCAAGGCCTGCCTGATAAATTGGGTAAAAATCCAGGGGATTTGCTGGTGAGGCTTAAAGGCATAATTCCTAAAACGTTAACCCCGCGGGAACAAGAACTTTATCAAGAATTACGCGCCCTGCAGCCATAAGCCGTTTTTCTTATGCTTTATTACACCAAGTTTTATTAAACCAAGCTTTATTAAATGATGCCTTACATTAATGATTGCCACTGAACAGTCTAAAATTCAGGTCTTGCCAGCGCACCTGGTCAACCGCATTGCGGCAGGTGAAGTCATAGAGCGCCCAGCGTCTGTGGTAAAAGAACTGCTGGAGAATGCCATTGATGCCGGGGCCACTCGAGTTGAGATTATCATCAGCAATGCTGGACGCAACTGCCGTATTGCAGACAACGGGTATGGTATGACGCCTGAAAATGCCGCGCTTGCTTTTTTAAACCATGCCACCAGCAAAATAAAAGCCGCAGACGATTTGGATAACATTACCACGCTGGGCTTTCGAGGAGAGGCACTGGCCAGTATCGCCGCCATTTCTCATTTAACATGCCAGACCCGAACCCAGGAGGCGCATCAAGGCACGCAGGTTTCTGTCAAGCCTTCCGGTGAGACAGTCCTGACGGATGTGGGCTGTGCTGTGGGCACCATTATGACGGTTGAGGATCTGTTTTACAACACACCGGCCCGGCTGAAGTTTCTAAAGCGTCCCCAAACCGAGTTGGCCCACATTGAGGAAACCGTGCAATTGTTGGCGCTTGCAAACCCTGCTGTACAAATTCATTTAATCATAAATGACAAAACGGTACTGAATACCGCGGGGGCAACCGATTTAAAATCGGTGCTGGACATTGTCTACAAACGCAACCAGCAGGATTTGCCGTTAATACCGGTAGCATACGATGATGCTTCTTTTGGTTTTTTTGTAACGGGCTTTGTGTCTGCACCGGGTATCATGAAAAGCAGCCGCCGGTGGATGGTCAATTTTGTCAACAACCGTGCAGTCAAATGCCTTGTCCTACAAAAGGCAACCGAAGTGGCGTATGAGTCACTATTACCCCACGGGCGCTACCCGTTCAGTGTTTTATTTTTAATCCTTCCCCCCACCCAAGTGGATATTAACGTGCACCCGGCCAAGCGCGAAGTCCGCTATGCGGAAGCCAATACCATTTTTTCTTTTGTCAAAGCGGGTATTCGTGAGGCTTTAATTGCCGCAGGCACCCAGATTCTTGACCCTAGCCCAACCGGCCAAGCCCCGCTAAACAGAGAACAAGACAGTCCTCCAGACCATTTAACAGTATCGCCAGAGGCATTAAAATCCACTGAATTCGCATCTCAGCCACAAGGCCTCTTACCGGCAAGGTTCTCATCGGCAGGTCACTCTTCTTTTCAGCAGGGCTATGGCTATTCAAAAGATGCTGCTGCTGTACATGATGTACAGGCAGATGCCGTACAAGGCGCCCTTGCCCTTTATGAACCCGCACAGCAGCCAGGGCCTTTAAGCGCTCATTCTGATACTGAGCCAGTTCCTGCTGAAACGCTTAACCAGCAAGAGAATTCCGTAAAAACCCAGCCGTTTAAAGTGCTGAATCAGTTGTTCAACACGTATATTCTCTTGGAAACACCGCAGGGCTTAATGGTGGTTGATCAGCACATTGCCAGCGAGCGGATGATTTTTGAGCAATTGTCGCGCAATTTCTCAGCAGAAACCCCAGCCATTCAGCACTTAATTGCCAGTGTCCCGTTGTTGCTGTCCCCCACCCAGCAGGACTTGTTAACCCAGTATCAGCCCCAGTTTGCCAAACTGGGATTTTTGTATACCATTGAAAAGTCTCGGGTGAGTCTTTGCGGGGTGCCCTTGGTTTTTGTGGGCCGTGATAAAATGTTTACCCATGGGGGTTTGTTTGAAAACCTCATAGCGCAACTGGAAGAAACCGGAAGTATGGCACTGGATACTGATTTGTTAATTGCAACACTGGCCTGTCATGCCGCTGTTCGGGCGGGTGATTTATTAAGCCAGGAAGCCATGACACAGGTGATCACAGGCTGGCTGGATTCAGTACTGCCATGGACCTGTCCGCACGGGCGCCCCATTGCCCACACCATTTCTGTGCGTGAGTTGAATCATTTCTTTGATCGCCCCAGTTTGCCGGTTAATGCCTTTTAATTGCCAGCCATTTTTTAAATATTGTGTATTTTATTGATGCGAGTTTCATATGACTTTTCCTATCATTTGGCCCCAGCTGGATCCGCTTTCTGATCGCACGTTTGTGCTAACCGAAGACTACCAGTATGAGTGGGTGGCCAAAAACAATACCTGTTATAAATTAATTGTGCCCACGGGCTTTGAAACCGATATTGCGAGTGTACCACGCTGGGTGTGGTCAGTTTTTGGCATTCTGCCCGACGGGTTGCACCGCGGGGCAGCTGTTTTGCATGATTTCCTGTACTTCACCAACAAGCCCAAAGGCACACGGGCAACAGACTATCATTACAAATTAATTCCACCAGACACCTGGGAAAATATTAGTCATGTGGTCTGGACCCGCAAGCAATGTGACCGGCTGTTTATGCGCGTGATGAAAGAAAGCGGTGTGGGTCCCAAAAAGCGGTGGGCCATGTTTAAGGCTGTTCGGCTTTTTGGCCGGTGGGGTTGGCAAAAATAAAAGGGTTGGCAAAAATAAGAGGGTTGGAAAAAATAGTTGGACTGGAAAAAATAAACAGGGTTTCTAAAAAAAAAAATGGGCCTGTATAAATAACCGTATTAACCCTGCACTTGTCTTTCTCTTCTGGCTTTCACCCACTCGTATGCCATGGGAATGACATACAGGGTCAAGAATGTGGCAAAAAACATCCCGCCAATAATAACGGCGCCCATCGGCTTTCGCCCATCAATGCCGGAGCCCAATCCAACTGCAATGGGGATGGCCCCAAAAATGGTGGCAATGGATGTCATAACAATGGGTCTGAAACGAACTTGCGCAGCTTCCAGGACTGCCGCTCGGATACTTTTCTCAGGGTGATCTTCGCGGATTTGATTGGCAAATTCAACAATCAGAATGCCGTTTTTGGTGACCAGTCCCACCAGCAAAACCAGGCCAATTTGGCTGTAAATATTGAGCCCGTAGGTAATGGTCTGCCAGTTGGCAAACACCGGAATAAGCTTAATCAGCACGGGCACATACGACAGAACAAACAGGGTAAACAACGCCCCCGCCATGGCCAGCGGTACGGTTAAAATCACAATAACAGGGTCAATAAAGCTTTCAAATTGTGCGGCTAAAACCAGAAAAACAATCAACAAAGCCAACGCAAAGGCAAAAAAGGTGGCTGTGTTGGCTTCAAAAAATTCCCGGGCTTCGCCTTTCCAGGCAATTTTCATGCCCGGTTGCAGTTCTTCTGTGGCAATGGCTTGCATTTGTTCAAGCACGCTGCCCAGACTGATGCCAGGAATGGGCAACAGTGCCCCACTGAGTGTTATGGAGCGAAACCGGTTGTAGTGGTTTAACGCATTGGGGGCAACCGATTCGGTACGGTTAATCACACTGGTTAAGGGAATGACGGTGCCTTTATCGCTGCCAACGTAAAGTCCGTCTAACTGACTGGGCGACAGCCGCATGGGGGTTTCCGCCTGTACCATTACATCGTAGCGCTTGCCACGCAGCTGAAAGCTTGACAAATCCAGGCCGCCAAACATGACCTGCATCGTACGGGCAACATCCCGCACAGAAACCCCAAGGGCTGCTGCTTTTTCACGATCCACTTCAATTTCAACCTGGGGCTTATTCAGTTTTAAGTCGGTGTCCAGGTTAATTAGCCCAAATATTTCTTTTTCTGCCCGGTTTTTTACAATCTGCATCACCGTATTGAGATCTTCAATGCTGCCAGTCGACTGAATGGCCATTTCAATGGGCTTGCCAAATGATGCGGTTGGGCTGGATGGCGGAGTGATAGGAAAGACAAGTGCCTCAGGAATCGCCAGCATTTTGGGCAGCAGATCACTCACAATGGTTTGGGCTTTCCTACTTCGCTCGTCAACCAGGTGACTGAACAGAATTCCAGAATTGGTCTGCCCATTGGTTAAGCCCAGGACCGAGAACACGGTTTTTAATTCTGGCAACGCTTTTAAAACCTGCTCGGCCTTGCGGATTGAGATGTCGGTGTAGTCAACCGTTGATCCTTCAGGGGCTGTAATAATGGTGTAAATATTGCCCTGATCTTCGGTGGGCAAGAATTCACGGGGCAAGACAACATACAGCCCCATTGAAATAAAAGCCAGAACAAGAACCACAGTCGTCACTGTCCGCTTTTTATTAATTAACCGGGACAAGCTGCTGCTGAATTTTTGTCGGCTGTTTTCAATCGTGCGGTTGCTCGCCTCTAAAATCTTTTCCAATTGGGCCTGTATTCCCCACCGGTTTTGTCTGGCCTCGTCGGATGGCTGCTTGGCTTTAAGCAGTTTGGCACACAGCATCGGTGTTAGACTAAGCGACACAAAGCCGGAAATCAGAACCGAGCCCGCCATAACCACGGCAAACTCTTTGAGAATCCGTCCCAAAATGCCCCCAAGAAACAAAATGGGCAGAAACACTGCCACAAGCACAGCGGTGGTCGCAATAATGGCAAAGCCAATTTCGCGTGTGCCCTTAATGGCAGCTTCTTTGGGGGTTTCCCCTTTTTCAATGCGTCGGTAGATATTTTCGAGCACCACAATTGTATCGTCAACAACCAGGCCAATGGCCAGTGTCATCCCCAGCAGGGTAATGGTGTTAATGGAATAATCCAGCAGAATCATAATGCTGAATGTGGCAATCAGCGAAATGGGAATCGAGATGGCCGGAATGAACGTTGCCCGGGCACTCTGCAGAAACAAGTACACCACCACTACTACCAGAAAAAAAGCGACAATTAACGATTCAACCACTTCATCAATCGATTTTTGAATGTAAATTGAACTGTCGTAAGCGGGCCGCAGTGTCATACCGGGGGGCAGGCGTTTAATAATGTCAGGCACTTTTTTCTTAATGGCTTTGGCAACATCCAGCGTGTTGGCTTTTGATTGCTTGACAATACCAAGGCCCACAGCGGGCATGCCGTTTAAACGAACAAAAGAGCGGGTATCTCGGGCGCCGATTTCAGCCCGGCCAATGTCTGACAGATAGATATTCTTGCCGTTAACCGCTTTAATAATCAGCCGGTTAAACGCTTCCGGGCTTTTCAGTTCACCGATGGTCTTAATTGTAAATTCCCGCAATTTGCCTTCCACACGGCCTGAAGGCACTTCTACATTTTTATTTTGCAAGGCCCGTTCAACATCGGTCACAGAAATTTTTCGTGATGCCATTTTTTGCGGATCCAGCCACAAGCGCATGGAGTACTCGCGAGCACCGCCAATAATAATTTGTGAAACCCCATCCACGGTTTGCAGCTCGTTTTTAATGTAGCGATCGGCATAGTCTGTAATTTGCAAGGGCGTGTAGTTTTCACCCGCCAGACCCATCCAGATAATCGCACTAGCATCCGAGTCCTGTTTGGTTATAATAGGCTCTTCAACATCGTTGGGCAAATTGTTGCGCGCCCGGTTCACCCGATCTCGCACGTCTTGAGCCGCAACATTGACATCGCGTTCCAGTTCAAACTCAAGCACCACATTGCTGTTGCCCTCATTACTGACGGAGGTCATACTGCGAACGCCTTCTATACCGATCAGCTCTTCTTCCAGGCGCTCTGTGACTGTTGTTTCCATAACCCCGGCATTGGCCCCCGTATAGACTGTGCTGACCGAGACAATCGGCGGGTCAATATCGGGGTATTCTCTGACGGTTAAAAACGTGTAGCTGACTGCACCAAACAAGACCATTAAAATGGAGATGACTGTTGCAAGCACAGGGCGTTTGACACAAACGTCAGCAATCCACATGGGGCGGTTTTGTCCTTTTTTATTCTTTTAACAGGTTTAATTCTTTTGACTGGATGTTGATTCGGGTTGAAGCAGCTCTTCTGTGGGGGCCGTATGCAATTTGGCCTGATCTGTCTGATCTGATGATGCCAATGGGACTGATAATCCTTTTTCTGGAAAGCGGGCATTGACTTTCAGGCCTTCCTGGACTTTCTGCAGGCCATTCCGCACAATCAGTGTGCCAGCCGTTAGGCCGCGCTTCAGTTGAACCTTGGTAGAATTCCGGTTTTCGATAATCACTTCACGCTGCCGGGCAATCATCGGGACAAGTCTGCCATTGCCTTGTGCTTTATCTAAACCGGTGTTAGCAGTAGCATTTTCTTTCTCTTTCTTTTTTTCTGGGTCCCCAGGCGGGCTATTGTCGGGTTCTAAAATATAGACCAAGGTTTTTTCGCCCAAAGGTACAATCACATCGTCTGGCAGAACCACGACATTGCTCAGTTTTTTCAGGGCCAGCTTCACCGTACAGAATAAACCGTGTTTTAGCCGCTCAGAGGCATTGACCCTTGCTTTCAGCTGAATGCTGTGGGTGGCTTCATCAATAACAGGGTCAATAAAATCGACGCTGGCGACCAGCGGTTTTTTTTCAGTTTGCCCGGTCGGAAAGACCTGAACCGGCATACCCAGTTTCAGCTGGGTGAGAAAACGTTCCGGGACCGAAAAGCGGATATCAAAAGAACGAGCATCGACCAGGGTCAGCAATTTTTCATTTACCCCCACATGGGCGCCCAATTTAACAAACTGATAGCCGATAGTCCCTGAAAAAGGGGTGCGAATTATGGTTTCGTCTTGCAACGCCTGGTTGTAACGGAACGTTGATTGCGCTTGTGTCACACTGGCTTTGGCTGATTGAAAACTGGCCTTGGCTGCAGCCAACGCTTGAAGGCTTTCCTGATACATTGCTGCTGCATCCAGGGCTTTGCTTTCCCGTTGGTCACGCTCCAGTTGGGAGATATAATCCTGCTCGTACAGTTTTTGATAACGGGTCAATTCTGATTGCGCCAGATCCAGTTGTGTTTTTGTACTGCTTACCCGGGCTTCAGCCTGTTGGATGGCAGCGGCCTGCTGGGACACCTGCTGTTGAGAAACCAGAATGCCCGCAGAAGACTGGGCGGCTTGTGCACGTTGTTTTTCGTTTTTTAGCCGCATCAGCACCTGGCCTTTTTTAACGGCTTGTCCTTCTGAAACCAAAACAGCCGCTACCGTGCCCATCACTTCAGCGTTTAAATCGACCTTTTTATTGGCTTCAACTGTGCCGCTGGCATCATAGGTCACTGTCCAGGGCGCAGTAGACACCTGAAGGACATCCACAACGGGCATGGGTTTTTCAAACAGACCATTACAGCCTGAAAACAGAACACTGCTCAAGCCGATGGTGGTGGCCGTTAAAATAAGCAGCATCCATGGGTAAAGTCTGAATTTAAAGGGCAATTGCATTGGGATCCACTCCGTTGATGAGGGTATTGGGGCTAACCATGCCAACCGCATTCAGCAATTTAATCTGGGACTGATTAAACGACAAAATTGCCTTAATTAAGTCCGTTCGGGCTGTAATCAGGGCCAAGTGGCTGTCAATAACATCCAGCTGGATGCCAACCCCGGCTTTATAGCGTCCTGTTGCCAGCTGATAGGCTTCCTGGTTGACAGCAACCGCTTCCTGGGTTTTGAAAATGGTTTTGGCTGCCAGCATTGACTCGTTGTGTGCGTTAATAACAGCGGCTTTCAGTGCCAGTAAGGCCTGCTGGTGTTCCAGCTGTTTTTGTTTTAAGGCCAGCTTTTTTTCATGGTAGGCCAATGGTATTGCAAGCCCGGATTGCTCAAACAGGCGGGTTTCAACACGAAAGCCACCAAAACGGCTTAATCCAAGGGCATCGAATGCCGGACCCGTCCCGTTAATGTAGGTTTGCAAATTAACCGAAGGCACCAACCGCCCCAGAACAGCCTTAACCTCGTGTTTTAAAGCCAGCACTTCCCGATCCAGTTTTTTAACTTTCGGGCTGTTTTCAATTGCCAGCTTTAACAGTGTCTTTTCTGGCATATCAAGTGCCAGTAAAACTTTGGGATCGGTGTCTTTTTTTGAAACCGTCAGCCGGATGGTATTGTCTAAATTCAGGCGCTGAAATAAATCCTGCTCCGCTTTGTTGCGCTGGGTTGAGGCTTCCATCAAGGTTTGCTCTTGAAGTAACAAATCGGCTTTGGCACGCAGGAGATCAATTTTGATTCCCACACCGGCATCCATTTTGGCCTGATTCAGCGCAACTTCGCGTTCGGCTTCATCAACAGCCAGTTTGGCACTTTCAATTAACAAGGCCGAGCTGATTAATGCCAGGTACTCATTGGCCGCAGAGGTCCACTGATCCTGCAGGCTTTCTTCCAGAGAAAACTGACTACTTTTTATGCGCTGCCGGTTTGCCAGTGCTGTAAACAGATCCTGGCCGCCCGGATTAATCTGCCAGGATGCTGTTAATTGGGGTACAACACTGGTCTGGAAAATGGTCACTGTCTGGCTGCCAAAAACCTGAATGGCACCCTGAAACCGGGAATGATCGTAACTGCCAATAAAATCAGGCAGCAGCATTCGGCTTAATGACTGGTGAAACTGATTTTTGGCCTGATCTTCAGTAAGCTTGCCTGACTGAACGGCCAGGTTCTGGGCTTGAATTAGGGCCAAAACCGTTTGCATATCAATAAAAAAAGCTTCTTTTTTACTAATGCTGGCCGTTAAAGGCTGTGTGTCCAATTCTGTTTCAATCAGCTGAAGCTGTTGCAGGGTCTGCGGGGTTAACTCTGTTTCTGCATCATTTTTAAAAACATTAAAAAAAGACAGCGCCCCTGGCGTCTTGCCTTCAGAAAGATCGGGTGGAATGGCCTTTACGGCTTGCTGAACAGCTTTGTTTTTTTCAAGTGCTCCGGGTGAGGCTTGCTTTTCGGCTGCATAGCTGATTTGAATAGAACAAAAAGCCATCAGTAAAAAAACAACCGACAATAAAAATGGTTGTTTGGTTGCTTTAGTCAGTTGATCTTGTCTTGCGCGTGGGATCGTTTTCAACACCTTACCAATAAATAATTCTTTATTTTACTGCCAATAGTATTGAACAAACAGAGGCTTACTCATAGTTAGTTTTTCTAGTTTTTTTAATGAAAGATACCTCTGGCGTTGGGCTTGATGATGCCCTTTTGAGGGCAAGATGCCATTAAAAAATACAATCCTTTTAGCCTAGCCATTTGCAGCACAATCACCGTATTAGCCCCAGAGCAAAAATACCCCCACCACAACCATTGCAAGGGCGGTGGTCAGGCATGCACCGGCAGCCATATCCTTGACCTGGGCGGCCTGGGTGCTGTAAGTGCCATCAGCTTGCCAGTCCACGAGAAATTCAATGGCGGTGTTCAGCATTTCAACAACCAGCATAAAAGCAATGCCCATGGTTAAGACAACCCACTTAATCCAAGAAAAATGGAGCAATAAGCCCACAGCAATAGCCAGTCCAGCAAGAATCAGGTGGGTGCGAAAATTTCTTTCAGATCGTGCAATCAATTGAATGCCACGGCATGCAAATTTGACACTGTCCGAAAAACTTTTGGCATGCATTACGGAATTTTTATTCATTATTTTTTAAATTAATTTTTTTAAAATGCGTCCAAACGGTGCGTGTCACTTCTTGCGTCTTGAATTGCTAGAGAGCTGTTGACTAAGCGCTTATGAAGGTACCCCACTGGCATGCTTTGCCACGTGCTGTGCCTGCTTCAGATTTTCAATCAGTTGCGTTGAAAGCCCTCTGAAGCGCTCTGCCTGGTCACTGTCTGGCGAGGCAATCACAATGGGCTTACCGTCATCGGCTTCAGCACGCTGCTCAATGACCAGCGGCAATTCACCCAGGAAGGGGACACCCAGTGCTTTGGCAGCGGCCTTGCCACCGCCATGGCCAAAAATCTCATAGCGCTCGCCGCGGTTGCACAAGAAATAACTCATGTTTTCAATAATGCCCAGGCACGGTATTTTTTGCTCGGTAAACATGGCCAAGCCTTTTCTGCTGTCGTGTAAGGCCACTTCTTGTGGGGTGGTTACAATAACGGCACCCGACAGGGCAGCTGCCTGCATAATCGTTAACTGGGCGTCTCCTGTTCCGGGGGGAAGGTCAACCAGCAGAAAATCCAGTTCGCCCCATTCAAAATCACTGAGAAATTGCCGGATAATCCGATCTAAGAGTGGGCCTCGCCAGACTACTGGTTTCTCTTCTTTAATCAAAAAAGCCACGCTGATGACTTTAATGCCGTAATTTTCCGGGGGCATGGGTTTCCCGGATTCGCTTTCCTGCGTAATTTTTTCACCGCGGAGGCCCATCATAATGGGGACATTGGGCCCGTAGATATCGGCGTCAACAATTCCCACTTTATACCCCAGCTGAGACAAAGCACAAGCCAGATTCACGGAAACCGATGTTTTACCCACCCCGCCTTTACCACTGGAAATGGCAATCACATTTTTAATGTTGGGCAACAGTTGTTTGGCTGCTACTGGGGCTGTTGGTTTATCTGCTGGTCGTTGAAACGGTTTGTTTTTGGCCGGGGTTTTTAAGGAAATGCCCACAGTGGCTTCTTGAATCCCATCCAGTTCAAGAATAGCTTGTTTGGCGCTGGCAAAAATGGCTTCTCGGTGAACGTAATCGGTGGCTGGCAGAATTATATCCACTTTGACTTTGTCTTCACAGACACTGGCAAAATCAACCATGTTTAAAGCTACAATGCTCTGATTTTTTTCAGGATCGACCACCTGTTTTAATGCTTCAATCACCGTTTCTTTGGTCGTTTCATTGCCCATTGGACACACACTTTCTAAGTCAGTATTTTTGCAGACGGCTTTCTAATTCAAACAGCTTTCAAAAGGCTTTCGGCACAGTGTAATTTGGCTTAAGGGCCAAATTCGCGTTCCCCAGGCCAGTGTGCCATCCCGTCTTGCAGGTGCGATACAGATGAAAATCCATTTTGACACAAATAGGCACTGGCGTCAGCACTTCTCACCCCATGCTCACAGACAATCACAACCGGCTGTGTTTTTGACAGCGTGCTCAGTTTTCCTGACAGTGTGTGCAGCGGCATGAGTTGGGCTTGCGGAATATGCCCCAAGTAAGCCCATTCCTCAGGGGTCCTTACGTCTATCAGAACAGGCGGATCTTTCTGTTTCAAAAGGGCTTCAAGTGTACTGTTGTCAATATTTTCAAAGGCTGGCATTTTAGTGTATTCAATTGAGGGTTTTAATGGTTTCCAAGGCGGCAAGCAAAATTTTTAGAATACCCGGCTCACTCATGGCGTGTCCGGCATCTGGAATGCAGTGAAAATGGGCTTCAGGGAGTGCTTGATAAAGCTCCCACGCATTTCTGAACGGACAAATGACATCGTATTGGCCGTGCACAATCCAGGTGGGGATATGACTGATTTTACCGGCATTGTTCAGCAACTGATTGGGTTCAAGCCAGCAATGGTGATAAAAATAGTGGCATTCAATCCGGGCAATAGCCAGGGCATGCGCATCTGCTTCAAACGAGTGCATTACCGCTTCATCGGGAACGAGTTTACTGGTTGCCCCTTCCCACCGGCTCCAGGATTTTGCAGCTTGCAGGCGTTCAACAATGTTGTTGCTGGTTAAACGTTTGTAATA
Source organism: Cyanobacteria bacterium P01_H01_bin.74 (assembly GCA_038745945.1). Classification (GTDB taxonomy): domain Bacteria; phylum Cyanobacteriota; class Vampirovibrionia; order Vampirovibrionales; family Vampirovibrionaceae; genus JBCDLA01. The sequence continues at coordinate 46,058 of JBCDLA010000001.1, read as the reverse complement.
GGCTGCAACCAGATGGTTCTGATCTTTTTCTGGAATATATGCGGCATAATCCTGCCAAAATTGGGGGAATAACCAGGAGGCGCCGCCCCATTCGTAAAACCAGTTAATTTCTTCAGGACGGCATAAAAAGATGCCGCGCAAAACCAACGCCTTGACCCGGTTGGGGTGAGTTTGTGCATAGGCTAGTGCCAACGTACTGCCCCAAGATCCGCCAAAAACGACCCATTGCACAATGTCAAGGTGGGTGCGCAAATGCTCTAGATCATCAACCAGGTGCCAGGTTGTATTGGCATCCAATGATGCATGCGGTGTGCTTTTCCCGGAACCACGCTGATCAAACAGGACAATTCGGTAATAGGCAGGATCAAAAACTTGCCGGTGCTTTTCAGTAAATCCGCCACCAGGACCCCCGTGCAAAAAGACAATGGGTTGTCCTTCTGGGTTGCCCAGTTCTTCAACATAAAGCGCATGCCCATCACCAACCGGCAGGTAAAACGTTTTTAAGGGCTCAATTTCTGGAAACAAGGCTGGCATAGCTGATCTTTCATTCTGTGGGTGCACATGCAGTGCTGTTGCGTTACTATTATACTGCGTTTCATTCAAGATTTCTAAAAAAACGCAGTGAAAATTTTTTAAAGCACTTTTTGCACTCAAATTTTTTTGAACGCAAATTCTGATTTATCTGTAAACGATTTATAGACGTTTTATTAACAAGGAAGCCCCAATTATGGCGACATTCAACTTACTGGGTAAAAAAGACGGGTTTACGGTTGCCATTCTGGGGGCAACTGGCCTGGTGGGGGCTCACCTGATTCAGATTCTTCAAGACCGCAAGTTTCCGGTTGGTACACTCATTCCGATGGCCAGTAAACGCACAGCAGGAAGTACCGTTTCTTTCCAGGGAAACAGTAACACCGTGGTTGAATCAACGCCTGAAGCCTTTGAAGGGGTCGACATTGTTTTGGCCTCAGCGGGTGGGGCCGTTAGCGAAACACTGGTTCCTGAAGCAGTTAAACGGGGTTGTGTTGTGATTGACAATACCAGCTTTTTTCGCCTGGCTGACGGGGTTCCACTGGTTGTGGCCGGTGTCAATGATGCCGATATTGCTAACCACCAGGGCGTTATCTCAAACCCCAATTGTTCAACAGCCCAGTTGATGCCTGTGTTTAAAGCCCTTGATACCGCCTTTGGCATCAACCGGGCGATTGTCAGCACATACCAGTCGGTGAGCGGGGCCGGTAAAGACGGTATGGACGAGTTAATTCAGACTACAAGAACCGTGATGAACAAAATGGGTATGGCGCTCGACGGCAAAGAGCAGGCTGAAAACACTGTTTTTTCCAGGCCCATTGCTTTTAATCTGGTGCCGCAAATTGATCGCTTTGTCGACGCAGGCCTTGAAGCGGGCTATACCAAAGAAGAAACCAAGGTCATTCATGAAAGCCGAAAAATATTGCACCGGCCTGATCTGAAAATTACCGTGACTGCTGTCCGGGTGCCAGTTCTGATTGGCCATAGCGAAGCGGTGACCCTGGATTTTAACCAACCCGTTTCACCCAGTGCGGTCAGCGAAGTCCTGAAAAAAACATCAGATGTGGTGGTTGCTGAAACTCCGGATGCTTTCCCCACCCCCATTGAGGTTTCTGGCAAAGATCCGGTGTATGTCGGGCGGATTCGTCAAGATACGTCCAACCCTGAATTTGGGGTTAATCTCTGGGTTGTGGCAGACAACCTGCGCATTGGTGCTGCCCTGAATGCCGTGCGGCTTGCAGAAAGCCTGGTTGCCCAATGGGTCTCAGCGGCTTAGTTTTTATAATTGGTTTTAATTTAGTTTTTATTGAGAGTTTTTATTAAGCGCAAGAAATAAAAGGGTCTTCTTAAAATGATGGTTCTGTCTGATTGGGTATTTATTTTTTCAAGTGTCGCAGGGGGTGCTTTGTTGACAGCCCTGGTCTGCTGGGTTGTCTTCAACATGAAACTTAAGCAGCAAAATGCGCTGGCCCAGTTGACCCAAGAGCATCTTGAGACCAGCAATGCCCAGTTAAAAACAGAATTAACCAATCAAGTCGCCACGCTTGAATCCATGCAGGATCAGCTTCGGCTTGAGAATACCGAGCTGGCCCTAAGCAATGCAACCTTGCAAACCCGATTAGAAGAGCAATTAAAAACAGAAGCTGATCAGGCCAGTCAGTTTGAGCAACTCAGTAAAACAGTGCTTCAGGCATTGCAGACCGATATGGAAACCCGCCAAGAAAAAACTGACATCAAGCGGCAAGCCACAATGCAAGCCACTATGGAGGAGCGGCTCGGTTTGGTGGTAAAACCTTTAAAAGATATTATTCTGGCCCATGAAAAACAGGTGAAAGCCCTGGAAAAACAACAGATCAGTGACACGGCTGGGCTTAAGAATCATATTGAACTGCTGGTGAGTCAAACCGCACAACTGGTTCAGGTCAAAGACAGACTGGCAGAAGCCCTCAGCAACAGCAAGGGTCGAGGGGATTGGGGCGAGTTGGCGCTTACCCGACTGCTTGAAATGTCTGGGTTGCAGCCCGGCGTCCATTTTGAAGCCCAAAAGATCCAAAACAGCCTTCGGCCCGATATTACCCTGTTCTTGCCCAATGAGCGGGTTATCTATATTGATGCAAAAACCATACTGGTTAACCTTGAGCAGTTATTACTGGCAGATGACAGCAACAACACGGAAGCCGCCCAAAAAGCCCGGAAAAAACATGCCGATGCCCTGGAAAAAGAAATCTTGTCGCTGAATGTGAAAGGGTACGCCGCGTTGCATAAAAACAGCATTGATTTTGTGGTGCTTTACGTCCCTAGAGAGTCGATGCTAAGGGTAGCCCTGGAAGAGAAGCCTTTGCTGATGGAAGCAGCTTTTCAGCGAAAAGTACTGCTTGCCAGTCCATTGGTTTTAATGGCCATTTTAAAAACAGTTGCCTACGGCTGGGATCAAGCCAAGTTGTCTCAAAATGCTCAAGAAATTCAAGCCTTGGGCGAAGAACTTCACCGTCGGGCGGCTTTGTTTCTCTCAAAATTTGAAAAACTGGGCGAACGCCTGGAGCAGGTTGGCCATCAGTATGAAGAAACCGAAACCACTTTAACCGGCAGGCGGGGGATTGTTGCCCAGTTGAAAAAGTTTGAAAAATTGGGCTGCAAGTCTGAGAAATCATTGCCTGAAAAACTATCGGACAAGCTTGAAACACAAGAACAAAATGACACGGTGCATGTTTAGGAAAAGTCTTCTCAAACATTTTTTTCTTTATTTACTTTGTTAAGGGAAAGCGACACCCTTTCCGATATAAGCTGCTGGGTAGCAGAAGAAACGTCCGATTTCTTCTTTCTCCTAAACACAATTCAAAGACAAGGCAAGTTAATCAGTTGCTTATCACTCTTTCAACTGTGTGCCCTATGGGAAGACTGAATCGCAAAGTAGAAAGTAGAAGCCTTTTATGTAAATAAACGGCTGGGGGATAAGAGAGAACCAAAACCTCTAACAAAATAAAAAAAAAGTATTTGTAAAAGAAATTTTCGTTTTAATACAAAAAATGCTTTGAAAAATAATGATTACAAATAATAGTCTCAACAGGCCCTAAGAGGCAGATTAAAATAAAGACTAAACAGACGCCTTTGCCATTGCTTTTATTGCATGAGATACAATATGTTTCAAGTAATTGGCCTGTTGAATCATGGTGTAATAATGCTGCCAGACTTCATCTGACTTTCCTGTGGTAACCTCGTTCTGTGCGTAAAGGTTTTTCAGGTATTCATCGTGAAATCCTTGGGAACCCACAGTTTCCATATCCCGCTCACAAGATTTGATTAAACTGTCTGCCAGTTTGGGTATATCTGCAATGGCTTCAGGCCGGTAAGTTTTAACAAAATCAACCAGATGCAGCAAGGCATTATGCAAATTAAACGCAATGGGGGGCAATTCAGACTGCTGGGCAATTTCATCATCCAAGAAGGCTTGTAAACCAATCAAATAGGCTTCAAGTATTTGGTGGATTTCAGGTTTTTGCCAGGTTTTATTGCGAACACTGGCCAGTGCCAGACCCATTGCTTCTGTTTGTGTGAGCGGTGTTGCTTGGCTTGTTTGAGATTGTTGATAAACTGTTTTAATGATTTCAGTCAGGTGTTGTAAAACGCTGTCTGAAATTGAATCTGTTAAGCCTAAGCGGTCAACATAACGATCCAGGAAACAATCATGCAAGTCAGTTTTCAGCGTAATATCTTGTTCGGCAAAATAGAACGCAATGGTCAAATTTTTGTCAAGAACTTTGGCTTTAATTTGCTCGCACTGTTCGTTTGACAATGTTCTGTTTTGTAAGATATTGGCGTAAGGCGCCTTGTCTTCAAGGGTCGGGGTGAATTGTGGCGAAAAAATTAAATCAATAGTCCAGTCTTCAAGACTCTGCAGGGTTTCTTTAAAAAATCCTTCAATTTGATCAGAGGTAACCTGTTGTCTGTTTAACAATTCTTGAACCACTTGTGGCATTAGTGGGTGGTGTTTGGAAAAATCATCAACCAGTTGATGAAACAGTGCGTCTATTTGCTCGTTGGTCATTTGCATCGATTTGTCTCTTTTGATTTCAGTAAAGAATAAGATTGTAGAAATTAATCGTCTATCAAAAAAATTGTCCTGGACCTTGCGGGTCTAATAATCAAGCTTTTGGAAGTTTATTATAAGTAAAAAGTAAAAAAAACGCTTGAGTTTCCCTGGTCTTTTGATTACTATTCAAACCATTAAAGACATATGGCGGGTGTAGCCAAGTGGTTAAGGCCCCGGGTTGTGGTCCCGGTATTCGTGGGTTCGAGCCCCATCACTCGCCCCATACATCCCAATAAAGGACGTAAAGCCCAAAAGTCTTTTAATAGCTTTCAAGTGTTTTTGATGAATAAGAATTTGGGGTTGAAAAAAGAATAGTATTAAAAACAGAGACTAAACCGTTTTCGTTTTTTAGCCTCACCGCTATTTTATAAAATTTATCTTATTTAGCTTTAACTGAATGGCAAGAAGCTGATGGGGTTTGATTCAGTAACAGGTGCAAATCTTCTGGGGTATCAATGCCAGTGGGGGTATTCTCCACAACATCAGCCTGAATGCAAAACCCCAATGCCAGTGCGCGCAGTTGTTCCAGTTTTTCAGTGTATTCCAGCGGGTGTGGACAAGCATCGGTAATGGTTTGTAAAGCTTGCCTGCGGTACAAATAAAGCCCCAGATGCCGGTATGTCTGTGCAGGCAATTGCTTGGGGGCATTGCGGTTAAAAGGAATGGCAGCTCGGGAAAAATACAATGCCTGCTTGTTTTGACCCAAAACTGCTTTCACAGAATTGGGATTCTGCCATTCTTCAACGTCTGTTATTGGGGTGACCAATGTTAAAATATCTGCATCTGAATAACTGGCGGTTTCACTGGCTTGACAAAGTTTTTGAATATGATCTGTGGGTAAAAACGGTTCATCACCTTGCACATTCAGCACCCAGTCAAATTCAGGGCGATTGCTGGCGACCTCCCAAACGCGGTCAGTTCCTGACTCATGGGTACTCTTTGTCATTGCTGCTATCGCCCCAAACGATTCAACCACTGAGTAAATACGCGCATCATCGGTTGCAACAATCACCTGCTCAGTGGGTAAAACCGCACAAACCCGTTCCCAGACATGTTGGATCATCGGCTTTCCATAAATATCAGCGAGTGGCTTTCCGGGAAACCGGGTTGATTCATAACGGGCAGGAATAACAGCCAAAATTTGAGAGAACGATGTCATTGCAATGGCCTGTGGTATTGGCTGATAGTCAGTATAAAAAAGGGGTCAGCTTGTGGTTTTTTCTGTGGGCAAGCACAAGGCCAGTGCTGCATTCAGGCGGTGTGCAACCGTTTCTTTTCCCAGAATAAAAAGAATAGTTGACAGCTCAGCCCCATGAACGCGCCCAGTCAATGCAGCGCGAATGGCCCACATAATGGTTTTAACTTTAATGGGTTTTAATTGTTTGGTGAAGGCTTTGAGTTGATCGGTCAGAAGAGCTTGATTATCAAATGCTGCTGTGGGCATAAATTCCAATTGAAATGCAGTCAGCACCTGGTGAGGCGTCTCTCCTGTCAGTACCTCATCAATGAGTGTTGCCTCAATGGCAATGGCACGTCCAAAGAAATAAGACACCGCATCAGGAAATTCATTCAGCCGCGTTAAAGGCTCGCGGACTGCCTCTAAGATTTGTAGCAACCGTTCGTTGGGGTAATGGGTCAGGTCAAATTGGGTTAAGTAGGGCTGAACAAGTAAAAGCAGCTCGGGCACTGCCATTGTGCGGATGCGTTTGCCGTTCAAGAAGTTGAGCTTGTCCATCTCGAAGACAGCCGGGCTGTGGGTGATGCGCTCAAGACTGAATTGCGCAATAAAATGGCTCAGGGCAGCAACTTCTTCGCCATCCGGTGGGGACCAGCCCATCAGTGCCATAAAATTACAGAATGACTCAGGCAAATAGCCTTGGGCAATGTAGTCGGAAACAGCAACCGCCCCATGGCGTTTAGAGAGTTTGCTGCGATCAGATGCAAGAATCATACCCACATGGGCAAATTGGGGTAAGGGGGTTTCGAAAGCGTTGTACAGCAGGATTTGACGCGGTGTGTTTGAGATGTGATCTTCGCCACGAATAATATGACTGATTGCCATCGTAATGTCATCCACCACAACCGCAAAATTGTAGCTGGGCGTGCCGTCTGATTTCATGATGACAAAATCGCCGAGCAATGCCGTATCAAAGGAGACATCACCGCGTACCAGGTCTTTAAATGTTAAAGTTCCCGCGGCTTTAGGAATTTTGAACCGCAAGGACGGTTTTCTGGGTTGTCCCGTTTCATCAGGTTGCTGAGACAAGGTTTTTCTGATCTCAGGATCACGACAAGCGCCGTTATATATATTGGGTCGTTTTTCAGCTTGAGCTTTTTCACGGGCAGCATCCAGTTCTGCCTGGGTTTCGTATGAATAATAAGCAAAGTCTGCTGCAATTAATTTTTCAGCCCAAGTTTTGTAAACCGGTAGCCGCTCTGATTGCTTATAAGGCCCGTAGTCTCCGCCAATATCAGGGCCTTCGTCCCAGTTTAACCCAATCTCCTGTAAACTTTTAAATATATTGTCTTTATACTCGGGTTTTGACCGGCTTAAATCGGTATCTTCAATGCGCAGGATAAACTGACCGTTGTGCCGTTTGGCAAACATATAATTAAATAAGGCCGTCCGTGCTGTCCCGACATGTAAATTTCCTGTGGGACTGGGCGCAATTCGAACACGAACAGGGTGTTCTGGTGGTAGATTTAAAGGGCGTGTCATCGGCAATTATTTGATTAAATCATATGTAGTAACTCAAGAGGCAGTTTACTTTAAATCAAGCAGATGGCTTAATTTACCGTCTGGCTATTTTACAACACTGACCCCGGATTGAAAATCAAATTTCTTGATTTTGCTGACTTTTCACATTTTTTGCATACTTTTTGTTTTTAGCAGTCTCTAAAAATATTATTGAAGTGTCTGCTAGATGCTATTTTCAAAAAGACTTTATGGTATGCATTTTTTATATCAGGTATTTTTTGTTTTTATTCCTGATGGACTTTAACAGCAGTATTTTAAGAACCACGAAAAATGACGGGTTTGTACAGAATTGAGGTATTGTTTATCACGCTGGCTTTTAGTACTTCTTGTTTGTTCAGTAAACGCATTGAATCATCCGGTATTGTATTCTCTCTTGCTTGCCATCGAATTAACTTGCTGGCATTTTAATTTTTAAACAGAACACTTTTTGCTGCAATAAAGGGGGATTTTAACGTATCCAGGCACCCTTTTTGAATGCTGGCCAAACATTCTTTAAATACCACTTTGCTTTGTTCTGCCAACTTGTCTTGTTTTTGAACCTGGAAGACATAAATGCCCAGCACGGAGGTAAACACACCAACAATGCCAATACAAATCTGAAGTGGACCTTTAACCAGAGCGCTGGAGACTTTGCCAAGTGGCTTGTTTTTTTTGGATTTTAAATCAACATTGGGTTGAAACGACTTCGGCGCAGATTTTGCCTCAGTTGCACTGGCAATCAGTGGATTGCTGGCCAGAATATCTTTGGCTTTTTTTTCATCGTCTGTTTTGCGGCGTTCAATCATTTCAATCAGCGAAACTTCCGATCCGCCATCATACCGTCTTTTCTTTGCTTTCATTACAATATTCTGTGTTTTATCTTCTTTCTTACCCATAATTCAGACTATCCTTTCGTGCAACAGAACATGGTGTCGCCTGCTGATTCAAATTTCCTTACTACATGGTGAAACGGAACCCTTCTGCCATTAAAACACGTGGTATACACGTTAACAGGGTGCTGTGCGTTTGTGGCCTTTATCAATAACCTTTTACTCTTTCTATATTTGCATAAAAACAATTCATTGAATAAAGGTGTCAGAATATTTTTAAATGTAAATTGATTTTAGGGCAATGGATTTTAGAACAATAGAATTATTTTGCCGTATGTGTCTTTGCTTCACGCCAGTACTGGTCCCAGGTTTCAAAGTCAATTTGTTTCATTGCAGCCATTTGTTTTTCCTGACTGTCTTCCTTAGACTGATCGATCATATTTTTTTCTGCAATCGCGCGTTCCATTTCAGCGAAACGGGTTTTAAATTTTCGGGTTGCACGACTGAGGGCAATTTCAGGCGATATGTCAAATTCTCGGGCCAAATTGACTGTTGCAAACAGTATATCGCCGAACTCTTCTTCAAGCTTTTCTTTCAGGGCCTCTTTTTCTTTTTGCAAGGCTCCTTTTTGCAGGGCTTTTGGGTTCTCTAAGCCCTGAGCATCATCTTGTGCTGGGTCTGGTTGATTTTCAAGCTGATGCAATTGCTCGGCCTCAAGCCGGAATTCATCGAATTCGCTCATCACGCAAGCCCACAGCGAATCAAAATTGGGCCATTTAAACCCAACAGATACGGCTTTTTTACTGACCGCATAGGCTTGACTGAGGCCCGGTTGTGCACTGCCAATCTCATCCATAATGCTCCTGAACGGGCTATTGGGTATCTCTTGTGGACTCTGAGTGGACTGGTTCTGTTTGGCGCGTTTTTCTTGCTGCTTAATCTTCGCCCAGTTTTCAGCAACATGGTCCGCAGAAAGCGAAGATCCTGACATCTGGGCTTTAGACGAAAAGACATGGGGGTGCCGGCGTATCATTTTTTCAGCAAGTCCTGCACAAACCGTTTCAAATGAGAACTGGCCGTTGTCTTTGGCAATCTGGCTGTGCAGCAAGACCTGAAGCAATACATCGCCCAGTTCTTCTTTAAGGTGGCCATAGGCTGACGCTATTTCTGCCTGGGTTCCAGGATCACGGCTGCACTGGTCAAACACGTCTTGTGATGGCAGGTTGTCGATGGCTTCCAGGGTTTCATAACTTTCTTCCAGCAGGTATTTCCGCAAGCTTTGATGGGTTTGCTTTAAGTCCCACGGGCATCCTGAAACCGGATTGCGGAGGGTTTCAACCAGATCAATTATTGTTTGAACAGCGGTTTTTTCGAACGCTTCTGGTTTTTCAATATTATCTGGCAAGGGCTTTTCAGACACAGTGACTGATCTCATTGTTATTTCCTTGTTTTAATAGTTTATTGTACAAAACACACTGCTTGAAACAAATGTTTGCGTTAAACTATTATTTGCATTTGAAGCGTTTGTATTGAAATCAAAGACTTTTTTGGGAGATTGTATCATTTTTCAACCGTTTATTGACCACTTGAAAACCTGCAAAACAGTCTTTATTACTGCCCATGTGGGTCCTGATGGCGATACGCTGGGCTCGATGCTGGCCTTAAAACTGGCATTGGGTGAGCATGTAAAACACCTGGACCGAATTGACTGTGTTATTTCAGGCAAAATGCCGGATGTCTTTTCGTTCTTGCCGGGCATTGGCTGGGTGATGCACATGGAAGATGATGCCAACAAACTGTGCACAGAATACGATATGGCCATTTCCGTTGACTGCGGCTCCCCGGATCGTCTGGGGCTGGCACAGCCTGTTTTCAATGCTGCCAAGCTGTCTGTCAACATCGATCATCATATCAGCAACGTCGGGTTTGCCACACTGAACCTGATTGATACGTCTGCAGCTGCCAGTACGGAAGTCATTTATGATTTACTGATGGCAATGAATATCCCGGTCGATGAAAATGTTGCAACATGTCTGTATGTGGGCATTATTACCGATACAGGCTGTTTTCGCTACAGCAATACAACCGGAAAAGTGCTTCAAATTGCCAGCCAACTGGTCTCTGCAGGTGCCCGGCCTGAATTTATCTACCGGCAAATGTTTGAAGAACAACCCCTTGAGAAACTTCAGCTGCACGCCAAAGCATTTTTAAATGCAAGTTTTAATACTGATAAAACCGTTGCCTGGACGGTGGTAACACAAAGCCTTCTGGCTGAAATGCACTCGCCAGAAGAATATGTTGAAGGCATTGTTGAATTGTTGCGGCGGATTGATACAGTCGTGGTCGCCTTCGTGATTCGAGAAACCCCGGCGGGTACCACCAAGGTTAGTATTCGCAGTGATCGTGAAACCATTGATGTTTCAGAAATCATGGCACAGTTTAATGGTGGCGGCCACCGGCTGGCTGCAGGGTGTTCAATTAATGCAACGCTGGATTCTGCCTTAGATCAATTGCTTCCTCTGATTGCAAAGGCGGTTGATGCCTACCAGTTAACGCCGCACGCATTGTCGTAAAATGAAAGCAAGCCGCAAAGTCCTGCTGATTACGGCCTGTATTTTGGGGGCTGTATTAATTGCTGCTGTCTGGAATACCCGCCAGTTTTCTCTTGAGAGCATTCAGGCGCCTTCAAAAAACACGGCAAAAGAACGCAATGCTGACGAAACAGGACTGGTCGGCGAGACGGTCTCTTTTCTGGTGACAGAAGGCGATCGTAAAAAGTGGAAAATTATTGCACAACAGGCCATTTATGCTGAAGACCGGGCTTCTGCCAAACTGAATGACGTGAATGGTGTTTTTTTTAATGCAGCCGGAAAGCCACTGCTCACCTTTACTGCACCCAAGGGGCAGTATACCAATGAAAACAATGCGGTAACGCTTTCTGGCGGCGTGGTTGTTCAGTCTGTTGAGTCTGAGACTGTAGACAAAGACCAGTCAGCGGATAACGCAGCTGTTTCGTCCAATAAGCTGACAGCCCCAACCATGGTTTGGGATGCAAGCAGTGATTACGTTCAGGCCAGCGGTGGTGTCACTTTAACCTTTCCTAACGGACAAACGCAGGCCGATCGCTGCAAATTTAGCTTGGATTTCAGCGATGTTTCTTTCTCAGGCCGGGTTCGCTCACAACTGGTCACACCCGATTAAACCGCCTGGTGATTAAACGGCCAAAAAATCAAAAAACAAAATAATTTCAAACCTTAAAAAATTTTAAACAGAAAGGCATTTAAACAGAGAGGCAACATATGACAAAACTGTCATTTCTTCAAAACCAAGACATTATTGACGCCATACATGTGAGTCACACAAAACAGCCAGATAGCCAGATGAATAATGAAGTGCTCGCTTTTGGTGTTTTTTCTAAAAGCATGCCTGCTGATGAAAAAACACACACTGCCCAAACCACAGAATCAACCGCAGACTTGGGGCCTGTGAGCGAATGGCTAAGCAGGCATTTCCCGAAAAATGAGGCGGAGGCCTTCACTGCTTTTTTGTCGTCATCAGCTTTAAAGTTTTCTGGCAAACCCAAAGAAACCCTGGTTTTGCCTGCCTATGGACAAGCAGCACTGCCGTGCATTGTACTGGTCGGTCTGGGCAAAGAAGAAAAGATAACCTCACAAGTGCTTCGTCGTGCGGCGGCGGCGGTCATTAAACTGTGCAACAGCTCGGCAATGCCTGTTAAAACAGAATCAGTAAGGCTTCAGTTATTGTTAAATAAGTCCATCCCATCCCCTGCTACGCAAGATTCAATACCGCTTGACGCGTTGTTTTGCGCAATCGCCGAAGGGGCTTTGTTAAGCAATTACAAATTTAATCAGCGAAAAACCACCGTTGGGCCTTCTGGTCAACCCAAAAAGCGTGAGGTTCCCACAGTTTCTGCTGTGTCTGTTGTGTTGCCAGAAGGAATGACTGAGGGTGAGGTTGAAGCGATCTCCAAAAAGCAGGCTTTTGCCGAAACCCTTGCAGATGCAACCCATGCTGCCCGTGACTGGGTGAATGACAGCGCCAATTTCATAACCCCGACCTTTCTTAAAACAACGGCAGCGTCTATTCAGGGCCTGTCTTGCAAGGTGTTGTCCCTGGAAGAGGCCAAAGCAATGGGAATGCACTGTTTTGAACTGGTTGCCCGAGGCAGTACGACACCGGCTTATTTAATTCATCTGACGTATACCCCCAAGCTGGCATCTGCAACGCCCTCGGAAAAAACAGTGGCCCTGGTGGGAAAAGGCATTACATTTGACAGCGGTGGCCTTTCTTTAAAACCACCAGCCAGCATGGAATTAATGAAAATTGATATGGCAGGTGCTGCTACTGTTTTGGCGGTTATGCAGGCCATTGCATCACTGGGGGAGTTGAAAACAACAGTCCACGGCATTATCCCGGCCTGTGAGAACATGCCCAACGGCAATGCCGCAAAACCCGGTGATATCGTGACCTCAATGAGTGGACAAACCGTGGAGGTCAATAACACCGACGCAGAAGGCCGACTGATTTTATGCGATGCCTTGACCTACGCGCAACAGTATACAAAGGCTTCTGAAATAATTGATTTGGCTACATTAACGGGGGCCAGTATTGTGGCTTTGGGCAAAGTGGCTGCTGCTGCCATGGGGACATCTGATGCGATGATTCACGCATTAAAGGCTTCTGGTGAGCAGGCCGGTGAAAAGCTCTGGCAGCTGCCGCTTGATGAGGATTATGCGCCGCTGCTAAAAAGTGATGTGGCTGACCTGAAAAATGCCGGGGCAAAAGGTGAGGCCGGCACCATTGCTGCAGGCATGTTTTTAAAAACCTTTGTTACTGAAGGCCAGGCCTGGACTCATTTGGATATTGCCGGTCCTGCCTTCACCAGCACCGAGACCCCAGAAACTCCGGCAGGCGGGACTGGCTTTGGTGTCCGAACGCTGCTGTATTACTTATACTGTGCATCATAATTTTACAGGCTTGTTTTTTGCATTCAAAACTAGTAATGGATATTTTGCACAGGAAAATGAATTTTGTCATTGTCAGGGTTACTTATATTTTCCATCCTTTTATATTTCATTATAGGTAAGCCATTAGCACAAAAACCCAAATACTTGTTTTTATATAATTGATAGAAGATTTTTAAAAAATAAGAAAGACATTTCCTGTTTTTCTTGAGTAGGTATTTAGAAAAATTTGTGTCATCATCACGGTTTATACCCATTGCATATTGGTAATTGTTGAGCAATCAGCATTGCCGAAAAAATCCGCAATACTATGTAACCGTCTTTAAAAAATTATCTGAGTGAGAAACTAATAAGACATGTTGTTAACAGTTTCTCGTGTTTCAAACAAGGAGGAGAACGGTTTTATGTATTTTCTCAACCCGTATAACCCAAAGCCAGATTTACCACCATTTAGCCACAATGGTCCAATTACCGATTATGGTGTAGATAACACTGTCCCTTACACCACAGCCAACTACAATGCATGGCTGTCCAGAACCAACTGGACCACAAACCCAGGGGTCAATAGTGCCATTGAAATGGTAGAAAACCTTGGTTTTGTATTGGGAGCAGAAGCACAACACAAGACGGTTACACCACCATACACTGAAGATGGCGCTTACACTGGCTACGACTATGCCAGTCAGTTACCCGAGTACAATTCTGATTATGACATCAGAATTATTGATCCCTTTTTCGGTATTGCACCAACCAGTGGTGTATCTGCTGCGCCACCACCAGATACAGGTTCCTCTGGCGTTAGTTCAGCGGGTAATAATAACCTTCGCTTCGGTGTTGATATCAGTCAAGAGAGTCCTGTGAACACATCGTGGCAGGTTCAACCCGGCCTTAACAGCTTGAGTACAAGTACTACAAATACTTTTTATGAATCAAACCCACCAGGGATAAATCATTTTATTCCTTATTTTGGTTAGAAACTGTTAAAAATTTAATAAATTAGATTCGTTTTCTGTTCGTAGGTAGTGTAGTCAAAACTAAAAAACTGAGATAAAAAATCCTATTGTTCTATAGGCGGTAGAATTATAATGAATTAAAGGTAGGAACGACATATGAGATAGTTCAGATAAGGCATGAGTTAAACAGAATCACGACTTTCCAGTAAGAAAATCTGCCTAGAGCAGTATTGCAAAAAATAACCAGCAGTTTATTAATGCTGTTCTTCGAATTCGAATTGCAGAAGAATCTTTCTAAGATGTTTCTGCAATTATAGTGAATGAAAACACACTAATACAGATGCTTTTATCAAAGAAGTTGATGAAATATTTGAAAAGACATGCTTAAGTCATTCCTGGGGTAATTAACATTCAACCAGACTTTGAATGGTAGGTAGCCGATGGCGCAGCTACATTAAAATTTGTTCTCATACAATATGAGCAAAAAACAGTCACAACCTAAAGAGTATGACAAAACATAGAAAGTAAATTGAAGAACAATTCAAATAAATATTCAATGAGCAAACACGTTATATTATAAAAATACTTAACTTGCTCTCTTCTCTGATTTAGCACTTTTAAGGCATTACAGGTGCTACTTAACACCACATCCTTCTGCTTTTAGCTTGCGAGTCATCAGGTTTTTAATAATCATGCTGTCAGAAAGCGGTTCTGCCAGACAGTGCTTAACCATATCAACAATGGGGGTTTCTAGACCAGCTGATTTTGATAACGCATAGACCGCGTGCGTTGTTTTAACCCCTTCTGCAACCATTTGAAGACGGCTTAAGATGTCTTCAAGTTTTTCTCCCTTTGCTAGTGAGGCACCAACCTGATAATTTCTGCTGAGGGGACTGTTTGCCGTGGCCAGCAAATCACCCAAGCCACTCATCCCGTACAATGTGTCAGGATTTGCCCCCATAGATACACTGAAGCGGGTCATTTCAGATAACCCTCGGGTCAACATGGCAGCTACTGCATTGTCCCCCAGTTTTTTTTCGCGCATATAACCGCTTGCAATGGCAAAAATATTTTTGAGAGCTCCGCCCAATTCAACGCCGACAACATCACTGTTGGAATACAAACGAAAAAGATTATGAGACAAATAGGACTGCAAAAAAGAAGCGGTTTCGGGGCCTTGACAAGCAATTGAGCAAGCTGTAGGCAAGCCTGCCAGTATTTCTCGTGCCAAGGTTGGCCCAGACAAAACAGCACAGGGATTGTCGGGAAAGACTTCATGGATAATTTCTGAAAGACGCTTCAAACTGGGAAATGCAATACCCTTGGAGGCATTAACCAGAATCGTGTTTTTAGAAATCGAGCAATCGGCATGGATCTTTTCCAGAACAGGCTGTGTTCCCGAAACAGTCACAACCAATACAATGACATCAGCATCGGCCACCGCCTCAGAAAGATTAGTGGTTAGGGTCAATGCATCCGGCAGCGTTAATGAAACAGGAAAGCTGACGGTTCTGTTTTTTTTTAGTGCTGTAATTTTCTCTGAGCTTCTGTCCCACAAACAGACCTGCTTTGGGATATTGCCTGCCTCATTGCCTGATGCCAGCCAGGAAAGGGTTAACCCCCAGCTCCCTGCACCCAGAATGGCCAATTTTTTCATACTAAATGCGGTTCTCCGTTCCTTTTATCAACCGTGAGATATTATTTTTATGCATGAAAATAATATAAAGCCCTGCAAACCCTGCATACAGGCTGTAAGGCCATGGCATCCCAAACAAATAGAGCAGTAAAGGGGCCAAAAAGCTGGTTGCAATTGAACCCACTGAAACAAAGCGTGTTGCTTTGGTAATGCCAAAAGCAAACAAGCCCAAAAGGCTTGCAGGAATCGGTGCCAACGCAAGAACACCGCCCAAGCCCGTTGCAGCTGACTTTCCCCCGGAAAAGCCGAGATAAATGGATTTACTGTGGCCAACAACTGTACTGAGTGCCACCAGAATGTGCAGCCAGTAATACGCAGGGAACACACCTTTTACAATCAAAACCGGGATGAGTCCCTTTAATCCGTCGACAACCATCGTAAAGAGGTAAGGTTTAAAACCTGCTGCCCGTTTTACATTGGTGGCACCCACATTGCCGCTGCCAATGTTACGGATGTCTTGGCCGGTCAGTTTTTTGACCACCAGATAGGCTGTCGGAATGGCACCAATCAAGTAGCCTATCAGTGCAACAAGAGGGTAAATAAAATAAGGGTTTATAAAATCGGCTGGGAGTGAGGGTATTGGCATAATCAATGGGTGGGGTGGTTATTTCCCGGGCTTAACTGTTGAACGTTTGGGTTTTGAAGGCTTTTTTTCATCACGAGAACGGGCTGCAATCACCAAGGGTGTCCCAAAAAATTCAAAGCTTTCCCTGAGCTTGCGGTCCAGGTAGCGTTTGTAATTGTCTTTAAACAGCTTGGCATCATTGACAAATAAAATAAAGGTCGGCGGATTGCTGCTAACCTGGGTCGCGTACAGAAGTTTCAGGCGTTTGTTTTTGATGGGCGGAGGGGGGGATAAAACAAAGGCTTCCGAGAGAACTTCGTTTATCAAGCTGGTTTTGATTCGTCGTGAGGCATTGTCATAAACGGTTTTCACCCAATTAAAAACAGCGGTAATCCGTTGCTTTTTGACGGCACTGGTAAAGACAAAGGCTGCAAAGCTGGCATGCGGCAGTTCCAGCAGCAGTCTTTTTTTTAATTGATCGCTTGAGCTGGGCGTTTTATTGGCAATTAAATCCCACTTGTTAATGAGAATGACCAAGGCTTTCCCGGCAGCATTGCTGGTTTCAATAATTTTTTTGTCCTGATCGGTCACCATGTTGCCCAGGGTGTTGGACTCATTTTCTGTGGCATCCAGGACCATAACCGTCACATCAGCACTACGGATGGCCCGCAGGGAGCGATCGACCGAAAACTGCTCAATCCCATAGCCAACTTTGCCTTTCTTTCTGATGCCGGCTGTATCAACGAGCCAGAAGAGTTGATCATCAACCACCAGAGGCGCTTGAATGGCATCACGGGTGGTCCCTGAGATATCGCTGACAATGGCCCGGTCTTCCCCCAGCATGGCATTCAGCAATGAGGATTTCCCGACATTGGGACGGCCCACCAATGCAATTTTAATCCCGCCGTCTTCGTCTGGCTCCGTATCGGCGGCGGGTAGACTTTTCAGGACTTCATCTAACAGATCCCCAACCCCAATATTGCCGTGCAAGGCCGATAAACTATACGGCGTGCCCAATGACAGGCTGAAAAACTCAGCGCTGTTATGCTGTTGCGCCGGGTTGTCAATTTTATTGACCGCCAGCAAAACCGGTTTGTTGCTTTGGCGAAGCGCTTGGGCAATGGTTTCATCAACCGGAGTGACGCCGTCATGGCCATCCACCAGAAAGACAATTAAATCGGCTTCCGTAACTGCAATATCAACTTGAAGATTAATCAGTTCAGCAAACGGGTGGGTTTCCAAATCAGGCTCAGGCATAATACCCCCTGTATCAATCAGGGTAAAAGTGTGGCCTTGCCACGAGACCTCATGATAAGAGCGGTCACGGGTTACCCCCGGTGTGTCATCAACAATGGCCGAGCGGGCACCGATAATGCGATTGACAAATGTTGATTTGCCAACATTGGGACGACCAACAACGGCAACCACTGATTGCTTGTATTTCATAACATTCTGGGCTCTTAAGCGTTTAATCTCACTGAGAAAATTTATCCGGTCAATTTTTGCCGCTAAATTTTTTACAGCTTTGTTTATTTTGATATTAAAATAATCCTATGGTAGCTAAAATCTTTGGAAAACCCAAACCCATCATCGGGAAAGTTGCATTGATGCCTTTGCCCGGTTCTGCCTTTTGGTCAAGTGATTGGGAACTGTTGACGGCCCGCGCCGAGCAGGATGCGACAACACTGGCTTCAGCTGGGGTGGATGGCCTAATGCTTGAAAACACCACCAGCCCCGGGGTGAACAATACCCGTCTGGATCACGCAGCAGCCATTGCCATTGCACAATTAACCACCTCCATTATTCAGCTGACCCGGTTGCCAGTTGGTGTTTCAGTCCTCCACAACGATCCCGAAACAGCCCTTGCCATTGCCGTAAACACGGGGGCATGTTTTATCCGCCTCTCGGTGCTTGCCGGGGCAAAACTCACGCCTTCTGGCATTGCCAACAGCCGCTTTAGTGAATTACTGGCCTATCAGCAGCAACTGCAAGCCAAAATGCCTTATCTCCTGGTTGATATTAACTGCAACCAACGCGCTGCATTCACCAATTCAAACGATACGGCGTTCCGCAATCCAGCCGTTATTCAGCAGTCCATTCAGAGCGCGGTAGACTGTTTGCCCGATCCCTTAGTGAATAACATTGGCTTTGTGCTAAATGACTATGATCTGTCATCAACAGAGTTTGCAGTCATCAAAGCCGCCTCAGAAATCCCCCTACTGGTAGAAAACACCTGCAAGCCTCAATCTGAAACCGGGTTATATTATGCAGAAAGTGATGGCATCTTGCTGGAAGCCAATATCAGAAAAAAACAGCGGTTTTCACCCAGTTCGGTGCCCAGTATCGATATGCTGGAGGCGGAGACCTTTGTTAACAAGCTCAATAACGTTCAGCCCCTGTCAGAAATGGATGCGGATGTTTTTTTGAATGATCTGGCATAAACGGCCAACTTCTGAAATACTTAAAATCACAACACCTGACTTTAGAGGGTCTTGATGGCTTTAAGCGTCAATCTGACAGTGCTATACTGAAATCATGGCAGACATGCACAGACAACCTGAAAGTTTTTAAAACAGACTGTCACCAAGGCGATAGCACAACAACGCTTTGACGGGTTAACTGCAGCCAAGGAAGTTGTCGAGGACTTTAAACATTTCGCCATTGGCCAGATTTTATTTGACGATGTTATAGCCAATACTGGAAAACGGTATCAGGATGTCAAAACACCGCTATAATCCAAAGATTAAACCATCTGCTATTGACGCACTGGTTAAACAAATAAGCCTGTTTCCTGACGTTGATAAAATTATTCTCTTCGGTTCTCGTGCACGGGGTGATAACGATTTTTACTCCGATATCGATATTGCCGTTGAAGGAGATTTTAAAGCACAGGAATGGCAAAAAATAAAACGCCTGGCTGATGTTGAGGACGCAACGATTAAAACATTACTCAAAATTGATCTTGTCAATATGAATACAGCCACAAACGCGCTCAAAGAGAGTATTTTACAAGAAGGTCAAATCCTGTATGAGCGAAATTAGAGCAGCCAAAGCCTTTCAGAATTTCAGCAAAACCCTCAAAAACCTTGAGCGAACCTTGAAACTTCCTGAAGATAATGAAGATTATCGTAATTCAGCACTGCTTTCTTTTGTTCTTGCTTGTGAGCAATGCTGGAAGTTATTGAAATGGGTTCTCAAGGAATATATTGCCATCGAAGCCAGAGGGCCAAAGCCAAGTATCCAAGAAGCTTACCTGCAAGGCTGGCTTAGTGAGACTGATGAAACATGGCTAGACATGGCAGATGATAGAAACCTTTTGTCACATACTTATGACGAATCACAAGCCTTAGAAATATACCGCAGAGTCAAAAATGATTATGCCGTTAATATGAGAAAACTGCATACCCTGCTCAAAGAAAAATACCCTAAGCTACAAGGCTAACCCCCCTGAATACTGCTGAAAACCCAAGATCAGAAAACAAAGAGAACAGCAATGCCCCGGTTGCTGCAGTAAAAAAAATGGCCTTGTTTGCAGGGGCCGGATCTCTGCCGGTCTATGTGGCAGAAACAGCCATTCAAAAAAATATTTCGGTTGTGCCGTACATGATTGGCCACGACAACAAAACCCTGAAAAAAGTATGCGGGCACGCCGGGTATAAACTGGTGCCGGGGCTTCTCAACCGGACGTTAACCCTGCTGAACAAGGAAAACATTACGGCTGCCGTTTTTGCAGGCAAGGTCAACAAGTGGCTGCTTTTAAAAGATCCGCGTCTGGATGAGATGGCTTTGAAAGCCATAAAAAGCCTTTCACGCCTGAATGACGATGCCGTGATGCTCTGGCTGATTAATGCCCTGGCCCACCACGGCATTAACGTATTGCCGCAGAGCCTTTTTTTGCAGTCGTTTTTACTGCCCGCCGGGCAGATGACCAGAACCGTGCTATCTGCCCAACAACGCAAGGATGCCAGTTATGGCTTTGAATTGGCCAAAGAAATGGGCCGCTTGGATATTGGGCAGTCAGTGGTGGTGCATGAAGGGATGGCCATTGCCATTGAGGCCATTGAAGGTACTGATCACTGTATTAAGCGCGCCGGAAAACTGGCTGGTAAAAAGGGCGGGGTTCTTGTGAAAGTGGCCAAGCCCAATCAGGACAACCGCTTTGATATTCCAACTGTTGGGCTTCAAACACTGAAATGCATGAAGCGTGCCGGCTTAAAAGCCCTGGTAACTGAAGCCGACCAGACCCTTTATGTCGATAGCCCTGCAATGAGAGCTTTTGCTGAGCGCCACAACCTTGCCATTGAGTCAATGGCAGCTGCCACCGCTACAGACAACACAGCTTGAGGGAAAAAATAGCTTGAGAGTAAAAAAATAAATTAAAGAAAAAACAGCGTTTTAAAGGTTTTAAATTGCACAGCCCGAAACGCAGCCTCATAATAAAGCAGCAGTCGATTGCTCTCCCCGTGCAATTTGCCAAATGGATTGGTGTTACTATAAAGTAATGAGCAATGATATGTGTTTTCATACTGCCGTAATTTCGTATACTTGAATCTTTCGCTTTCCTGTATTTTAAACCGCCTTATTGGTCCGCTATGCTTCAACTCAATGCCATTTCACTCTCTTTTGGATCATTTACGCTGTTTTCTGATCTGACCCTTGAAATCACCACAAAAAGCAGGCTGGGCCTGGTGGGCCGAAATGGAGCGGGCAAATCGACTATCCTGAAATTGTTGATGAGAATGGTGACCCCGCAGCAGGGATCGATCAATCAATCACCAGGGCTTAAGGTCAATTATCTCTCGCAAGAACCCGCATTAACCCTAACCCACACATTGCAGGAAGAAATGCGCTCGGTTTACGGCAATATTGATACGCTGCGCCAGGAAGAAGACAACCTGGTGAAACAGCTGGAAGTTGTTTTTGAAGAAGACAAGCAAGCAGCTATTTTAGAGCGTTTAATGGCCATTCAAGATCGGCTTGCTGCTTTTGACCCCGACAGTTTGGATGCACGCATTGCAAAAATTCTGAAGACCCTGGCATTTCAGGAAGAAGACGCTGAAAAACTGACGGCTTCTTTCAGCGGGGGCTGGCAAATGCGCATCAATTTGGCCAAGGTGCTGCTGGAAGGGGCTGACATTCTGCTGCTGGATGAGCCGACCAATCACCTGGATCTCGCGTCCTGTGAGTGGCTTGAGTCGTTTTTAAAAACTTACGAAGGCGGCATTGTCATGGTCTCTCATGATCGCCATTTTCTGGATGAAGTGACCACAGAAATTGCAGAAGTTGAAAAAGGAAAATTAACACTCTGGCCAGGCAATTACACCCAATATCTGGAACAAAAGGCAGCTCATATCGAGCGGGCTACGGCAGCCTATTCCCGGCAGCAAAAAGAAATTGAAAAGCAAACAGCCTTTGTCGAGCGCTTTAAGGCCAGTGCTTCCCGTGGAACCCAAGCCAAAAGCCGCGAGCGACAACTGGCCAAAATCGAGCGCCTGGAGGCACCCGATGTTGATCATTCCAAGATAAAAGTCAAATTTCCGTTGCCAGACCCCAGCGGCCGGGATGTGATGACGTTAACCGGGGTATCAAAATCGTATGAGAACCTGCCATTGTTTGCCGGTGTTGACGGCTACTTGGGCCGTGGCGAGCGTATTTTTCTCTTGGGTGAAAACGGCACCGGAAAAACCACATTTCTCCGTCTTGTGCTTGGCCTGGAACCTGTCTCCTCAGGTGAAATTAATTTTGGCTACAATGTAAAACCGGGCTACTTTTCGCAAAATCAGTTGGAAACACTGGACGGCAGCAAGACTTTGTTTGACACCCTGCACGATATTTCTCCCAAGCTGACGCATACGGATGTGCGTGGCTTGCTGGCCCGCTTTTTATTCACCGGTGAAGATGTTTATAAAAAAGTGGGGGTACTCAGTGGGGGCGAAAAGAGCAAAGTTGCGCTGGCAAAATTGATTCTGTCGGGCTGTAATTTTATGTTGTTGGATGAGCCGACCAACCACATGGATCTGCCCTCAAAAGAAGTACTAACCCAAGCCTTTAAAGACTATGAAGGCTCTATTTTGAGTATTTCCCATGATCGCTATTTTATTGATGCACTGGCAACCCAGATTTGGGAAATTTACAATGGCCAGGTTATTTGCTATGCCGGCGGCTACGAGTATTACCTGCAAAAACGCCAGGAACTGCGTTCAAAGATCCCACGTCCCAAAAAGTCGGCCCCATCTAGCAGTGCCCGAAACGCTGACAGTACAATGGCGACTGCAAAAAAAAGCCCTTTTCAGCAAAAGAAAGACATTGAAAAGCAGTTAAAGCAATGCGAGAAAAAAATTGTTTCATTAGAAACCAGCATTGAAAGCCTCTCCGAAGAATTGAACCACCCGGGCAACCAGCAAGATTACGGAAAACTGGTGCATCTTAATGCCACCCTGGAAGAAAAAAAACTGGCTTTAACCGCGTTAAATACAAGTTGGGAAGAATTAAGCAACGCGCTTTTGGTTTTTGATTAAGCGGTCTGATGTTGGCGATGCTGTGCGCGCCGTCATTTCTTACATGTTACAGACTTGTAATATGCTGTTTGATGGCTAACGTGACGCGGTATAAAACTGATGTGAACTAAATCTGAGCTTCATTCAGATGATACAAATACTGGCAGATGATGCAAATACTGCTTTAAAACTGTTTGGGAAAAGCTTTTCGCGTGTTTAACCCGTTTTCACTTTAACAGGTCTTCACAAATTCCTACTACTGCTAAGCGAAATGACCGCATTGATTGCGGTTTTTTTTTGCCTTTCTGTGGCCTTAACGAAGCGATTTCAGCTTTTCCGAAACTGCTTTCAGGTCTTGGAGGGTGAGCCATTTGGGGCTATTTTCTTGCATGGAGGCATTGCGAAGCAGGTAAGCCGGGTGAAAAATGGGCATGGCTTGGGCCACAGTCATTTGGTTGCCCGTGGTATTAATCAGG
The DNA here is from genome assembly GCA_038745945.1 of Cyanobacteria bacterium P01_H01_bin.74. Lineage (GTDB taxonomy): Bacteria > Cyanobacteriota > Vampirovibrionia > Vampirovibrionales > Vampirovibrionaceae > JBCDLA01. The sequence goes on along the minus strand of JBCDLA010000001.1, from coordinate 22,698 downwards.
TAATCAACCCATTTGCCGCGGATTTTGGTGATACCCTGCTGAATTTTTAAAATGCCTTGCACTGCAGTGCTGCCAACCAACAAAATCATGGCTGGCTGAACAATAGACAACTGGGCTTGCAAAAAGCCTGAGCAAGCCATCATTTCATCGGCTTCAGGCTTGCGGTTCCCCGGGGGGCGGCATTTGACAATATTGCAGATATAAGTATCCCGCTTGCGGTCAATACCAACAGAGGCCATCATTTGGGTAAGCAACTGGCCCGAGCGTCCCACAAAAGGGTGGCCCTGCTCATCTTCTTGCTGGCCGGGGGCTTCACCAATCAGCATTAACCGGGCATTGGGATTGCCGTCGTAAAAAACAGTTTGTATTCTTGAAGCGGCCAGCTTGCATTGGGTGCACTGTGAAACACGGTTGGCCAACGTGTCGAGAATTTCATGGTTGTCCTGTAAAGTTGGAGCAACAGGAGGCGTAAGGATTGACATGAAGGATGTGTCTGGATTTTAGAGGGTCTAGAGAATATTAATGAGAAAATTAATCAAAAAAACGGAACCTTATTAATGCTTTTATTGCAAACAGACCGTCCAGCCAAGTAATTTTTTTTCCTTCATGAAACTGGCGGCCATGATAAGAAATGGGGACCTCAACGATTTTACATCCCTGTTTCAGCACTTTGGCGGTAATTTCAGGCTCAAAGTCAAAGCGGTCTGAGCGGATTTTAACGGTTTTGATCAATTCCGGTTTGAAAGCCTTGTAACAGGTTTCCATGTCGGTAATTTTTGCCCCAAACAAAAGATTGGTGATTTGTGTGAGCAGCTTGTTTCCCCAGTAATGCAAGCCTGCAAATGCTTTTTGGCTGACTCGAGACTGGAACCTGCTGCCGTAGACCACATCAGCTTCGCCTGCAATAATTTTTTCAATGAGTGCCGGGTAATCCGCTGGGTCATATTCCAGATCAGCATCCTGGATAACAATAATATCGCCTGTGGCTTCTTGAATGGCCGTTCTTAGCGCTGCGCCTTTGCCTTTATTGTGCTCGTGGAAAATAATTTTCTGGCTCAGGTATGACGGGCAACCTTCCGCTTTCAGGCGTTCCAGAATAGCCCGGGTTCCGTCATTTGAGCCGTCATCAACGATAATCCACTCTTTTTTTAGGCCGCAAAAATCAACCCCCGCAAGCTTGGCCAGCAAGGCTTCTAATGAGTTGACTTCATTAAATACGGGAATAAGGATGCTGACCGTTTTGTATGTGGGCATGAAATCGGGGTGGTTTTCTGTTGACGGCTTTTGCGACGCTGTTTCTTCTAATGGGCTGCCGGTAACGGCAACGGATAACTTGTCTTGCATGACAGCACTTGAAATCTCACAGGGTTGATAATTTTTTACAATAACTCTAAATTCTGTTTGCAGTAGAAAAAACTTTACTGTAACATTAACACACAAATTTTAGAAACTTTTTGGAGCAAACCACACATGAAAGTCATCTTAATAAAAGAGTACGAATCATTGGGCAGTGTGGGTGATATTGTTACAGTGAAAGACGGGTTTTTCCGGAATTTTTTGCTTCCCAAAAAAATTGCCATTTTGCTCACTAAAGGCTCTCAGAAAGATCTGGATCAACGCATTCAACGCATCCGCGAAAAAGCTGCACAAAAACATCAGGCTGATCTTGAAAAAGCAGAAAAAATCAAAGGTTTGGGTATTTTAACCCTGGAAGCTCACAGCGGAAAAACAGGGCGTTTATACGGTACCATTACCACCAAAGAATTGGCGGGCATGCTCAGTCAGCAGCTGGGCTTTGAAATTGATCGACGCACACTGAATGTGGATCGGCCCATTAATCAGGTGGGTGATTATGCACTCAGCATTAAACTGTCGCCCAAGGTAACCGCAGCGGTCAAACTTGAAATTCATTCATCGGCAGTTCAAGCCGATGAGCAACCAGAGACACCGGACGAGATTGCCAATGACGTTCTCGATTTTGATCTCGAGGAAGCTTTCAGGGATTAAGGGTTAGGACCAATACCTGATACTGAAAGCAAGCGGTTGAATTATAAGCGGCTTGCCACCAATTATTGAACTTGTTTATGAAAAAATTTCTAAACAAATTTCTGAACAAAAAAACTGATGTTGTTCATCGTGGAGTGATTGCCCCAACCAATGCATGCCACTGAGCAAGACAATAAAACCAAAATTGAGCGTTACATTCCGCTGTACCGAAAGTATCGCCCAAAAACTTTTGTGGACCTTTGCGGTCAATCCATCATTACCCAGACATTGTGCAATGCCATTGCTCTGCAAAAAGTGGTTCATGCCTACCTGTTTTGCGGCCCCAGAGGGACAGGTAAAACTTCTGCAGCCCGGATTTTTGCAAAATCTCTCAATTGTGAACAAGGCGCTTCACCAGAGCCATGTCTGCAGTGCGCTTCTTGCACAGGCATTGCAGAAGGTCAGGCCTTGGATATTATTGAGTTTGATGCTGCCAGCAATAACGGGGTCAATGATGCCCGGGAACTGATTGAAAGCTGCCAGTATCGTCCCATTTCTGGACGGTATAAGGTTTATATCATTGATGAAGTCCATATGCTGACCACGCAGGCCTTTAATGCCCTGCTTAAAACATTGGAAGAACCGCCTGAAAATGTCATCTTTATTTTTGCGACCACTGAAGCGCACAAGGTCTTGCAGACCATTGTCAGCCGGTGTCAGCGTTTTGACTTTGCCCGCATTGGCACCCAGGAAATTGTAGACCGCCTGCGCACCATTGCCGACTGGGAAGCAATAACCATTTCCCCTGAAGCATTGCACACCATTGCCCGCCACGCAAAGGGAGGTTTAAGGGATGCCGTTGGCTTGCTGGATCAGGTATCCGTGATGGGGCGGGCCCAACCGGGGATAACCATTCAGCACGATGATATTTTGAGGTTTACAGGCGCCCTGTCTGATGACGTGGTGCTGGCACTGGGCGATTCGGTCTTAAAACAGGATGGCCAATTGCTGCTCAGTCACCTGGGGGAACTGATTGGTCAAGGGGTTCAGCCCACCCAAATTTTAAAAGATCTGACCCAGCATTTCAGAAACCTGCTGGTTGTTCAGACCGATGGCTCTGGGAAGATGCAGCCATCACTGGGGCTCTCAGCCGAGTATTACCAGGCGCTTTTGCAACAGGCTGACCTGCTTGAAAGTCAAACCTTACTGCCTCAATTGCTTAACCGGCTGGCTGAAACGGAAAGAAATATCCGAAACACGCAAAACCCAGGGTTGTGGCTTGAAATTGGCTTATTAGAACTGGTTTACCGGCATGAAATTTATCAGTTGGAAACCCTGCAAGCCCGCGTTGAAAAGCTTGAAGCCCTTTTACAAGACATGCAAGACCAAGGGACTGACAGTCGAGGTACGCCGCTTGAAAAAATGCCTGGCCAGCCTTTACCGGCTCAAAAAAAGCCAAGCCTTTCTGCTTCTGAAAACGGCTCGGCAATAAAAAATTCTTCGCAAGCTTACAAGCCTGTCTCTGCGCCTGTCTCACCTGAAAAAACAGATTTAGAGAATTTAGAGACTTCAAAGACTCTAGATAAGCTAGATAAGGATAAGATAGATAAGCCTTTGCTCAAAAAATCAATGCCATCAGCCAAACAGGCAGCCCCTCCAACCCAGCAGACAACAGCACCGGATAATGAGCAGCATTCAGCTCCTCTCGTAGATAAGCCGCAAACTTTGCATCTCAATCCTCCTGCAGAAACCCCATTGGAAAAGCAGAGCGCTTTTGCCGCGCTTTATCAAAACATTTGCGCGCAAATTCCCAGCCGCATGTACCGCTCACTTTTACAACAACAAACACAGTTGTTAAATCACACCAACAACAAGCTGACCGTTGGCTGTGTGGGCCATATAAATCTGGCAACAGTCACCCGACCCGATAAAATGCTGCATCTGGAAAAAGCCGCTGAAAAAGTCTTGGGATATCCGGTTCAGATTGACTGCACTGAAATCCAGAAACTCGATTCCGCCCTTAAAGATTCAGCAATCGTAAGCCACAGTCCCCCCAGTCCCCCCAGTCCAAATGAGACGCCCGAGCAGCCGCAACAACCAAATCAAGTTAATTTGCCGAACCAAGCCAAACAGACTTTTCACACGCCCCCTTATGATACACAGCCACAGCCTCAGGAAAGCGTTAAAGCAGGGCCTGAAAGTCAAGGACTTGAAAAGCAAGGACTTGAAAATCAAGGACTTGAAAAGCATCCACTAGAGGCGCAAGGCCCTATCCCAGAATCAGAACAGATACCGCCTGATTTACTGGCCCAGCCGCCGAGTGCAGGTTCTGCTCTCTCTGCTGCGGAAGAAGAGTCAAAACAGCATGCCCTTGAAATCCTGCAGGGCAAGTTTTTATAACGATTTTTTATAACGGTTGGGGTTTTTGGCATTAGCGGCAAAAAATAAGAACGGTCTGGGTTTGGGCCAGCGTCTGCTTGAAAAAATCAGCCACAGGGGCATGGGCTTCAGGCAATTCCACCGACCAGTTTTTAACTGCATCTTGCAGCGCGTTGAGCGCCATTTCGAGCGTATCAGTTTTCGCCGGTCCAGGGGTTGTCTGGGTTTCGGACAGGCTGGCATGATTGTTTAATTCCTCAAGAAACACGTGCAGTTTTTGATTGACGGCCTGGGTTGCTTGGTTTTGTTTTGCTGGCACTGCGGCAATCACACCGTTGTAGACCGCAGGCTGAATACCAGACTGCGTTAATGCGAGCTGCTTTTTATCAGTAAACACAACCGCTGGCTTTACCGGGGATTTGGGGCGAGTTGCCTGGCCTGTTTGAGTTTCTTGATTAACACGAATATTGACCAATTGAATGCCACTGTCTGGCTGTGTATTTTTATGAAACGCTTGCCAGTGGGTTTTAAAAAAAGTGGCAAGCAATTGGGCTTTTTTGATGGGGTCGCGGTGCGGCAAGGCAATAAAAGGTTTTGGGGATACGGGGGCTGGGTTTCCGGTAAGTCCAGTTTGGGACGGGGATGAATGCTGGCTGGTCATTTCTTTTGGGTTTTTTTCGTTGCCGGCGTAGTTTGTGTTTTCTGTGTAGGGCTTTGTCTTGGTGTGTTTTAAGTGCGCCAGGCCAGACGACAAAACTGTACGCTTGGGGGAATTAAAATAGGCGCTGGCAAACAGTGTATTTCCCACCAGGCCGGTTTCTTTCAAGGCCTTGAGTTCCAGGTACAACTGATTGGCATCAATTTTGTGCATGGCTATGCCTGGGTAAAGGACCGGATCGTGTTTGGGGCTCTGCTTGATTTGGGCAATCAGCCGTTTGAATTTTTGCGGGTTGCGCGTATAGACCATCGGGTTAATCATGTCGACCCAGCCATTGTCCAGCCAGGTTTCCCAATCCTGCTGAATGGCTGTTATACGAGAAGCACGCGGCATGGGAAAGACCGCGGCAGAAAGAATCAAATCGGGTTGAATCGCGCGCATTGTCGTTGCAATGTCTTGTACAAATTGACTGACTTGCCTGGATTTCCACCGGATCCAGTGGGGCGTGCTGCGTTGGTGAAAGTGATGAGACAAACGGCCTGTCTCTGATGCATAAGCTTCTTGTCCAACGCGTTCGTAGCCCATCTGGCTGCTGTACTTCTGAAATGGGTAACGAATATAATCCAGGTGCAAGCCGTCTACGGCATAATTTTCAACAATTTCTCTGTAGTAGTTTTTTAAAAACGCACGAGATTTCTCACTGGCCGGGCTGAGCCAGTACTCGTGCTGGCCTGCTGGCCGGTGTTTGCCGTACCGGTTAACCAGCATTTCTTGCCGTAAGGCCGGGTAACGGTCAAATACCGGCCCCGGATAGTGGGCGGGTTTTCCAATAATGGCGTTGTGTCGGGTATTGCCGACTGCAAAACTCCACACCCAGGCGTGCAATTCCATACCCAGCCGATGGGATTCATCGATGGCAACTGCCAGCGGGTCCCAACCTTGGATCAACGGATTTTGCGCAACCAGTTTACTGGGATAAATCGGGTAACCGGCATTGATGGTCTCAAAATAAATCAGATTAATGCCCGCCTGGTGCAATTGTTGAATATGACTGCGCAGCCGGTCTGCGTTGCCCAATGAAACAATGGTGCCCCGGTCCAGCCAAATGGCATTGGCGCCCACAGGTGAAACCACCTCAGAGTCACTGAGTGCAGCCATTGCCGCTTTATAACCCACTTCAAAGTGGTTTAAACCTGCTTGTGTCTGGCCTGGCTTGTAGTGGGCTTTAAATTCTTTTTTTGCTTGCGCGGTTTTTTCAAGGTTGCTATTTATGGCTGAGTTATCCAGATTGAATCCCAGCAGGGCATTGGTGGCCAGGTTTTGACGGGTCCTGTCCATCATTGCCTCCAAGAGGTTAAGATAACTGTGGTACAGTCCCCGATCGTAATTGGGTTGAAGGGCTTGAGAAGCAGAGACTGGGTCCAAAAAGCTAAAGTATTTCTGGGTTCTTTGACGGCCTTTTTGCTTGTGATGGCTTTTATGATCAGGTCTGATTGCTTTGTTTTCGTTCTTTTTATTACTGTCGTTGTTCTCTGTCCCAAGAATGGTTTCCAATACCGAGTCAATGGCACTGTCTTCTGTTTTTAGCGGCAACGGATCGGATGGATTCGATGATTGCGCTGCGTTTGCCTCTGTTTTCTTAGAACTTGCGTCAGTGTTTTTTGCTGCTTGCTTTTCAGGCAAGGGATGCAGGTTTAAAATGATTTCAGGCGGCTCAGACAATGGCTTGCTGCGATCGTAAACTGTTTCTGCCAATTGTTTTAGCAGGCGGCTGGTAAAATTGCTACTCGCCGCGTTTGTTGCTTGTTGCGCTGGGCCGTCTATGACAAAGCCAGCCTCAGCTTGGGCTGCACCTTGTTGTGGAGAGTTTTTAGGGTTAAGCACCGGCAATTTTCCAGTAAAATGCGCATTGTCAAAACGCTTGTTATCAAAAAAAAGACGCTTGTTGGCCAAGAACGCTGCTGCTGTTTGATCCAGTGGAATTAAGGGCGTTTTTTCTGGCGCATTTGTCTTATCTGGCGCAAGCGCTTTTTTACTGGTGGCTGTCTGTTGTGGATGAATGGCCAATAGCGACAGTGGCTTCAGGGGTTCGGATTTATTCTCGTGATAGACCAGGTGCTGACTGGCAGAAGGGGGGCTGTCAGGGGCATCCATAAAATCCGGGTAAAGCATGGCAAGTGTTTGATGCAACACTTTGCCGTAAGGCAGGTGCAAAGCTTGAAGCGGCAGATTAAATAATACCAGACGCAAGCCAGCCTGTTTTCGGATGACAACAGCCGGCAGGCGGTCTTGCCACTTTGCAGCAACAATATCTTGGGCTGACGGAATAATTTTTAACAGCGAGATCTTATTTTTAGCCTCAGTTTGCAGTGGCGTTTTCACAGGGGATATTTCATAGGCTGGGGCCGTTGTCTCTTTTTCAGACTCCTGTTGGGTTGCTTGCTTGGTTTGAAGCCACTGAAGGCCCGTAACTTTAATCTTTTCTGTGCCATCACAAATAATGCCCAATTGCTCCAGCATATTCATTACGGATTGATCCGGATTTTCTGGCAAGGCCATGATCAGGGTTTTTTGGCTGTTTGCAATATTAAAAATACTGGTCTGAATGGCCGTGTGGCTGTATGGCGTCTGTAGTTTCTGGGGAACCGGAAGTACAATCCATTCGGCTTTTAATGGGCGCAGATAATCGCTGGGTTTTACAATCAGGGGCCGATCACCCTGTTGCTTTGAGATTTCAATCAGGCGTTGAACCGCTGGCGTGTTGTTATCGTTTTGAGACCCATTAATATGGAGAATCGGCATGTCGTTTAAGTCTGCACTGCGACTTGTTGCAACGGTTGCTTGGAAAACAATAACCCAAGCAATAACAATGACATAAACGACGCTTTTTATCGGGGTGTTTTTCATGAATTTGATCAACTAATTTTTTGACACATTTATGACACATTTTTGATACATTGCTTGCTTCAGGCCTTCACCCCATAAATTTTGAATGAAAGCCCTCAACAAAAATCGTTTTGGCCAAGCATTTTCCCTCTTTTAAATTATAATCGTTTTTATTTGGTATGGCTTGCTTAATTTTAAAAACACCACAATCTTTTGTGATACTGTTCAAGGATGACGATGCAAGAAAACGAGCCCTCCCCCTTAGAAACAGCACTGTCAATTATTCGTCAGGACAGTTACCCGACTGACAGTAAAATTAACGCATTGCTGTATATGGTTGAAAAATATGAACCGGGACTTTGCCTGCCGGCTTTTATTGATATTCTCAATGACGACAGCCATTCGCCGGACTTAAGAAATGCAGCAGCCTTGGCTCTGGGCAGAGTGGGCGGAAAAACAGGACTTGATGAACTGCTGTCATTGCTTGAGGGTGAAGACAAGGCTTTACGCCTTTTTGCTATTCAAGGCTTAGGATTCACACAGGATGCAAAAAGTATCCCAGTTTTAATTGCCGCACTCAATGATGAAGACAACACCATCTTTCAAGCCGCAGCAGAATCCCTGGGCAAACTGGGTCAATTGGCAATTACGCCTTTAATTTCGCTGTTGTCTTCAGCACATTCAGAGGACATCCGCTGCATTGCCGCGTGGCAGCTGGGTGTGTTAAAGGCCAAAGAGGCACTCCCCCCCTTACTGACTATTATTCAGACAGCAGATAACGAGGACTTGATTGCACTGGCAATTTGGGCATCCGGTGAGATAGGGGTGTCTGAATCTGGCATCAATCAGGCCTTACGTGAAGCAAAACAAAGTGAAAGTCCTGCTATCAGTGAGCGAGCAGCTCTGGCTATTAAAAAAATAGCGCGGCACAACAACTAAAATCCCTGTATATCACGTATAAAAATTATAGCATCCAGTAAAAAAACCGACATCGCTCGCTAAAGAGACATTATGGCTTTTGATCTGGAATGGCACAAGCTTTTTTTTTGAGACTGTTGTTTAGCAATACCAAACTTAATTGTTTAATCACTCCCAACTCATTGGCTTTAAGATACCTATTAACATATTCTTAAACGACCTAGAGCCGACATGAAAAATAAAAAAAGCATAATCTAAACAATACTGTTTAGATTGCATTTAAAACTATTCTTGGCAATAAAAAGCAACCAATTCGTCAGATTAAGCAGCAACAACCTGTTTTTTAATGGCATCAACAAGATTATTCAGCCATGTTTCGTAGGGTTCTTCATAATCAATATCACAGTCAACACGGGTTAATATTCTTTTTGCACCTAATTCTTCAAGCCATTCATCAAAATCTTGCGCACATTTACAAAACTCAGGATAACTGGTATCACCCAGCCCCAGAACAGCAAACCTTAGTTTTTCAAGATTAATATTGGGCTTTGTGGCCATGGCCCCATGAAAATCCATCGCATTGGATGGCGGCTCACCATCTCCCCACGTACTGGTAATAATAATTAACATACCATCAAACTGACTTAACATATCAACACTGTAATCATCCATACTGGTATGCTCTGACTCAAACCCTTCTTTCTTAAGCCGTTCAGAAGTTTGCTCCGACAAATCTTCTGCATTGCCTGTTTCAGAGCCGTATAGAACATTGATTTTCATAACCGTTTTCTCTTTCCTTTATTGATAGATGTTATTTTAATTTTTTGAACCTTTAGCACGCAATTTATATTTTATCTCTTTCATTTCCTGATTTTTTAATGCTGCATGATGGAGGCATAAAGCTTTACGATTTGCGATTGCTGCTATATTTAAATCTTCTAACAAACAAGCAACTTGTGCCTTAAGTTGATAATCGCCATTGCATTGACAATTTTTCCATATTGTAAACAATTCAATAAAATGCTTACTGAGAAAGGCAATGGGTTTCTTTTGATCAAATTGATAAAAAAGTTCATAAAACTTATTTGTAACTGAGCAACTGAGCGCTACAGCATTATATAATTTAAAAAATAACCTTGTTTCTTCTCGACTGAAATTTTTCAAGACTGCAAGATAAACGGCCTGCCTTTGCGGTCGGTCATTGATATCCGCTAAAGTTTGAAGGGATTTTAATTCTTTAAGAATCATTTTTTTACTCCTAAAAGTGCTCTCTATTGAGATTTATTCTCAATTATAAACCAAATGAGAATTATTTGCAATAAGATTCAAGAATTTAGAGTGCATTTTTATTCTAAAGTCAGCGTATTATAAAGTTTAGTAGTGTTTTAACAGTTCGGGGGGCGGGACATATGTGTTTAAATTATAAGTTTTTACTCGAATTTAGTACTTGTTGAACCCTTACTTGTACTTGATAAAAAACTTCAACTCACTAAAATTTCATAGAATAACGCTAAAGCTATTTGCGCATCAATATCTTTTTACAAGTGAATCATAGCACAAAAATACATTTGCAGGTTTTTATGCAATTGAGTAAAAGTAGTAGAAAAAATTCCTATCTGAAAAACAGACAGAACTGATTTTACAGGAATGTATTCCAATTGGATACATTTTTAGACAAGTAACTCAAAAAGATTTTTTGGGGGATGCGTCGTCAAATCTCTGTCTCTTGTTCACCTGAATGCATAGAGTAAAAACAATGATTTAATGAGTCAATTATTTGATAAATAATTGTGCAAAGATTTTAGCGTTTCAGTGGATGATAGGGCTCAACGTTTGAGATGTGTCATGTTTGCAAAGAATTTTTCAGCAAATATCGAGAATCACGCCAATCCATTTGCAGAGGTATTGGATTTGGAAGCCGATGATTACTTTTTTAAGCAATATGGCTCAAATGTTACCTTTTTTGACCTCCGTACAAACGCAATCAACATGCCAGGGCAAGAAAATGTTTGGTACCCCCCTGGTGCTGAGCAGAACAATAGTGCCTATATTGCCATACAGAACTGGCAGGGACCTATCTTATTAACAGCCAATAACATCAATCAGCAGTCTGACTTTTATGAACAGCTGAACAACAGGCTATTTTTAAATCAAGAAAATGTAGCAAACTCCGATAACCAAACCAATGGTTTAAAACACGCCACTTTACATTCGTATGGGGTGCATCAGCACCAAATGAATACCCATCTCACCCATGGCAATGGTTGTGGGTGTTGCTGCTGCCGAAGCAATTACCGTAGTCCAACAGCTGGCGGTGGAATGGTACCACTTGGCAGACTTGATAGCACAGGCGGTAACTATTTTAACTTGTATGAGAAACCAATAAGCAGAACCGTTGCTGGTGCATCTGGTGTAGGCGCAAGTCAGTGGGCCCCTGGGGTCACAGGGGCTGATGGCGGTTCAGGGGGTAACTCTAATAACCCACGTTACTATATATACAACGGCATTGCCTATGAAACTACCGATGATAATGTAACCATATACGGCATCCGAGATTCCGGGTTTGTTGATTCTTACAAATGGGCAGATGATAGTGGGGAAGACGAGCATTTTGAAGCCAAAAAGAAAACAGTCAAAGAATTTATAAACATGTGGGATCAGATTGAAAACAGTGATGACGGTGATGATTATATCGACATCGATGAAATAAGAGACTACCGAGGAAAAACAGGATCACTGTCCACTGTCAAGAAACAGGCATTGGATACCTTGATTTACTTTATGACTGAAATGGAAGGCAGTTCACTGGTTGAAACGTTAACCGATAACTATACATTACATGAGGGTAAAGTAAGAATTAGTATAGAAACAGCAGCCAAGCTCGGAGCACAGTTGGGCATACCCAAAGATTTTCTGAAAGCAAAACTGAATACAGGCAATATTGATGATTACATTGAAGAGAATTACGATACTTGGTCTTCTGAAGCGCCGGCAGGGGCTGATGAGCCGGATACAGAGGAAACAGGCGATACACCGGGTGATGAAGAGCAAGGTACAGAACCGCCACCGCCTTCTCCGCCGCCTTTTTATGATGATTTTAATATCAATTACTATTCAAGCAGTAATGATACTTTTGTAATTAACCCTGACGATATGGATTCAGCAGGTGAGAATCACAGAGACTGGAGTGATGATACAGACGAAGAAAAAGGCCGCTACTTGGAATGGCTTGAAACCTTGGCACCATACTTGGCTGATATTGTTGTTAAAGACGGCGATAAGAAAGGTGTAATTACTGGAGACTCAGTTTCTAGTTTCATTACTGAAAATGCACAAGAAGACGAAAAGCTAATAGCTGCCCTTACCCTCCTCAAAGAACAGCTGGGTAAAGGTATTGGCAGATCAGTGCCCATTGTTCAATATTTAGACCGGCGAGGAAACTGGCACGACAACCCTGAAAATGATGATGATACCGGACCAGAAATGGGAAATCAGCAAATTGCTGTGTCAGAAATTGTCGATTTTATCTACAGCGGATACTTTGATAAATTTGGCTACGATGAATATTCACGAGCAGAATTTTTAGATGAATTTGGTCTCGCAGAATATGAAGGCCTGGGAGACAATGATGAAGACAACCCTAATAATGATGAAAGGTAATAAGCAATCCCCGGCTTACAGTGCTTTTTAACTTGTAATCACCCAGAAACTGGTGATGTAGTTGAGCAACCGGCACGTAAAAAAGGCCATTCCGACATTCCGGTGAAATGTAACTGTCTGATGCACACCTTGAAACGCCAGATACCCTGTACGCAACTGCATCACATAAAACACCAGCATCAAGACTGAAACCAAAACATGAAATAACAGCAACGCCGTACCAGCTTGGGGATTAAATAAATTTTTGCTGGTGGTTAAAATGGCACTTTTATTGAGTTCAACCATCAGCAGTATGGCAATGTCTAAAACAAATGCCGTTGACATAAAGGCCATATGGGTGCGTATTTTTTTGCGGTTTAACCAACCCACAAACAAGAGTAATATTGCCACACTTGAAAGAATTGAATAGATCATGACTTTTATTTTAAAGCAATTTAATTTTAAATCAACAATGAATATTTTTACTCCACTTGACTAAAGCCTCTCAGTTTCTTATTTACCTTAACTAACAAGCATAAACTTGGCACTAAGGCTGAAGGGCGTCGAGTTTTTTGGCATTTTCTGGCAATTCAAAACCTGGATTCAACAATTTCATATTTTCAATCAGGTTCACAATCCGTTCCTTGGCGGCATCGGTGTTGGCAAAGGTCGCGGCTTGTTCGCAATCAAGGATGGCCTCTTCAAACATGTTCATTTTGGCATGCAACGCGCAGATGGCAATCTGAAAATTGACCTGGGTTTCCAAATCGGCTGTCGGAATGTAATCAAAACCCGAATCAAGAAAGCTTAAGGCCTCCTGATTTCTGTCAATGGCCGACAGGCTGGTGGCAATGTCAAAGAAAATCTGATGGTTGTTTTTGTCATGGTTCAGTGCTTTTTGCAGCCGAAAGACTGCTTGTTTATGCAGTTGTTCTCCGACCAGGGGCTGTCCGTTTTGTTGGAGTTGCTGTGCCTGGTTTTGATCAAAAACGCCTTGCAAGTGATCAATTTCGGGTAAATCAGGGCTAAGTTTGCGCAAAGTTGAAATTTCCTGCAACGCTTTTTGCATATCTTTTGTATAAAGATACAGCCAAGCCAGATTCAGGTGAATTTTTGGATTTTTGGGGTCTATATCCAGAGCGCCATTGAGGCGTAAAAAAGCCTCCTGAAAATTCCCAGCCTCAATCAGGCCTCGAATGCCTTGCAACTCTTCTTGGACTGCGGCTGCATTTTCAGGGGTTGGGGGCGGTTCATTCTGTTGGCATCCTGAAAAAAACAAGACACAGGTCAGAAAGCAAGCCATTAGACTCGTGGTGAAAGAAAAGAGGACTTTGAGCTGGTTTGACTGATATATACTGTTTCGTTGAATCCTGCTCATTAAAGTCGCTTTCTGCAATGCGTGGTCATTCCTTAATTCAAAATCCTGGCTATTTAAATCGTTTACTGGTTTTAAGTGATTACTTTTTATAATTGGCCTTTGAAGATGCTATTGTAATTTATTTATTAATATACATAATAGAATGCATCAACGCATCTTATTAATGCATTAAAGTTTTAATACACAATGTTTTAATACACAATAACTGAATGCACAAAGTGAGTATATCCCTATGGCGCAACCGCAAAAACAAAAAGAATTTATTCAACCTTTTGCACAAAATGAAAAGGATACAGGCAGTAGTGTTGTTCAAATTGCAGCATTGACCCATAAAATCCGTGAATTAACCGAGCATTTAAAAAAGAATCCCAAAGATTTTTCTTGCCAACGGGGGCTGCAAATGATGGTAGGTAGCCGCAAACGCTTATTGCGCTACATCAAATCAAAAATCACAGTGGATGCCTATCAGGCTCTCATCAAGCGGCTCGGCATCCGCCGGTAACTGATTTAAAGCGAGCAAAATGGAAAATGAATTGCTCGCTTTTGTGTTTTTAATCTTGTATTTTAAAAAACTTGAGGGCAGTACACTTACTTTCTATTTTCTAGACAGCACGACATAAAACATTGCATTAAAAACGTAATGCGCTATCTGCTGTTAATAACATATAAAATTTAAAATCGATGTCATCCAAATTTGACACAGCAAATCTGACACAGAAAGATCAATCCCTGTTATGAATGAACAAATTCTTTTTCCCAATAAGCAAAGCAAAACACTGACTATCGGCAAGCATACTGTCAGCATTGAAACGGGTATGATCGCAAAATCAGCCCAAGGGTCAGTAATTTTACGTTGCGATGAAACGGTTTTGCTGGTAACTGCAACCGGTAGCGAAAACCCACGGGCAGGGATTGATTTTTTTCCGTTGTTAATTGACGTTGAAGAGCGCTTGTATGCTGTCGGCAGGTTGCCTGGTGGATACTTAAAGCGTGAAGGCAAGCCAACAGATAAGGCAACGCTGATGGCGCGCTTAATTGACCGGCCAATCCGCCCCCTGTGGCCTGAAGGCTTTAAAAATGACGTTCAAGTGGTTGTATCAACCCTGAGCTTAGACGGTGAAACTCAGCCTGATGTACTGGCAATTTTTGGTGCATCTTTGGCTCTTGAGCTATCAGGATTGCCATTTGATGGTCCTATTGGTGGGGTCCGTGTGGGACGTGTTAATGGCGAATTCGTTTTAAACCCAACATTCAGCCAGTCTGAAAAAAGCGATTTGGATCTGGTGGTCGCAGGCACTGAAAGCTCCATTATGATGGTGGAAGCCGGTGCAGAATTTGTCAGTGAAGCAGATTTACTGGAAGCGCTTGCTTTTGCTCACACCCACATTAAGTCTCAGGTTGCTGTCCAAAAAGAATTTGCAGCCCAATGCGGTGTTGAAAAAACAGCCTTTGTTTTTGAGCATAAAGCCGCTGTTGAGCAAGTGGAAGCATTTGCCCGCGAAACGGTTGAGGAAGACATTAATAAGGCCTATCACGAGTTTGACCGTGATGCCCGCAAGGTGATGCTGGCTGAAGCCAAAGAAAAATTAACTGCAGCTTTAGAAGAAAAGCCGGATGATGATGCGATGAAACTGTTTTTGGCGGAGCAAACCTTGAACTTTTTGGGTGAATCGTTCAAAAAAATTGAAAAATCTGTGATGCGCACAATGATTATGGAAGAGTCTGTGCGGGCGGATGGGCGCATGCCGGAAGACATTCGCCCGATTAACTGTCAGGTCTCGCTGTTGCCCCGGGTTCATGGATCAGGCCTCTTTACGCGAGGAAATACGCAGGCCCTGTCTGTTGCCACACTGGGCGGACCGGGTGAAGCACAAAAATTTGACGGGGTTGATCCGCTTACCGAGAAACGCTGGCTTCATCATTATTCGTTTCCAGGTTTTTCTGTGGGTGAAGTAAAGCCCATGCGTGGTGCTGGACGCCGGGAAATTGGCCATGGTCTTCTGGTTGAGCGTGGTTTGGCGCCCGTTATCCCCAGTAAAGAGGCTTTTGGTTATACCATTCGGGTTAATTCTGATATATTGGAATCCAACGGATCAACCAGCATGGCTTCAACCTGCGGCAGCACACTGGCCCTTATGGATGCTGGTGTTCCGATAAAAGCCCCCGTTGGCGGTATAGCAATGGGCCTGATTAAAGAAGGCGATCGATCCATTGTACTTTCTGACATCCAAGGCGTTGAAGACTTTCTGGGGGACATGGACTTTAAAGTGGTTGGCACCCGCGAGGGGGTTACAGCCTTGCAAATGGATATTAAGATTCAAGGCATTTCACTTGAAATTATGAAAACAGCCCTTGAGCAAGCCAAAACCGGACGCATGTTTATTCTGGATCGCCTGGCAGAAGCAATTAGTGCGCCAAGGCCAGCCTTGTCGAAATACGCACCAAAAATTGTCACCTTATCCATCGATAAAGAAATGATTGGCAGCGTGATTGGCCCTGGGGGTAAAATGATTCGGTCAATTATTGAAGAAACCGGTGCCAATATTGACATTGAAGACAGCGGCCTGGTCACCATCACGGCAACCGGCGGTGATGGCGCGGAAAAAGCGCAGGAAATTATTGAACGCTTAACCCGGAAAGTCGAGCGGGGCATGCTGGTCAAAGGCAAAGTGGTTCGCATTATTCCTATTGGGGCGTTTGTAGAACTGTTTGCCGGTAAAGATGGCATGGTCCATATATCGCAACTGGCGCCTTACCGGGTGCAAAAAGTGGAGGACATCTTGAAAGTGGATCAAGAAGTCTTGGTGAAAGTCATTGATATTGATGACCGGGGCCGGATCAACTTGACCATCAAAGGAGTCACCGATGAAGAGCGTGCCGAACACGGATTTGAACCCTTAAATGCAGTGCCGTCCAAATAAATTGCTGAAATAACCCCAAGTTTTACGGCAATCAAACTGAGCTGTCTGAATAAACGGTCTCTATAAATTGTGTGTGTTTATTAACCAGGCCTTAATAGATTATCAGAAAAAAAAGAGGGCTCGCTTTCATGTCCCAGGCCATGCGGGAAACGGTACCCTCTTTAAAAAACGGCTTGCGCTTGGATCTGAAACAGCTTTTCAGTTTGACTTAACAGAAGTTGATGATTTGGATGTGCTCTCTGAACCAACAGGCTGTATTGCTGAGTCCCAAGCATGGGCAGCGGAAATCTTTGGGGTTCAGAGAAGTTATTACCTAATTAATGGTGCCAGTGTTGGCCTGATGGCAGCAATGCTGACTGCATTAAAGGCTGGCGATAAAGTGCTGGTAAGCCGGAACTGCCACCGCAGTGTGATAAACGGGCTGGTCTTAACCGGTGCACAGCCCGTATGGGTATTACCAAATGCAGATTACTACAGCCAGTGGGGATTCTGGGGGGCATTATCTATTGACGCCCTGGAGACTGCTAAAAAGCGTCAGCCAGATTGCAAAGCACTTATTTTACCCTCGCCCACGTATGAAGGCATTGGCTCAGACATTGCAGCCATTGCAACCTGGTGCCAAAAGAACAATCTACTTCTTATTGTTGATGAGGCACATGGCAGTTTGTGGCCCTTCTTTGAGAATTTGCCGGTATCAGCGGCCCACTTTGCCTGTGATGTGGTGGTACAGTCGTTACACAAAAGTGCGACCAGTTTAACCCAGACCGCTATTGCCCACTTGCCGCATGGATCCCGTATTGATCCTGCTGCTTTTCAGCAGGCACTCAATGTGTTACAAACAACCAGCCCATCTTACCTGTTGCTTGCGAGCCTTGAAAGTACTGTCGGCTTTTTGGCCAGTGCTAAGGGTAAAGCGACGATTTCAAACTGTTTCCAGTGGGTTAAACAGTTTCGTCAAAAAGCAAAAGCACAGTTGAATGCTTTTTCAGTATTTTCACCTCAAACAGAAGAAGCCAGAAACTATTGGGATCCGGCAAAGCTGGTTATTAAACACCACAACCAGCATCACATAACCCCACCCGATCAATGGGCCATCCCGCTTGAAACACAACCGAACGGCATTGCTTACGAGTCCATCAACCACCGTTCAGCCTTGTATATGGGGAATATCGGTTTAACTGCAGCAGATTTTGACCGGCTGCTTGAAGCATTACACGCTTATGAAGGGTCTGATTTCAGCCTTTTAAAAGAGATTTCTAAGCCAGCAGAAAGCCCTGATATAGAAAAAATTGACATAGAAAAAATTGATGTAGAAAAAACGGAAGCCAATTTTTCCGACCGCAGCTTTTTGCCCCAAATGGCATTGTCCCCGAGAGCGGCTTTTTTCAGCCAGGGTAGCCCGTTGATGCCAGAAGCTGCGGTCGGAAAAATTGCAAAAGAAGTCATTGCCAGTTGTCCCCCCGGCATTCCCGTTTTGTTGCCTGGTGAAATCATCACTGAGCGTCATTTGCCCTACTTGTCCAACCGCCCAATCATGACAGTGACCTGATGGCAGAAACATGTTTGCCTGTTGCGCGTCTAAAAGGGTTTATGCCACAGTCAATTGAATTCAATTGATTCTCCATGTTTCGATTTTTAAAAGATTTTAGACTTTTTATGATGTTAACAAATAAGCACAGGTTTTTTGTGAAAAAAAATGCTTTGATTTTATCGGCCAAGTTTTATCATTTTCTCACGGAAAGGAGGACTGTTAAGCACGTCAACCGTGGTTGGGTTTTAGGCCTGTTGTCAGTAGTATTGCTGGCTTTTTTGGGGGATGGGCGTTTAGTCGCTCAAGCGCAAAACATGCCGTATACCCCCGGCTATGGCCGATATTACAAGCCTTATAGCCGTTTTAATACCCCCAAAGTGAAAAAAAGTGCTTCAAATCCAGTACAACCCTTAAAGAAAAAAGCAGTGGCCAGTCAGCCCCAAAACAAAACCTATCTGGCACAGGCTGTTTACACGGGCCAGGTCAGCAAAAGCATTCAGCCCGAGGTGATCTTAAGCAGCCTGATGCGGGCAAACAACATTCCCAGCGATGAAGTAAAAGGCATAGCCGTTCAGAACAGCAACACGCTTAATGCAGCGACCGACGGCCAATCGATTGTCATTACTAGCGGTCTGTTAAACAATTTACGCACGGCCGATGAACGGGCTTTTGTGATTTCCCATGAGTTAAGCCATATTCTGCTGAATCATATTGGCAAAACCCAACGGCGTCAAGTGGGCTTGTCGTTGCTCAACCGTTACGTGTTAAGTCGGTTTACCAATCAAAGCCAAATTCTCGATCTCGCAAGTCAGTTGGGCATCGGCCTTGTGGACAAGCGATCTTCCAGAACACTGGAATACCAGGCGGATGATTTGGGGGTTCGGCTGATGCGGACTGCTGCTTACAACCCAAAAGCAGCATTGCGTGTATTTGAAATACTGAAAGCGGCATCGCCCAATAATGGCACGCCTGAGTTCTTGCAAAGTCACCCCATCAGCGATTCACGGGTGAGGGCACTGGTTCAAAAGTATCAGCTTTAACCGTTAATAATTTAAGCCTTAATAATCTTTTTAACAGGAACAACACACTTTCAGGCAATCATTGGTTTTTTAAACTGCACAGCCATTTCAAAATCGTTCCGCCAAAATTTGAACTGCTTTATGAATTATTGTTTTTTCAAGAATCCTTGTCATCTCCCTCTGTGCGATGCAAAATAGATACCCTGAGCTTTGTTCCTCATTCTCATCTCGCCCTCAGCCGAATACACTTGTTAAACTTAAGAAAGCCAACGCCTTATGCCTACAACCATTCCAGTGATGCCATTTGTATTTCTTGCCCTGTTTTTTTTGCCCATCAAGCTGGGTAAAAAAGAACTAATGCTTCTGGCTTGTGGGATCTGGATGGTCGGCGGATTAATTATGACCTTGCGTGGCATTGACTTTATTGCTGGATACACTTTGGCGGAAAATATGACCCTAGTGCTGATCAGCATAGCACTGGCCTTGATCATTGGGGGTGCAAAAGGCAAATTTGTCCTCTCAAAAACCTGTAAAAGAAATATTGATCGGCTGAATGCGTTAACTGAGAAAAAACGGCCCCTTTCAGTTTACAGTATAAGAAGCTGGGTTATGATCTCGATTATGGTGATGATTGCGGTTTTGCTTAACGTGATTGGTGTCCCCCCTTTGCTTCGCGGTAGTATTAATCTGGGCATTGGGGCTTCCCTGATTGTGAGTGCGTTTATTTATATTCCGGCCTTGCGTAATCACCCTGCACAAGTTTAGTCTGTACAAATTTAGCCTGCATAAATTTTGAAAAATATTGCAAACAGCAACTGTAACCACAACAACTTAGAAAACAACACCAGCTCTATGCCCACGCAAGCCGATATTGATTTTTTAGACCCGAAGACTACGTCAAAGACCACCTCAAGGACCGTTGATTGCCAAGGTGTTGAAAAGCGCACAGATCACTCGGTTTTATACGACCATCCAAAACAGATCAAGCCAGCCCTTCAGTCAATGGACTGGATTTCCCGCCAATGCTGCCTGATTTTTTTAAATGCGCTGAAATCGATGTCTCAAGGCCAGCTCTTGCTGAGTTTGCCGCTGCCGCATACGCAAACCTTGCGCTTTGGGATAAATACCTCACAAGATAACGCTACAGAGCCTGCAGCCACGCCGCATATTATTGTGCACTCAGATGAATTTTTCAGGCAAGTCATTCTCTTTGGTCATATTGGGTTTTCTGAAGCCTACATGCAAGGCATGTGGGATACCCCGGATATTGCCGCTGTGATTCGGTGGTTTATTGTTAATGTCAGCCAATCGACTGTATTAGAAGGCAGTGGGTCAAAAGATTGGAAAATAAATCTGCTGGGCAGTTTTAATCGGTTTGTGCATTTGCTGAAAGACAACAACAAACAAAACAGTGTCACCAATATCCAGAATCATTACGATCTGGGTAATCCTTTTTTTCAGTTGTTTTTGGACGCTGAAACGATGACTTATTCATCAGGCTTGTTTCAATCAGCAGAGACAACACTGTCAGAAGCACAATACGCAAAGTATGAAGCGTTGTGTCAAAAATTACGCCTCACAAAAACGGATCGTGTCCTTGAAATTGGCTCGGGCTGGGGCGGTTTTGCGGTGTATGCCGCCAAGACCTATGGCTGCCATGTCCACACCATCACCTTGTCTCAGGAACAGTATGCGTTTGCAACCGAAAAAATAAAATCCGAAGGATTGAGCAGCCAAATTGCCATTGAAATTCGGGATTACCGTGATTTAAACGGCCAGTACGACAAAATTGTTTCCATTGAAATGGTAGAAGCCGTGGGCGAAGCCTACATGGACACTTTTTTTGGCCAATGCACCCGCTTATTAAAACCAGACGGTCTTTTTGCCATACAGATGATTACCTGCCCCGATAGCCGATATGCCATTTTAAAAAATAACGTTGACTTCATTCAGAAGCACATTTTTCCGGGGTCATTGTTACCGTCCTTGGCACGGGTCACGCAAGCACTGACCAAAGCTGGTAACTTGTCTCTGTTTGAGTTGCAAGATATGGGGCTGGATTACAGCAAAACACTGGCCTTATGGGAAGAAAACTTTACCCGCGGCAAGGCTGACATTCTCGCATTGGGTTTTGATCATTTGTTTATTCGCAAGTGGCATTATTACTTTCAGTATTGCATTGCTGCATTCAGTTCGCGAAACATTAGTGTGGTTCAAGCGGTTTATACGGCACCCAATAACCCGACGTTGATGCTTTAGGCATTTTTTAGAAAAACGGATTCTTATGGTTTTCGATAGTTGTGGCTCGCGTTCGGCCAACTTATCCGTAAGAAGAGAGTACAACGTTGATCTTATTTGAAAAGATCAACGGCGATTGCTCATAGGCAAAGCTTGGTTCGACAAGCAATGAGCAATTCTAAACCTTCTTACAACCTCGCAGTCTGATGATATACTTTTTAGTGAAGAATCAGACTGCAAGGACAAAAAAAGACAGACTTTGATAATAAAGTTCGAGTTCAGGTAAACTTGTCGATCTCCCTCAAGATGAAAGTAATTGCTAAAAGAAGTTTTTAAAATTAAAAAACAAAATTAAAGGTGAAAAAAATTTAGTCTTGCTAACTAAAAAAAGATAATGCAAAAACCAGCTTGAAACTGGTGTACACAATAGCCTTGGATTTTAAGTTGGAAAAAGATTTTTTGTCTAAAGTAATCTAATTTGTGACAAGTTTGAAGATTCTTACCTTCAACACTGTCTGTTTAAGACTTTGTTTGAAACAGTAAACTTTAAGAAATTAGGAACGGATAAGCTGGCTAAGAATTGCTTGTGATTATATTTGGATTAAGCAGTAGTTCAACTCTTTAGATAATACTGCTCCATGCTTCATACCCACCAGCCAGGCTGCGAGCCTGACAATCCTCACCGGCAGGCAATGAAACTGCCCGAAGTGCTTCTAAAGCCCGCATACTGCGGCCGCCTTTTTTGCAATACAAAATAATCGGTTGCGCTGAAGACTGATCGGTTAAGGCCACCTGAACAGCCTCAGGAAAATGTTTCAGCAAGTCTGCCTGATTCCCCAGATCTTCCTCCAGCGCTGAAAGCGGCACATGACAAGCCCCTTCAATGGCCCCGGCTTCGTATTCAAAAGATTCCCGGACATCCACAAGCAGCGGGGCAGGGGTGTTTTGTTTCAGCAGTTGTTTAAGTTCAGGCACAACAATTTCGTTTTCAGTGGCAGGTTGGTGGGTCATCATAATGGGGGGGGCTCCTGGTTGTTCGGTTGGGGGGTCTGGGTGTTTTGCCCGGCACAACCGGATTGATGATGGCAACAGAAGCCATCAAGTTTTTAACGGGAATGCCGACGGCCAGCAAGAATGCCCTACTG